>NZ_JAZBJP010000006.1:0-256788 GCF_036352915.1 Streptomyces bugieae
GGAGAGCCTGTCGGCTCTTGAGTTGGCCTGGCGGCCAACTACGGGCCTGACGGCCCGTAAAGTGACATGTCGTCATGCCTGACGGCATGACTGTGTGTTGACTATTTTTGGCCCTGACGGGCCAACAGGGATAGTTGGAGCCCGGGGCCTGGCGGCCCCGCTGTGACGTGTCTGAAGGCGTCATGCCTGGCGGCATGGCTGTGAGTGTCTGTGGGGTGGTGAGGTTCCCTGCCCTGACGAGGCAGGGAGTTGGTTTTGTATCGGCGCCTGCGGCGCCGTGATGTCGTAAGGGTTTGTTAGACAGTTATCCGGTTCCCCTCCCCTCTTGGTGTGCCGGGGCTGGATGGGCCTTGGCCCTGATGGGCCGACAGGGTGTAGTAGAACGAGGCTGGGTGACACCTCGGCATGCCTGACGGCATGTCCGGTTTCTTGTGGTGCTCCGCTGTCGCGGAGCGCATCTTCGTTGTTTTTGGGGGCGTTGTCAGACCCTGCATGTGGGTTCAGGGAGTTGTTGGCCCGTCTGGAATGGCCCGGAATACCACTGGTGGGGTGTGAGAGGGGGATGAGCTGTGGACTGGCGCACCAACCTGCCTGCGCCCCTGCATCTCGCCAAGAGCTCTGATGAGGAGTATCCCGCTCCGTCAGCCGGAGGGCAGAGCGAGTAGGCATGGTGACGGCGAGGCGCGGCGACTTCCAGGCTGATGCCAGCGCAGCTGATGGGCTGTTGGCTGCTGCCATGCTCCGCCGGCTCAAGGTGGGCGGGACCGGTGCACTGTGCTGTCCCCTAGATGCCGCAGAGCGCCCGGCAAAGGCTGGTCACTTGGAGTACGTCTGTTTCCAACGTGCTCGGTGGCGGGATTCTCCCTGTCCGCGTCCGTTGACTTTGGCCAGTGACAGGAGCGATGTCCCGTTGTTCCATAGCCCAAAGAAGTCGCGGTGCACGGTAAGGATGTGGTGGTCGACCGCGAACGCCTCGGCCTGGCGGCTGAAGCGTGTGGTGGCGACGAAGATGGCCACATCTGCAGAGAAATGCACCTTCGCCCCCAGCAGATCGCGTACTTCGCGGCTGGCGATCGTCCGGTGGGGTGCGTATCGCTTGCCCTGGATCACCATGGCCCGGCCGTCGGGCAGCCGGCCGAGCACATCGGCTCCGTTGTCTCCGGCCCCGCCTACCGAGCGCACTTGTGTGCAGCCGTCACGACGGCATAACTCAGCGACCAATTCCTCGAACTGAGTGCCGGACATGGTGTCGACTGCAGCCAGCGTTCGCTGTCCCGCTGCGATCTGTTCTTGTTGTCTCCAGACGGCGTCGCCACTGCGCAGCAGCTTGTCGGTGCGCCATAGTCGCCACACCATCCAGCCGACTCCTGCGGCGGCAAGCGCTGCGCCGATATACGGCCAGATCGCCGGGCGTAACAGGGCCAGCAGGACCAGTGCGGCGAGCACGCTTGCTGCTGCCTTGTAGCGGGCGGTGCGGCGTCTGCGGACAGTGCTGCTCTTGCGCTTGGCCGCCATGTACGCCCCCTCTTGCACCGGCCAGATGGATTCTCCCCTGCTGTGCAGTGTGGGCATGCCGAGCGGCTCCGCTAGGGCGCAGTCAGGCCATTGGCTAAAACCTCGCTGCCTAGCCCGCTCCAGGTGTCAGCCCGTCCTCCTCAAGGGGTACGTTCACCGGCTACAGGCCGAGTTCGGCCAGCGCTGCTTGCCTGTGCGGGCTGAGGCTGGAGCGGCGGCGGCGCAGGTTGCTCAGCCACTGGCCCAGGCGCACGGGGTCGCCTTCGATCTTCTCGATGTGGCGCTGGGGGACGTTGAGATGGCCTTCCCTCTGGCGAAATGCACGTGCGGCGGCCAGCCCGCGCTGGAAGGCACGCTCGCGCGCCGGCAGGGGGCTCTCCGTTGCTGGGGAGGCGGACGTGACGGGCAGGTCGAGGAGTCCCGACTCCTTCAGCAGGCGTCTTTGTTCTGGGTGAAGGCGGTCGGATCGGGCACGCTGGGCCTCAAGCCACCTCCTCTGTGTCTGGGAGGGCTTCCCGTCGTGTTCCAGGCTCTGGCGGGCGGCGTGGTAGGCCCGCTGCCAAGTGATCGGCCAGGGCGGGTTCCACCACCGGTCCAGGGCAGTGAGGGCAGCAGCACGCTGGTTGGTGAGGGTCTCGGCGCGGGTGCGTTGGGTGGCCAGCCAGCGGCCGAGGGGGAAGGCGTCATGGACTTCCTCGACGGGGGCGGCGAGGTGGCCGTGGCGGGCGGCGTAGGCGGCGGCGTGGGCCAGTGCCCGGTCGAAGGCCTGCTGGCGGGGGTCCCAGATGATGCCGAGGCGTTCGAGGGCGTGGACGCGTACGGTGTCGAGCGTGCCCTTGGTGTGCAGGTGGCGTTGCCAGGTGAGCCAGCGTCCCAGGGGGTAGCTGGTGGGGTCTTCGTAGGTTTGGGGGACGTCAAGGTGGTGGTGGGTGTGGCGGAAGCGGCGGGCCGCTGTGAGGCCGCGGCGCCATTCGGCGCTCTTGGGGGCCAGGACGCGCAGGGAGAGGGCGAGGGCGACTTCTTCGGCCTGGACAGGGCGGTCGAAGCGGAGCCAGGCCTCGGGGTCTTCGGGGGGTGTGGTGAGGCGGTGGGTGCGGGGGTCGGACAGGCGGGCTTCGAGGCGGTCGTCGTGGGCTCGTAGGGCCTGGATGGTGCGCCACAGTGGGGTGTAGGCGTCGGCGCCGAGGAGGTCGTCGGGGTCTTGGTCGGGGGTGAGGTAGACGGGGACGACGAGGGTTGCTTTCTTGCCGGCGCCGGGTTGTTGGCGCAGGGCGCGACCGACGGCTTGGACGGTGTCGACGGGGCTGTTCTTGGGGTCGGCGAAGACGACGGCGTCGATGGCGGGTACGTCGATGCCTTCTCCCAGGACTCGGGCGTTGGAGAGCACGGCCGGGATGTGGGGGTCGGTGTGGGAGGCGAACTCGAGCAGCATGCGGCGGCGGATCTGGGGGGTGTGGCTGCCGCTGATCCAGTCCGCCCATAGGCCGTCGGGTTGCAGGCTAGTGGGGAGGGTGGCGGCTGTGTCGGCGAGGGTGGTGGCGAAAGCGCGGGCGTCGGCGACGCGGTGGTGGAAGGTGAGGATGCGGCGCAGCTGGTGGTCGTGGATGGCGCGTAGGGCGGCGACCTGGCGGCCGGCCAAGCGCAGTCCGTCGACACCGGCGCCGGGTCCGGTGGCGAGCCAGTCGCGCAGATCTTGGTCGGTGACGACGGGGACGAGGATCTGGTAGTCGGCCAGGAGGCCCAGGTCGATGGCGTCGGAGAGGTTGAGGTGGTAGGCGACGGGACCGAACAGGGTTTCGTCGTCCATGGAGGCCACCGTCTCTACTCCGTCGCCGTCCGGGGCGTCGTCGGGGTCCCAGATACGGGGGGTGGCGGTCAGGTAGAGGCGGCGGGCGGCCGGGAGCTGGTCGTCGTGGTGGACGGCGGCCCAGGCCTTGCCGAGGCGGCCTGCGGTTCTGTGGGCCTCGTCGACGACCACTAGGTCCCAGGGGGGCAGGTGGTGGTCGCGGTGGGCTGTAACGACGGCGGGCAGGGAGGCGTAGGTGGCGTAGACGGTGACCGGGCCGGGGCGGTTCGGGACGGTCAGGGTGGTGAATTCGGCGGGGTCGGTGGTGAGGGGAACGTCGGCGCCGAGCGGTTCGTGGTCGAGGGCCTGGCGTTGGGAGCACACGGCGATGGCGCTGCCCTTGCGGCCGGCCAGGCGCCAGGACCGGATCGTCTGGGACAGCAGGTCCAGTGTCGGCAGCAGCACTAGAACCCGTCCGCTGGGGGCGATGCGGGCGGTGGTGCGGGCGGCGATGAGGGTCTTGCCGGTGCCGCATGCGGCGATCACGCTCGCACGGGTGTGCTGGCCAAGGGTGCGGGTGGCGGCGGTGACGGCGTCCTTTTGGTGGGGGCGCAGTTCGAGGGGTGCTGTGGCCATGGGGGGTGCCGCTCCGGGGAATGAACTGGTGAGGCGGTCAGGGGGGCGTTGCAGGGAGATCTTCTCGGCGGTGTGGGCGGGCAGGTGGTTTTGCGGGCGTGGAGCTGGCCGGTGTGTGCGGCTCAGCCTGCGGATGCCACGCGTAGGGCGCGGCTGAGCAGGATGGGGTTGCCCAGGTGGCGGCGTAGTTCTCTCTCCAGTCCGGCGACTGGCACTAGGTTCTGCGGGGCCCGGGTGTCTTTGTACTCGATGCTGGCGTACCGCGGCAGGAGGGCTTGGGAGAGGTTGGCCAGCTCGATCGCCGCGGACGCAGGGATGTCGGCGGCGCATTCCAGCCGCACTACCCCGGCCCACGGGGCGCCGGGTGTGCACGGTAGCCGCAGGTACCAGGCGTGGCGGTGCCAGGAGGTGCCCATCAAGAACACCGGGCTGCGTTCGCCGGGGGCCAGGGTGGCGATCATGGCGTGTAGGTCGGGCGGCAGGTAGGCGGTGCGGTGGGACTTGATGAATCCCAGGGCGCGTGGCAGGTGGGTGCGGCCGCGCAGCGGGCCGTCCACGACCAGGAGGTCCGAGTCTTCGGGGACGCCGTGGCCGGTCAGGGCGGTGCGGGCATGGGTGGCGACGAGGACTTCGAGATCGGTGAGTTGGCGTTGTAGCGCCGTCGAGAGCAGCACTGCGAGGTTCTGGTCTTGGTCGTCGGGGGTGATGGTGGCCTTGTAGGTTCCGGCGGTGGTGGGCACGTCGGCGGCGTTGGTGGCGGTGGTGAACAGTCCACGCCGGTAGTCGATGGTCAGCAGATGCGCGCCGCGGTCGGGGCAGCAGCACACCGTGCCTGCCGCGTACGAGGCGCACAGCGCCATCCGGGCGTCCCGGACTGCGTTGCCGGGGCTTGTGGCCGGTTCGGCGGATGGGGGCTGTTCGATCCAGATGCGGGCCTCGACGCGGCGGACGCCGTCGACGAACAGGACTGCGCCTGGGGCGGATACCTGGGAGGGCGAGATGGGCTTCCAGTCGGCCGGGGGGAGTTCGATGTGGGGGGTGACCTTGGCGGTGGAGTCGCCGATGCCGTTCTCGGTGTTCTCGACGCTGGAGCCGTAGGTGGGGTCCCAGCCGTCGACGTGGAACCGCATGCGGGTGGCTTGTGCTGCGCTGGTCATGTGCCCTGCCGGGTGACGGTGGAGCTGCGGGTGTCGCGCTGGACGCGGAACTGGACCGGGATGTGTTCGGCGAGTGCGGTGACGTGGGTGATCACTCCGACCATCCGCTCTCCCTGGGCAAGGTTCTCCAGAGTGTCGGCGACGGTCTGGAGCGAATCGGCGTCGAGGGTGCCGAACCCCTCGTCGAGGAAGATGGACTCCAGTTTCGTGGCGCCGCCCAGGCCGGCCAGCTGGTCGGAGAGGGCCAGTGCGAGGGCCAGGCTGGCCTGGAAGGTTTCGCCGCCGGACAGGGTGCGCACCGAGCGCGAGGAGTCGGCGTCGAAGTGGTCGATGACGTAGAACTCGCCCTTTTGGTGGCTGAGGTCGAAGCGGTCGCCTGACAACTGGCGCAGTGACTGCGAGGCGCCGGCGACCAGGGTGTCGAGGGCTGAGTTGGCGAGCCACTGGGGGAACTTGTTGGACCGCATCAGCTGGGCCAGCTCGGCGGCTACCTGTTGCCGGGTACGAGCGGCGTCGATCTTGTCTCGTATCGAGGCGGCGTCGGCGAGGCTGCGTTGGATCATTTGTACCTGGCCCCGGGCGCGTTCGGCTGCGACTGCCACCATCCGTGGGGCCTTTGCGGCACGCCCCGGGCCGTCGCCGAGGTCGTGGGGATCCAGGTCGTTGTCGCGCAGGAGTGCCTCCAGGCGGCTCAGGAGCTGCTCGGCTTCGTCGTGGGCAGTCTGGGCGTCGGAATCTGCGCGCACGGTGGCGGCCTGCCGGTCGCTGACCCCGAGGCCGGCCCAGCCGGTCAGGATGGACCAGGCGGCGGCGAGGTCGTCGGTGTCGAGGCTCGGTGGATTCAGCGCCGCCACCGTATCCCGGCCGGCTGTCAACACGGATCGGGCACTCGCGGTGCGCTCTTGCCATTGCTCCTGCTCGGCCGCCGCTGTCTTGGCTGTCTTTCGTGTGTGGTTGGCGTCAGCGGTGGCTGCCTCCACGGCCGCCTCAAGGCGGGCGCATTCCTCGAAGAGGGCCGTCAGGTCGTGTTCCGGCGGTGCCTGGTCCAGGAGCGCCTCGAGTTCGCTCAGGCGGTCGGTCAGGGTCGTCTTCTCCAGGTCGGCGGTTGCGGCGTCCCGGACGGCTGTGGTGTGAGCAGCCTGGGCGTCGACGTGCGCGCGGTCGGCTGCATCCAGCGCAATGGCCGCGCCCGAGTGGGTCTTTTCGGCGTCGGCTGTCTCGACTGCGGCGGCTGCGAGGTCGCGTTCTGCGGTGGAGGTCCGGGTGCAGGCCCAGGCCTCCAGGTCGGCCCAGGCCGCGGTCAGGTCGTCGGTGTCGACGGCCGGCGGATCGAGAGCGGCCACCGTGCCCAGCGTCGAGTGCAGGGTGCTGCGGGCCCGGTCGAGTTCTCGCTGCAGCGCGGCCGCTGCCGACGTGGCGGAATCGTGCGCAGTCTTGGCTTTCTGTACCGCGTCTCGGGCCTGCTGCTCCTCAGCGGTCAACTGGTCCCGGGATGCGGTGAGTTCGTCGAGCTGGGCGCGGTCGGCGTTGCAGTCGCGGTAGGTGCCGGTGGGGCGGTCGGGCAGCAGCGTGCCCAGCCTCTTGTCGAGCAGGGTGCGCTGGGTGGTGAGTTGGTCTACGGCTCGCTGTTTGTCAACGACCGTCGTCTTGGCGTCCTCGTATTGGGCCAGCAGGTCACGGTGTTCTTCTGCGGCAGCGGCCCGCGCCGCCTCGGCTGCGTGAAGAGCGGGGTCGGACAGCGGCGGCGGGAGGGTGGTGACGTTCTGCTCGCAGACCGGACAGGCGTGTCCCACCTGAAGCTTGGGGCGCAGCTGCGCGGCACCGGCGAGGGCGCGGGCCTCGTCGACCGTGGACATGGCCGCGTTCAAGCGCGCTTGCGCGCCGGCCACCGCCTCCGCGGTCTGGCTGGTCGTCTCGACACAGTTGTCCAGTTCGCCAGTGGCGTCCGTGAGCACGCCGATGACGTCGAGGAGTTGGTCGAGTGTCTGGTGCGCGTCCGTGAGCCGGCTGCCGTCGCCGGCGGCGGTAAGCGCGCGGGAGGCCTGCTCGTGCCGGTCGCGGGCCGTGGCCAGCTGCCCGGCGGCGGCTTCGACGTCGTGGGAATGAGCTGCTGCGCGGTTGGTCAGGTCGGTGATGCCGTCGGTGGTACGGACGGCATCCAGCAGTTGTCGGCGACGCTGCAGTTTCTCGTGCGTCTGCCGGGCTTGGTCGCGGCGCTCACGGGTCTCCTCGGCGCTGCCGCGGGCCTTGGCGACGGCGTCCTTCGACGCTTGCAGCCGTTCTTGGCACTGCGTCAACTCTCCTTGGGCGCGCTCCGCATCGGCGATGACGCCGTCGCGGCGCCCAGCCAGACTTGCCTTCTCGGTGTACCGGTCGCGGGTGACGGTCAGGTCGGAGCGCTGCGGGCCCGACTGAGCCTCCTTGGTGGCGTCGGAGAAGATCTGAGCGGCTGCGTCGGCGGCGTCACGGGCCTGCCGGGCAGCTATCTGTGCCTGTGTGGCCTGACCTTGCAGCTCTTCGATGCCGTCGGGGGTGCGGATGGAGGTCAGAAGATCGGTTTCGCTGCGCAGCTTGTCGGCTCGGGCGCCGGCCTCGTGCGCGCGGGTGTGTGCCTCGGTGACACGAGGCACGAGTTGGTCGACGGTAACGGTCAGCTGTTCAAGCATGGCAACACGCGCCTGTGCGGCGGCCTCGGCTTCGGCGGTGGCGTCGGCATGCCGGCTCAGCTGGCCTTCGAGGACCTCGATCTCCTTGGCTTCTTGGTCGGCCTGGGCGCCGGCGCGCTTGCCGATGCCTTCGTACTGGGAAGCGCCGAGGAGTTTGAGCAGGATCTGCTGCCGGTCGCTGACTTTGGCCGACAAGAACCGGGCGAAGTCGCCCTGGGGCAGGACGACGCACTGGCAGAAGTCGTCGAAGGACAGCCCGAGCAACTGCTCGATGAGCGGGTTGAGTTCCTTGATCTCCCCCGCCAGTACCTCCGGCTGCGGTCCGTCTGCCTCGACGGTGACTGCGGTGGGGTCGGTGAAATGCACCAGGCTCACGGCCTTCTGCTGGATCTGCCGGCCGATGCGGCGGACCTCGCGGGCGACCTGGTAGCGCTGCGATCCGACGTCGAAGGTGAGCGAGACCGTGCAGCGGTTGCTCGTGGGGGCGAGCGCGTAGGAGATGGCGTTGCTGCGTCCCCACCGGTAGGCCGACCCGTAGAGGGCGAACGTCAGCGCGTCGAGGATGGTGGACTTGCCCGATCCGGTGGGGCCGACGAGGGCGAAGTAGTCGGTGTCGGTGAAGTCGACCACGGTGGGGGCGCGGAAGCCGGCGAAGCCGTTGAGCTCCAGACGAACGGGACGCATCTGCAGGATTCCTTTTGGGCGGAGTGTGGGCCTGGGGCTTCAGGGACGGGTGGTCGAGCGGGTCAGGTCGTCGTGGAGCTGGTTGAACAAAGCCGTGACCCGGTCGTCGCTGACGCCGACGCTGTGGCAGTAGTCGGCAAACAGCTGCGCAGGCGTCTTGACGGGCTGGTCGACGCTGATGCCCGCCGTGGCGCCGGTATCCGCATGATCGGGGTGGATCAGGATCTGAAGGGCGTTGGGGAGGGCTTCGTGCAGGTCGTCGCGCATGCCGGCGTAGCCGGGCTGGGTGACCACGAGCCTGAGGTAGTCCTCGCCGTAGCCGGCGGGGTCGGCGGTGAGCTGGGCGACGGTTCCCTCGACGGTGCGCAGTCTGCGGCCGGCAGTGACGGGAATGTCGGTGATGTTTGCGGGGGTGCCGGGGGACGCCTCGACGAGGCAGGCGACGTGGGTGTTGTTCTGCTCGCCGAAGTCGATGGCGTAGGGGGAGCCGCTGTAGTGCACCGGGCAGGCGGCCGGGATCTGCTGCCGGCGGTGCAGGTGCCCCAGGGCCACGTAGTGCGCCTCGGCGGGGAAGATCGCGGCGGGCACGTGGTATTCCATGATCGATTGGGCGGGCCGCTCTCCGCCGCCGAAGGTGCCGCCGGTGCAGGTCAGGTGGGCCATGATGATGTTGACGGCGTCCGGGGTGAACGCTCCCGTCAGATTGGCCAGGACATCACGGACGAGCTGGTCGTATGCGCCGACGTTCTGCGGCGGGGTGTTGGCGATGATCTCGGCGGCGCGGACGGCGTAGCGCTGGGAGAGGAACGGCAGGACAGCGACGTTGACGTGCTCGTTGGTGGACTTGGCGCGGAAGGTGTGCACGCCGCCCTTCGCTGCTGGTCTGGCCTGTCCGTAGACGTGGATTCCGGCGACGTCCATCAGTGGCTTGTAGGCCTCGAACGTGGCGCCGTGGTCGTGGTTGCCGGCGATGAGGATGACCTCGATGTTCTGCCTGGCCAGGTGGAGCAGGGTGCGCACGACGAGCTTCTGTGCGTCTGCGGTCGGTGCGACGTTTTCGTAGATGTCGCCGGCTATGAGGACGGCATCGACGTCGTTGTCGAGAGCGATCTGGGTGATCTCTCGCAGGACGCGAGCCTGGTCCTCGAGCCGGTTGCGGCTCTTGAGGGTTTTGCCGATGTGCCAGTCGGAGGTGTGAAGGAACTTCACGGGTGGGTCCTTTGCGGGTGGCTGAAGCAGAGCGGCATGTCGCGTTGGTGCGCCGGGGAGTGAGGTGGCAGGCGTCAGTAGGGCGGCTCGTCGATGGCCCCGTCGTCGGTGTCGTCAGGCCACGGATCGCTCTCGGGCCGAGGCAGCCTGCTGAAGGGGTCCGGTCGCGCCGCGCTGCCGGTGGCCTGGCCGGCTGCGCGGGTGCCGGTGGTGAAGGTGGGGTCGGCGACTTCTGAGAGCCGGGTGGCCCAGGCGGGGAAGGGGAATCCGACTGCCAGGGGCACCGGGATCTCCGGTTGGGAGACGAACATGGTGCCGGGTCTGGCGAGCGTGGCGCGCTGGCGCTGTGAGGGGGGCAGGAAGCCGTACTCGGGGCGGCCGGCCTCGGCAGTGTCGAGCCTGCCGACGATCTTGATCGAGGAGTTCGACACGATACGCCGTTCCACCTCGGAGGCGGTCTGCTGGGCGCCGATGAGGATAATGCCGAGCGAGCGGCCGCGTTCGGCGATGTCCAGCAGTACGTCCTTGATCGGGGAGGATCCCTCGCGCGGCGCGTACTTGTTGAGCTCATCGACCATTGTGAACAGCAGCCCGCCCGGGCCGGCTTGCTCCTTGCGGTCGGTCTCCGCAGCCAGCACGACACCGACAACGAACCGTTGGGCCCGTTCCGGCAGGTTGTGCAGGTCCACCACGGTGACCTGTTGCTGCGAGGTGTCGATGGAGTGCGCAACCGGGCGGTCGGTGCTCGTGTTCAGGTCTCCGCGCAGCAAGGGCCCGAGGGGCCTCTGGGACGACCGCAGCCGCCGCACGAACGCGTTCACCGTGCCCAGGCCGATGGCCGGGCCCGCCCAGTCCGGGCGGGTGACGTCATCGGTGACCTTGTCAGAGATGAAGTCGATCATCTCCGCCCAGGTGCGGAGGGTGGTTCCGTCGATGACGACCGCGCCGTCATTCCCGGCGGGCTGCGCTTCGCGGCGCAGCCGGCTGGTGACCTGGTGGACGACGATCGTGTACTGGTTCTTCTCGTCTTCGACGTCGGCGAACACGTACGGGAGCAGCTCGCGTTCGCAGAACTCGGCCAGGGTCCACCAGAACGCGGTGACGCCGCTGGTCCTACCGGTGACGTGGGGGCGGCCGGTGGTGTCGCCAGGCAGCGGCGGGGCGTAGAAGCCGGCCGAGGCGAAGGGGCGGGCGGGCAAGCCGAGTTGGGCGTACATGGCGCGCAGGGTGTCGTCGAGGCGGGCGTTGGGCTGGTCGACGAACAGCAGGTCCTCGCCCTTGACCGAGAAGATCAGGGCCTTGGCGTTGACCGCGCGGGCCCCGAGGGCGCCCGAGGTGAACAGCGAGTGCATCAAGAACAGCGCGAAGCTGGTCTTGGTTGCCACTCCTGAGATACCCGAGATCGATACGTGGGCGCCGCGGGTGCCGTCCAGGAACTCGAGGTTGAGATAGATCGGTTCGCCGTCGCGGCCGATGCCGGCGGGGATGCGCGCGTCCATCCGGTCGAAGTACAGCGCGGCGTCCCGGGCGGTGCCCGCGGCCCGGGTGGCGACCTCGCCGGGGCGTGGCGGGACGTAGCACTCGGGGTCGACTCGAGTGGTTGTGACCTCGGCGATCTCCTGCACGGTCGCCGGCAGGATTCCGTCGGCGATGAGGAACACATCCGAGCCGAACGCGGCACCCTCGTGACGGGCGACCACTTCGGTCACCACACCGGAGGTGACGATGGTGCCGCGCCCGGGTATCTCCCGGCGGGTGCTGACCACGTCGTCGAGCTGCAGGTAGGCGTCAGGGGAAAGAGCAACGTGGAATTTCAAGGGAGTGGAGTCCTCAGTGCCTGCCACCTTGCCCACCTCGTCTTCGGCGTCGCCGCTGGTGGGTTGGGCTGCGAACGACCGCTGGCCGGTCACGGGGGGAGAACTACGGCCGAATACGGTGTTGTCAGCGCCGTGAAGCTCGGCGTCGGTATCGCTCATCGGCCGTTCCCTGTCTCGGTCTCACCGTGTCGGGCACTACCGACTGACGGTAGACATCGTTTGTCGAGGCACCGAACTATCGGGTGGTTCTGTGAGTACAGACCGTAACTAACGGGATGCCTGCGAGGGGAGGTTTTGCGATAACGGAGAGGAGAAACGGGGCAAGCCGAGAGCCGTGCGCTGACGCAAGCCGGAGCACATGGACGAGAGATCATGCCTGCCCAACGGGCCGTAGGGGCCACGAAAACCTGCAGGGTGCTGTAGGGCATCTGAGCGGCGCGTTGCGGCCATGGACTATGTCTCGACAACGCTGATATTGGGTGTGCCGAACTCACGGCGGACCAGCTTCAGCCGCTACATGGCCCGGGGCTGAGGGAGGCGGGGCCTGCGAGGTTTGCCTCATCTTGTGGCACGTGCACTGGGCCGTGGCATGCGGCGGGAGGACGACAAGCGGGGCGACGGCCGCGATGGTGCGCGCGGGGTGGATCGATCAGGCGAGGCGGATGGCCGGCAACGCCTTGTCGCGGGCTGCTAGCAGCCACGCTCGCGGCTTCAAGAGTGCGAGCGCTCACGCCCTGTCCAATCGTCACGCGCAAATCCAGTCAGTTGGGGAATCCGAGGCCGTCCCGCCACTCACTCGTATCGACGCGCGCCTGCAGAGCGCGCGTACCGACTGCCTCTTGCGCAAGCCGACAGCCGGTGGTGAGAAGGGACGCTGCCCGCGTTGCCAGGGGCTCGGGGAGCCAGCTGGCGAGATCATTGGCCTTCCCCACGGCGAGTGGCGCTTGGCCAGGCTGGGGCGCCCCTATGTCGAGCAGTAACCGGTACAGGCCTGTCGCCGGATGTACGGGAGGCAGCCTGTGCTGCGCAGCCTTTCGGTGTGCACTGGCTGGGATCCGGAGCCCATCGGCGTCGATGTCACCGAAGTATGCGATCGCCCGTACCTCTGTCATGTCGAGGACTGAGGCAACCGATGCCTCGAATGCCGCCCCTGCGCCCCAGGCCACCCAGCCGACATCGCCGGGGTCGGCAGTCAGCACGCGAGTGAGGGTGTCGAAGGTGTCGGCATTCTCCACCACGAAGAGGACGGGGCCCTTTCCGGTCCGGCGGGCCGGCAGGGGTGGGTGCGCGCGGAAGGTGCGTAGGAGTTCAAGCGTGAGCCGGCCTGGTGCAAACAGGGAGGTTCCGAGCAGGGTATCGAGGCGCTTCTCGTGTCCGAGGACTTCGAGAGAACGTTCCCTCAAGGGTGAAACGTCGTCGTCGCGGCCGCAGTCACGCAGCCAGTCGTTGATTGAGCGCAGGACGCCTATCTGTCCCAGCGTGAGGCGAGCTGAGGCTGCCCAGGCAAGCTCGGGGCGCCACGCGATCGTGCGGGCCAGTGCTGCTGCTGTGGACGAGGGTTGCGGAGCTGGCAGCGTCACGCGAGTCGGCAGTGCGGGGGCTGCTGACGTGTCCCGGGAACGGGAGAGGTTGATCAAGCCCACGGCGGCGAGCGCTTCGAGTGCCTCAGCGAGGTCTGTGCGGCGGCTGGGGCGCATTGCGGAGGCGGCGTCGGCGATCGCGAAGATCGTCCACAGTTCTGCGAGGGTGAGAGTTCTTCGCGGCCATTCTTCCAGCGCTGCGGCGAGCCTCAGAGCTCGTGGCGACAGCATGACGTCGCCTGATATCGAGGGATTCACTGCGTCTCCGTGGGCCGACGGTAGACACGGGTTGCAGTGACCGTGCCTGGCGCTTTGTCAGGGAGGCCGGATTCTTCGTCCTCGTATGGATCGGGCAGTTGGGCGCGCACGGTGTCGGCGACTCGGATGTGCTTGAGTCCGGCCCGCAGGTCGGCGTCGTTGCGCATCCGGATCCACAGGGGGAACGCTGCCAGGGCGCGGTCGTCGGACAGTCCAGTGGTGTAGATCAGCTGCACACCCAGGGCTGAAGCCACGCCTTGCTGCAGGTCGAGGAGGTAGGACGCGCTTGCCTTGCCGATCGGGTTGTCGAGGAACAGTACGCCGGAGTGGCGGTTGCGCATCTGGCCTCGTTCGTTAGCTCGCAACGCTGCCATGGTGCAGTACAGGATGATCGCGGCAGTGAGTTCTTGTCCTCCGGAGAACACACTGTTCATCTGCTCGACGGGGACGCGCTCGTCACGCAGGACAGAGTCCGGCTTGAGTACTTCGACGGTGAAGCCTTTGGGGACGGCTACCTCGGCAGAGCGCAGCAGGAGTGTGATGCCGTCGCGCTTTGGGGCACTGCCGCGGGTTCCGATCTGGCGGGTCGCTGTGGCGGCAGCGATGTCGTCGACCAGTTCGCCGATGCGGGCGGCGAGCAAGCTCGGGTCGGGGTCGGTAAAGCGGATGCGGAGGAACTCCTTGTTCTCCCAGTCTCCGAGTCCGGAGGGTAGTTTCGACAGCCGTGATGCGGTGCGTAGGGTTTTGAGCGCCCCGTCCGTGAGCGCGGCGAGTCGCTCGACGATGAGTTTGCGGTGCTTGCCGGCGTGGTCCAAGTCGGCGTTCAGCGTGGCGAGCCGCTGTGCAAGCTGTTCGGCGAATTCTGTGGCGCGGGCGCCCAGCTGTTCGCGTCCCAGGCTGATGATGGCCCGTCGGGCAACGTTCGTCATTGTGTCGAAGCGAGTTCCGCTGACGAAGTGGACTGCGGCAGCGATGAGGTCGTTTAGCTCATGGTCGACGGCACGTGCGGCGGCGCGGGCTTCACGGAGATTGCGCCGCAGCCGGTCGGATTGCTCGCGAGCGGTCTCTACCGACTGTTCGTAGGGCTCGGCAGTGTTGGGGACCGGTTCCGTGGCGGAGGACGGCCCCGCCAGTGAGCTGGATGTGTCCTCAAGGGTCGCTTGTATGGGTTGGAGCACTTCTCGGAAGCTACGGGCGGCTTCACTTGCCTGCTGGGCCTGGCGCTGCAGGTCTGTGGCGTGCCGTGTCACGGTCTCCAGGGCTTCTTGTGCGGCACGATGTTCGGCCTGTGCGGTCACCAGGAGCTGGCGTCCCTGCTCTACGGAGGTCGGGCGGCGTGTCTCGGGGAGAACGATCCACACGTTTCGGTCACGTTCGGCGCCGGGGCTCGCGGCGCGCAGCTCACTGCGGAGCTGTCCGATGCGTTCAACCGCTGTGCTGATGGCCGTGGTCAGTCGCTGCTTCTCACGATTTGCCTGGGCGATTGCGGCCTGCCGGCTGGCGCGATCGGTGCCAGCTGCTGTGGTGAGCAGTCGTTCGGCTTCGGTAATGACTTCGGGTGTGAGGCTTTCGACGTCGGTGCGGCGCCGGGCAGCCTCAGCCATGGCCTGGTCTGCCTGTGACAGCAGGTCCTGGCCGACCTCAAGGCTTCGGTAGACGTCGGCTGCTGCTGCGTAAGCCTGCTGGAGAGCCAGCAGGCTTTCCCTTGGAACGGCCGCAGCCACCTCGCCGCTGGAGGTGACAACTTCGGCTGCAGCGGCGAGGTGGCGCTCGGCTCGGTCGCGGGCGTTTTCCGCCTTCCGCACGGCCTCCTCGGCCTGCTCCAGCTGCTTTTCTCTCTCTGCCGTCGCCTCGTCTACGGTGCGGCGAGCTGATTCTCTGGCCTGCTCCAGCTCTCCCGCTCTTCGCTGCGCGTCGGCAGAGCGCTCCACTTGTGCCGCGAGGCGTTCGAGGACGCCTGCGGTGTCCGCGACGCCCCTCTCCTGTGCACGTAGTTCATTAAGTCGTATGGAGCAGCCGTTCTCGCGTTCTGCCCACGATTCCACTTCTGTAGTTGCTGCTGTTGTCTGTGCCTGGGCTGTGGTGACGGCGGCGTCGGCAGCGAGGACCTGCTCGGTCAGGTCGGTGAGACGACCGGCTGGGCAGGCGTTGCGCCAGGCAGCCAGTTCCGCAGCAACATCTCGGGTGCGACGTACCGCCACGTTGAGCGTCTCGATGTCCTGGCCGCGGTGGTCCATGTCCTCTCTCAGCTCCGCTCGGCGGGCCTCGGCCGCTGCCTCGTCGAACATCGCCGGATTGGTGTCGAGGACGAAGCGAGTGCCGGTCAGCTCGGCTGCGGTGAGGAGCTGCACGCCGCTGCCGACGGCGATTGCGGCTGTGGGCAGTAGCTGTGCTGCCTCGATGGCGGCACGGGCTTGCGACAGCTGCGTGGCGTCGACAAGCACAACCCCGTCTGCGAGTTCGGGATGTGCAGCGATGAGTAGGGCACGCTCGTCGGCGGCGGCGTTTTGTGCCAGGTACCGCCAGCCGGTGTGGGCAGAAATGCCTGAAGCGCGCAGGACCTCGACAGCGGCCTCGGTCTCGGGTCTGGCTGGTAGCAGGCCCCCGTCACCCAGGGCGGTCAGCAACCGGAGGTCGTTGTTCTGTGCGCCGCGCAGGCCGTCCAGGCGTTCCTCACGAATGCCAATGTCATCGGCAAGCTGACGGGCGAGTGCTTCGGCCGACGCGTCGAGGGCCTGGGTGTCGAGGTTGTCCACCGCCAGGGCTGCGAGGACAACTTCGTCCCCGGCGAGCCGGGAAGCCCGGGTAGTCAGATGCTGCAATTGCTGTGTCAGCGGCTCCCGCTCGCGCTCTTTGCCCAGCAGTACCTCGGCGGCCTTCCGCGCGCGAGCCTGGGCAGCCTTCAGCTCCCTGGCGACCTCGGCAGCATCACGTTCCGTCGCGGTGAGCGCCTCACGCAGCCTGGTTGCGTTCCTTCGCGCCTCCGCAGCGGCAGCTGGCACGTCAGTGCCAACCAAAAGGAACCCCTCGGAGACGGCCTGGTCCACTGCGCGGGCAGTCTCTGTGACCTCAGCCAGGGCAGACTTCTGCTCACTGCGGGCCTTCTCTTCAGCGCGCAGCGCGGTGGTTCGCTGCTCGTCCGCCTCGCCAGCGGCCACCTTGTGCTCTTCGGCCTCCTGATTGTGCTGCTGTGCTCGCGTGCGGTCCTTGGCTGCCTCGTCATGCAACTTCGCCAGGAGTTGGGCTGCCGCCGTGTCGCGTGCAGCCAGGGCGGGCCGTGCGTTCTCTTCGGCGTCGGTGATCTGTTGCGTCACTGCCTGAGCATCAGCGGCTGCTTGATCGCGTGCTTCGACTCTCTCGCACGCCGCCCAGCCAGCCAGCTCGAGCTCGGTGGCAGCAAGCCCGTCTCGGGCGGCGTTCTGCTGTTCCTCTGCGACCGCGAGTTCGAGAACAAGCGTCTGCCGACGGATTTCGTTGACGACATCACGCGTCCGGTCACGGTCGCTCTCGGACGTACTGGCTTTGGCTGCCGCGGTTTCGTAGTCGGTGCTCAGCCGTCGGGCAGCAGCCTGCTCAGCAGCGTGCCTGGCTGCAACTTGAGCACTGAATGTCCGAACGCCCTGCTGGCTGTGCTCCAGCGTCGCTCGCGCCTGTATGGTTTTGGAATATGCGGTACCGACCGGGCGTAGGGCGGCCACGGTGCCGTCGGCGAAGTCGCGCTCCAGCAACATCGCCGAGCGATCGCCGACGGTGGTTGCGTAGCTATCGAAGTTTTCCGCCACGCTGACCGCATCGGCCGGGTCCATGACGACTGTGAGCAGCCAGTCGACGAACTCCTTGCTGCTCTTGAACTTGAACGCGCTGGCTGCCTCCCCTTCATCGGCGTTCATCTGTCGCTGGATGGCGAACAGGTCGGGTTCGATGCGCAGGCTGCGCAGATGCTCGAGCCACTCCCCCTGGTGGGAGCCGATCCAGGCCAGCTGGGTGGCTGGATGGCTGCGGTCAATCTCCTCCAGCGCTTCCTGAAAGCCTCCCAGCCTTAAGCGGCGGCCGTCGGCAGTGAACGGCAGCGTGGCCACCTCTACGGCGGCGGTGGGGCGCAGTGACCACCATGCCTCGCTGAGCTTGCGGCCGTCGCTGGTGCTCTTGCGACGCCACTGGTAGGTCTTTCCCGTGACGACCCGCTCACCGGTTTTGACGTGCATCCATTCCAGGACGACATGCCCGGCGTCGTCGCCCACGACGAATTTCTCTATCACGTCGGACGCGCCGCCGAGGGTGTTGCGTTTGCCGGGAAGGATCACGGAGAACAGCAGTTTGAGCAGCACACTCTTGCCGCCGCCGTTTTCCAGTAGGAGCAGGCTGTAGGGGCTGGGGCGGCGCGGCGGTGCATCGAACAAGGTGCCTGCGCCGATGGGGGCTCCCACATCGGCGAAGTTCAAAGTGACGTCGGTGAAGCGGGCTCCCCGTGGGCCGACGCCGAACATGCGCACTCGGTTGAGTTCGTACACAGCCGTCCCCTACAGCTTGGCAATGTCGTCGGGTGCCCATTCGACGGCGGCCAGCGTGCCCGTCCCGTCGGTGATTGCGGTGATGCCGAGTGCCAGAAGCTCCTCGAACATGATTGCGCCGGCCTCCCGGACCTGCGCCCGATAGCGCGGCGTCGTGCGGTAGGTACCGCCCCGTGCGTCACCGGTGCGTACGAGCAGGCCTTGGTCGGCGAGGAAGGCGACTGCTTTGCTGACGATGCCTGTGGTGGAGCTGGCAAGTTTGCGTCCGTCACCGGTCGCTCCGGTCCGGGCGCGGCGCGCATAGACCCGCCACACCGTCTCCAGCCCCGGCCGGTCGCTGGAGGGGTCGGTGTCCTCTCCTTCGGCCGTCGCGCTCTCGGCGAGCGCCGTTGCAGCCTGCCGTACGAAGGCCTCGACTCCCTCTACGGTGATCCGGCCGAGGTAGCTTTCGTCGGCCAGATCGGCCGGCCGGGGGAAGGCAAGGGCGGCGGCACCCAGGTGAGCCAGGGCGTGGAGCACCCGCTCGTGCGCTTTCCCCTCGCCGCCGGTTCGGCGGGCGTAGTCGGACATCCGGATGGCGAACACGCTCTCTTCAGTAGAAGCGACGACCGCTCCTGTGCGCTCGGTGACCTCGAGGATGACCAGGTCCAGTCCACGGGCAACGGCGGCGGTGACGGCGGCGAACTCGTCGTCGGCACGGAAGCGCCGCACGAGCCGCCGGTATTCCTCGTCGCGGGAAGGAACGAGTTTGGGCCGCAGTCCGAACCCGATCAGGCGTGAGGCTTCGGCTGCGGTATCTGAGGCGCTCATGCGGCTCCCCTCTCAGGCGTGGCAGGGGTGAGGTCTGCGGTAAGGGCACCCATGGCTGCCCTTTCGCCGTCCTCGCCAGGACTGGCGGGATGGCACAGACTGGCCCGGGCAACGATGAGGTCGGCGCCGGCGAATTCAGGGTCGCTCAGCGGAGTATCGTCATTAACGGCGATGAGGACCGAGGCCGCACGGTGCCGGATGGCGGGGCCGATCTCTTGCGCCGCGAGTGCGAGAACCCGTACCACCACGAGCAGCGGCAGCTCAGGGTGCAGTTCGCGAGCTTCCTCCAGCAGACCGGACAGGCGTCGCGGGGCCTCCACGTCCAGGTCCAGGAGCCATTCCAAGTGTTCGTAGCACTCGTCCGGGAAAGCCGGCAGTTCTGCGGCGTCGGACAGCTCCGGTTCCTCGATCTCGCTCCCCACCACTTCCCGGACCACCGGTGGGGTCACCAGCAAGGTGAACAGGTCAACCAGTCGCAAGGCCGGGCGCACGCTCAGGCCGGCCACCCGCGTGAAGTACGCAGCGAGCACCCCCTCGGCGTCGCGGACGGGCAAGGCCAGTGCGGGCTGTAGCAGTTGAGCGTGCAGGTCGAGGTCGGCTCGTGTCGGCTGCGGTGCGAACGTCTGCCGATCTTGCTCGGCCCGAAAGCGCCGTCCCGCGTTCTGCAGCGCTGCCTGAAGTTGCTCGTGGCGCCGCAGGCAATCACGGACGATCCCGACGAGCGTCGCGGCCTGCTGCTTGCGGACCGGCGTATCGGCTGTGTCCCGCGCCTCTGTGATGTTCACCAGGATGGCATTCTCTGCCCGGCAACGGGCCTCGATGTGCTCAAGCGCCTCCTCGATGAACATCGGCATGGCGGTCAGCCAGTCCACAGTGCGCACGTCGCGGCTGGTCGCCTCGAGCCGCTGGCGCAGCATCTCGCCGTACTGAATCGTCCGGTACCGTGCGGCCTGAGCCGCAGACTGGGCGTCGGACAGCCGACCGCGTCGAATCAGCGTCTCGAGCCGCACATCCGCGGCAATCTGCGCAGATTCGATATCGACCTCCAGCGCGCCGACCAGGACGTTGACCGCCTCATTCGAAGCACGTAGGTAGATCCCGCCGTCGGCTCCGGGGACCTCCTCCAGAAGCTTGAAGTCGAAGTCACGCCGCTCGTAGTGGCCGTCCACGCCCGTAATTCCGTAGACAGCGCGAAAGCCGCGATCAGCCGATCCCACGTTGAGCAGGTTCTCAAGCACCCATCCGGCAGCGTGCTCGTGCTCATCCGCAGAGCGGTCCGGTGCCTGTTCGGCGGCGTACCGGGACAGTTCCTCAACGGTCCGCTCGGGAGAGGCGCCGGCGTCGAAGTCCATAGCGAGGGTCACCAGATCGATCGCGTGCAGTGCAAGCTCGCTCATCTGGTACGCGCTCAAGTCGGCTGTCTGTACTGAGGACTTACGGGCATCTAGGTCGTGCAGCGGTGCTGTGCACGCCAGCGCTTTGATGCGCTGTGCGAATCCGGTGTCTAAGGGTGCAGGTGCGGCATCCACTCTCTAAACGGTAAGGGGGAGCACTGACAACGGGGGCCCGGATGGCCGAAGTTGTCAGCGGCTTTCTTTCCGAGGGGGACGACGTAGCACGATGCTGCCACCACCCGTGCGCGGATATCGTCGGTAGATGACCACTCACTTACGGTGCCTCACCATCCCAGCTCAGGATCCTGCAGCACTCGCCCGGTTCTGGGGCGAGGTCCTGCTCCGCCCGGTAATCGACGGCAGTGACGGCCTTCACCTGCAGATGGTCGAAGGCAATGAGCCGCAGGTCCTGTACTTCCCGCAAGCGCCGATCCAGTCGGTTCCGGGCGGCGGCCCGTTCCTCAGTGTCGGGGCACTATGCGGCACACTCGCCGACGAGGTCGAACGGCTCACTTCCCTGGGCGCCGTGCTCGTCCACGACTCCCCCAGCGATCTATCATCCGTGATGATGACGGACCCAGAAGGCCATCAGTTCATGGTCGAGTTGAGCGATGAGGAGCTCATCGACGACGAACTCGGCCTCATGCGGTAGAAGCGCATTGTCCTGGCAAAGGTGTTGACGCGAAGCGAGTCGAGGATGGCGCCGGGACGTTGGTCGAAGTAGAGGGAAATGCAGCAGGACCCATCGGGGCCCACGGCGGTCCGAGTGCGCTCGGCGGTGGGCACTGCTGTGGTGCTCTGGTAGGGGGCCCTGAGGAAGTGTGCATCGCACGACCGTTCCCTCGAGGAGCGAGTGCCAGGTGATCTCACCGCAGGTTCGCAGGCCCATCTTCGGAGCTTCCCCACGCTCGGCGATTGCCGTCGCACCGCTTGCAGGATGCCTGTCTCGCTGAGCATGGGCCTCCCCTGTTTCGGCTGCGGTCCGCTTCCCCGAGGCCGCGGTTGGCACCGTAGCCAAAACGCACGGCTGGCAGGGCCGAACCGAGCAACCGGTAAGGGGCCGAGGTGCTCATACGCTTGCGTGGGTGTTAGCGGGGTCGCCAGGTGCGGATCTCGAGGTGGGTGATGTGGGCGCCGGGGTGGATGCGGCCGGTCTCCAGGAGCCATTGTGTGACGGCAGCGGTGACGTCCCCACCTGCTGCGTCTGCACGCTGGGCGAATTCGACGGCGTCGAAGCCTCCGGTGGTGGCGGAGCCGTAGGAGCGTTCTTCGGTGTGGTCGGCGCGTTGGATGACGTCGCGGCGGACGCCGGGTGAGTCCGCGCGGCTGCCGGAGGCCAGGGTGAATCCGCTCTTGGGCATGCGCACCGTGAAGGCCAGGCGGAGCCTTTGGCGGGCGGCTTCGGCGATCAGGGGGCGGAGGCGGGCTGCGCCGGAGGCGATGGCTTGGGCTCCGGCGCGGCCGGTGCCGGTGCCGGTGGGGGTGATGAGGACGGCTTTGGTGCGGACGCGGGCGCGGGTGCCGGCGGCGGTGGTGCGGCGGGTGATGTGGGGGGCGGCGAGGGCGGCGAGTTCGGTTGGGTCGGTGATGCCGGCGTGGACGGCGGCGATGACGTGGCGGAGTGCGGGGACGAAGGCGGCGCCTTTGTGGCGTGTGTAGAACTGGGAGACGAGGGAGGGGTCGCGGTTGATGATGTGGGCGATGTCGCGTTTGGTGTAGCCGGCGGCGCGGAGTTGGTCGGAGAGCTGGGCTGCTTCGTTCAACTCGGCTTGAGGGTTGTGGTGTTGGGGTGGCATCAGGTGTCACCGTCGGTGGGGGTGCGGTGGGCGTGGCGTCCGGCGTCGCGCAGGGTGAGGAGTTCGTCTTCGGTGGTGGGGGCGGGCAGGGGGCCGGGCAGGTGGCCTTTGTGGAGGTATTCGCCGGGTTGGCCGTGGTAGGGCCAGTTCTGGGGTGCGGTGAGGTAGATGGCGTCGGTGCGGAAGGCGACGACGGTGCCGGGGGGTGCGTGGAGGGCGCCGACGTGGGTGTTGTCGTCGCGCATGCGCATGGACAGCAGGGCGGCGCGGGCGCCGGACCAGATGGTGGCGGCCCATTCGGGGTGGGCGTTGGGGTCGCGGGCGAAGCCGGTGGGGCGTTGCCAGGTGACGTGGTCGTCGTCGAAGCCGATGATTTCGGCGTCGGTGGGGATGTCGCGTTCGGCGGTGCGGGGGGTGGTGCCGGTGACGGTGCGGGGGCGTTGGGCGAAGGAGCCGATGCCGTACAGGAGCAGGGAGCGCACGGCGCGGGAGGCGAGGTGGGCGGCTTGGCGGTGGGTGGGGTCGCCGTGGAGGGCGGCTTGGGCTGAGAGGGAGGCCCAGGCTTCTTTGAGTTTTTTGGACCAGTCGTCCAGGGGCTTGCCGTCATCCCAGAGCAGGCCGTCGAGGATTTCGACCTTCCAGGGCGTAAGGGGGTTGGACAGGGCGGTGTAGATCTCGGGGCCGCCGGCCCAGGTGGTGAAGGTGGTGCCGGGGGTGCGGGGGTAGTGCCAGGCGCGTTCGCCGGGGGCGGGGGCGGGCAGGATGCCGACGTGGTTCCAGCCGTCGGGGACGGTTACGCGGACCTGCCAGTGGCCGCAGCCGAAGAGGGCTTTGGTCTGCTCTTTGCTGCTCCAGGAGGCGAAGGTGGCGGCGGTGATGCGGCGGGGGGTGCCGACGGGGGATTTCCAGGTGTGCTTGGCGTAGGCGAAGGTGCGGTCGTATTCGACCAGGGCCGGCAGCTGGTCGGGGACGTCGGGTGGCGTGATCAGTTCGGTGCGGCCCTGGCCTGCAGTGGCATGGAGGAGGCCGCGCAGTTCTTCGGACAGGACGGGGTAGCCCTCGGCGAACTGGCCGCGGGCGGGGATGGTGCGGGTCCACAGGTCCCGGCCGGTCTGGGAGGGGGAGCCCATGATGACGGCGTCGGGCCAGTGGGATCGTAGGGCTTTCCACAGCAGGACGAAGGCGTCACGGATGATGGTGGGGTCGGATCCCTCGGTCTCGAACCACTCCCCCACCGAGCGGATCTCGACGTGCTGCTCGCCGCCCTCGCGCTGGAAGCGGGCGACGGGGTGTCGTGCGTGGACGAAGTGGCCGGCCATGCGGTCCTTGCCGCGCCCGGTGTCGGTGCGCCACCCCGGGATGGGGGCGTTCAACCAGGCGGCGACGGCGTCGCGCAGGAACGGGTAACGGCCGGCATCGTGGTGCCAGGGGTCGCCCGCGGTGATGTAGATCCGCTCGACACCGTCCGGGATGGTGTGGAGGACGGCTTGCAGGATGTCGGCCGCCGACCGGCTGCCGAGATCGAGGTGGTGGGTCTGGTCGCGGTAGACCAGCATCCCGGTGGCGGTGTCCAGGAACGCTGTCGAGCGGGCCTGCTGGGTGAAGTTCGGCCGGGTCGAGGCCAGGTTGGCGGTGTGGCCGACCCACCGGTCGCCCTCGGCCCCTTCAGGCAGGGACGGCAAGGACCGTGGGGTCTGGGGCGACTCCGGTAGGGATGGTGGGGTCGCGGGAGCGGCAGGGGGTGGGGCGGGAGGCGTGTCGGTCGGCGCAGTGTTGGGTGGCGCCTGTGTGGCGGAGGCCGCTTGCGGGGATGCGCCCGTCATGGACGGCGCGACCGCACCGGGAGTCGCAGCAGGAGCCTGTGCGACAGGTTCTTCGGCGGGCTGGGCGTGGATTTCCGCGGCTGGTGGGGGCGGCGGGGTCTGGGCGGGGGCGGTGAGGCTGTCCGGTGCCAGGATGGGGGCGATCGCGACGACTTCGGCGAGACTCAGGCCGGATGCCGGTGCGATGCGGTCCGCCTTCGCCTTCTCGTAGGCGGCCAGGGCGGAGATGCGGCGCGCACGCTGCGCCTCGAGCTTGGCGACCTCGGCCTGCTTCTTCTTGATCTCATCGCGCAGGCTGCGCAGCTCGGCGAGAGCAGCGGTGTAGGTCTTGCTGTCCATCGCGATCCCTTTGGCAGTGGGTTAGTTGACGGCGTTGCCTGCAGCGACGTAGGCGATTGCCCCGCCGGAGTGAGAGGTAAGGCGGGTGCCCAGGAGCAGGTTGGCGACGGCGCGGTCCTGGGCTGCGGGGGCAGTCAGGTGCTTTGTGGGGTGATTGAGGTCGGTGACGTAGCCGGCCAGGACAGCGTCGGGAAAGGCGTGACGGCCCTTGGTGTTCTTCTCCCAGCGTTCCAGGCCCGTCAGGACGGCAACCACATAGCCCGACAGGGTCACCGGCAGCACTCCCCCGGCGGCCACGCTCGCCGCGTCACATCTCCACCAGCCGCGCAGCGCCTTGAGGAGATCGTTGGGAGCAAGGGTGGCAGCGAAGCCGATCCAGCTCCGATCCGGATCGTTTGCAGGCTGAGCCGTGTCGACACGCAAGACGGCGACCTCGTTGGCGTCCAGCCTGTCCAGGGGGGCGGGCTGGCGTGCGCGGAGGGCTTGAACGACTTCCAACGGAACCATGACGCGCACCCCCCGGCGGGCAAGGCCCGGCAGCAGCCCGGCGTGCACGAGGCGCCGGAAGGTGGTGACGGCGCAGCCGAGCTCTTCGGCCGCCTGCCCTGTCGTCAGCAGCACTTTCACCACCCTCTTTACATGCGGACTCTGATATCGGATCGGGCTTGATTTTACGAGGTACCTGAAGGCTGGTCAAAGGAGGGCATGCACGTGAGTGGGCCCGGGGCATTGCGCGCCCGGGACGACATCGGGTGTGGGGGCGCAGGTGGTTGAAGCGTGCTTCATCCGCGGCGAGGCCCGTGGCCCCGACTTCAGCAGACGGCTTGCGATGGCGCCGCGACTGCGGCCGGACCTGGGCAGGGGAATCGGGATGCCAGGTGGGTGCTTTCATGGGCGTCCAGGGACCTCCGGTGCGCTGGGAGGGGACAGTGAGCGTACGGCCCCTCCGGTCAGGTTCGGGAAGCGGCCTCCAGCAGGCGCACCACTGGCCGCCAACAGTTGCCTAAGCCTGGAAGACATGGGAGGAGCCGCGGTAGTGGGCTCCTCCTCCCGGTCTGAGTCTCTGCTGGACCTTGGGGACTCGAACGCACTAGGGTCCGTCTTCAAACGGATCTTGCCCAGATCAGGAACGATGTGAGGGTGACCGCTGCTTCGTAGGAGGTGGCGGTCTTCTCGTATCTGGTGGCGATGCCGCGGAATCCCTTGAGCTGGTTGAAGCAGCGCTCGATCACGTTGCGTTGCCGGTAAGTGTCCCGGTCGAACCCTGGCGGTCGGCCGCCGTGGCAACCGCGCCTGACCCGGTGCCGTCGCTGGTCGGTCTTCTCTGAGATGGTGTGCGCGATGCCGCGTTTCCGCAGGTAGGTGCGGAAGCCGCGGGAGCTGTGGGCCTTGTCTGCGATGACCTGGTCGGGCCTGCAGCGTGGTCGGCCCAGGTGCGGGGAACGCGGATGCGTTCGAGTAGCGGGCGTGCGCAGATGCTGTCGTGACGTTGGCCGGGCGTGAGCAGGATCGCGAGCGGGCGGCCCTTGCCGTCGCATGCGAGGTGGATTTTGGTGGTCAGTCCGCCTCGGGATCGGCCGAGGGCGTGATCGTCCGGTTCGTCCGGCTGGTGCTGCCCCCTTTTCGGCCGGTGGCAGCGGCGTGCTGGTGGGCGCGGACGATGGTGGAGTCGATCTGGACGAGCCAGTCGATGTCGCCGGCCGCGTCCGCGTGAGCCTGGATCGTCTGCAGGGCTCGGGTGAACACGCCGTCGAGGGCGTAGCGGCGGAAGCGGGTGTAGACGGTCTGCCATGATCCGTAGCGTTCTGGCAGGTCGCGCCAGGAGACACCGGTCCGGATCTTGTAGACCATACCGTTGATGACCTGCCGGTCCTCCACGCGAGGCCGCCCCGTGGCGGCCCGCGGTATCAGCGGAGCGAGTAACTCCCACTCCCGATCGGTGAGTTCATGACGACATATCACCCCGCCATGATCCAACACCCGATGATCTTTGAAGACGGACCCTAGGGCGTGTCCGGCCGATCATGCGGCTGATCCTGTACCGATCTGATCCGGGAGGTTGGGAGGGACACAAGGAAGCGCCGGGCCGGAGGATTCTTGGCGCGCTGGCCCTGGTAAAACAGTGACTGGTGGGTATCCAGGAGCGCGAGCGCAAGATGTACCGGCCGCTGCGGCGGGCCGGCCTCGAAGTGATCCCGGACGCCGTGCCGGACGGCACGATGCCGTTCGTCTTCGGATATCGCCCCGAGGACATCGTCGGCCGCTTCTCCCACCGCTACGAAACCCCACGGCTCGTCGAGCGTCTCAACGAGGACTGGTACGACCTGGCGGTCTCCTCCGGCCTTCTCGACCACCGGCGCGAGTTCCTCGTCCTGCTTCCCCACGGCACGCACACGCACCAAGCCGCCCTGCAGAAGCGGAGCCAGCCCTATGGCCGCCGTGCCGCACCGGAAGTCTGGACCCGGGTCCGGCTCCTGGACCACTGGGACATCATGGGCCGGGGTGCGGCATCGGCGTTCCTCGGCATACGTGCGGGCCACCCGGGCTTCGGCATGATGGCGCTCGACAGCAGCGTGTACATCAGCTGCTCGACCGGCGAGGTCGGTGTCGACGTGGTCGCGGTGCGCCACCCGGCCCGCTCTGAGAACATCCTGCAGGAGCTGGAATGGTACGCAAATTGGGACTATCCCCGCGCCGACAAGGAGTTGCAGAAGCGGATCGCCGTCTGGCTCGCGGGCCGCGCATAGGGGACCGTCAGCCGTTCCGACCGATGACCACACCTCCCGGCGGCGAGGTCGGCAAGATTGTCGCCGTCCAGCTGATCATGTGACTACTCCGTTGCCGAATCGTTCACGTGGTCATGGGGCGGGGTGACCTCACGGATGCCGAATGGGAGCGGCTTCGGCCGTTTCTGCCTGTCAGTAACGGTCGTTGTGGCAGGTGGCGGGATCACCGGCAGGTGATCGACGGGATTCTGTACCGGGTCCGGACCGGGGTGCACTGGCGCGATCTGCCGGAGCGGTTCGGGCCGTGGAAGACGCTCTATGAGCGCCATCGGTTGTGGTCGGCCGACAGCACCTGGGAACGTCTGCTGCAGCAAGTCCAGGCCGCGGCCGACGCGGCTGGCGACATCGACTGGGACATCTCGGTGGAGTCCACCATCGTGCGCGCCCACCAGCACGCGGCCGGCGCCCGCACCGACCCGCCGCCGGCCCTTGCCGGCTCAAAGGGGGACGAGACGCTGGTACACCAGGACGAAAGTCCGTGGCAGAGCCTCGTCGGCCAGCTGGCGGAGGTGGTGCGGGGGACGAGGGCCTGGGCCGCTCGCGCGGCGGCTTCACCAGCAAGTTCCACCTGAGTGCGGACGGTTTCTGTCGCCCGCTGTCCCTGATCGTCACGCCGGGGCAGCGGGCCGACTGCACCCAGTTCGTGCCGGTGCTCGAGAAGATCCGGGTCCCCAGACTTGGGCTGGGCAGGCCCCGCAAGAAGCCTGACAGTGTCGCGGCCGACAAGGCCTACAGCAATGGTCCTTGCCGTCAGTATCTGCGGCGGCGCGGCATCCGGCACACGATCCCGGAGAAGGCCGACCGCCAGGCCGCCCGCCTGCGCAAGGGATCGCGAGGCGGACGGCCACCGGGGTTCGACGAGGAGCGGTACAAGAAACGCAACACCGTCGAGAGGGCCATCAACAGGCTGAAGAACTCCCGCGCCGTCGCGACCCGTTACGACAAGCGCGGATATGTCTTCCTCGGCACTGTGACCGCGGCTGCCCTGGTCATCTGGCTACGGGCTTGAGGCCCTCTCACAAGGCGAAAGGCCGGTACTCCAGAGCCTGATCGACGACCTCGGGAGCTGTCAGGTGCCGCCCCTTGGGCCAAAAGATCAAGTCGCATACGTAGCCGCTCGGACAGCCAAGGGCCTTGCCCAACGCTTCCATCACACCGCACATCTCGGCATCGTCAACGTGGTCCGCGTCCATGATCTTCTGCACCAACGCAATGGCCGCTTCACGAGCCACCTCCGTCACAGCCACCCCTTCCAGAAGAGGACCAGCCTAGAGAGTCACATGATCGGCCGGACAGCTCCTAGTTGGCTCCTCTGAATCGCGGGCCCCTCCGATCGTCACCCGCAGTCGTCCGCAGTCGTGCGCCGTCGTCCTCAGTCGTCGAAGCGGCGGCGGGCGGTCTCGATGTGGCCGAGGTACTGGTGGGTCCAGTCGCACATTCCGGCGACGGTCGCGCGCAGGGCTCGCCCCGGCTCCGTAAGGGTGTACTCGACCCGTGGCGGCACGGTCGGATGCACGCACCGCTCGATCAGACCGTTGCGCTCCAGCATGCGCAGGTTCTGGGTGAGCATCTTGTGGCTGATGCCCTCGATCTCGTTGCGCAGCGCGGTGAAGCGCAGGGTGCGGTCACCCACGGCTTCGATGATCAGGAACGCCCACTTGTTGGCGACATCCGAGAAGATCTCCCGCGCCAGCGAGTCCGCGCGCGTCAGGTCCGCTTCGTCCTTGGACGATCCCTTGAACTGCTTGGTCACCATGAGGTTCCCCAGTCATCGAAGAAAAGTGCGTTCTTCCATGTCAGAAGCCACTCTCTTATGGTTCCTGAGTAACCACAAGAGACCAAAGGCGTCTCTTACGGCAAAGAAGCAGGCAGCATGGCCATCACCCTGTTGAACCCAGCGGACTGCCGGAGGTCCCCGTCTACCAGCAGGTGTCGATCGCCTCGGGAGCGAAACTGGTCTTCATCGCCGGGCAGGTCGCCTGCGGCGCTGAAGGCACCACGGTCGGTGAAGGCGACCTCGCCGCGCAGGTCGAACAGTGCTACCTCAACATCGGCACCGCCCTGGCCGAGGCCGGCGGCTCCTTCGACGACGTGGCGAAACTGACCGTCTACGTCGTCGACTGGACCCCCGACAAGATGCCCCTACTCCTGGAAGGGGTCACCCGGGCCGCCGACAGGCTGGGAACCACCCCCGTCCCGCCGGCCACGCTGCTGGGCGTAGCGGCACTGGACATCCCCGAGCACTTGGTCGAGATCGAAGCTACTGCGGTCTTCGACTGAACGGCTGGAGTCACGCCTTGGCGCGGAACCCTGACCACCACCAGTTCCAGGGGCGGTTTGCTACCGGCGGGCCGCCGTTTCGGAGGGCAGTTCGTCGAAGCGGTCGCGGTACTCGGCGGCGAAGCGGCCCAGGTGGGAGACGCCCCACCGATACGCGATGGTGCTGACGTGATCGGTGGAGGTGAGGACGTCCTCGCGGATCCGGTCCAGTCGCAGATTGCGCACGTAGGTGAGGGGAGACAGTCCGAGTTGGGCGCGGAATGCGGAGCTGACGGTCCGTGGGCTGCAGTCTGCGGCGGCGGCAATGCCGCTGAGGGTGAGGCGTTCCGAGAGGTTCGTTTCGATGAAGGAGAGAGCCGCGCGTAACGAGCGCGGGTGACTGGGTTGAGGGCCGTCCCGAAGCTCGCCGGTATGCGTATGGGGCTGGGCCAGCAGCAGGGCGGTGGCAATGCACCGCAGCTGGCTGCGCGGCAGCTCCGCACGCTGGAACAAGGGGTCTCCTGAGTCCAGCTGCTCCACGAGGGAATGCACCAGCAGCCGCACCGCCCGGCCCTTGGGTTTGGCCAGGTCCAGGGCGAAGTCGAAGCGTACGGTGGATGTCGGCAGTTGCCCGGTGAGCGCGGCGAACTCCTGGTCGACGAGGGCGGCATCGATCCGCAGACCCAGAAAACGCGTCCGGCTGCGGGCGGGGCGCAGCTCCTGAGTGTCTCCGGGGTTGACGACTCCTGCGGTGGCCTTGTCGAGGGTCGCGTGCAGGCTGCCGCAGGTCGCCGCGATGGCGCCGGAAACACCTATGTTGACGAAGTAGGAGCGGCGGCGGCCGGACGCCGAAGCGACGCGGACGTCGAGTGGCGAGGCGAAGTAGCCGACCGCGAAGTCGGAGGCGGCGACGCCGCGCAGTTCGTGCTCTCCGCTGGCCAGGCCGTCCAGCGGAGAGGTGGTGATCGAGCCGCCGAACAGCCGGGTGGCAGCGTTGAGCAGATCGACCGGGTTGCGAGATTTGGTGATGCGGAACGTGTGCAGGGGAGTGGTCACAGCTTCACCCGTGGACGACGGCGTCATGGTGGGAACTCCTTTTGCGGCCGGACGTTGGCCACCTCGGTCCGAGGACGCTCAGATCGGCGGGGCGACGAACAGCCCGGGGTCGACGTCATTGTGGGACTTGGCGGCAATGTATTCGTTCATCTGGTTGGCCGTGCCCCACTGGTCGGCGCTGGCCGGGTCCGTCAGGTCGAAGAGGTGTGGATGCCAGGTGTCCTCGTCCACGACTTCGAGCTCGGTGGTGTACTCGACGGTGTTGCCCGCCCGGTCGAGGTAGTAACTAAAGGAGTTGTCACCGGCGCGGTGCCGGCCCGGACCCCACAGGCGCTCGATGCCCAGCCGCTGCATCCGGCCCGTGCCGCGCAGGAACTCGTCCACCCCGCGCATCTCGAAGGACGCGTGATGGAAGGCCGCATGCGGACCGCGGACGATGCCGAAGCTGTGGTGACAGGTGTTGCAGCGCAGGAACCACATCATCTCGCCGCGGCTGCCGATGCACAGGGTGTCCGAGAGCCGGAAGCCGAGATGCTTGATGTACCAGGCCACCGTGGCTTCGGGTGTGGGCGAGTTCATCAGCACATGCGACAGCCGCACGGGTATGGACTCCCGTGCCTCGATCGTGCGGTGCCGGCGTGGGGTGACGTCGGCGGAGACCTCCACCACTCGGCCCTCGTTGTCGAAGAAACGGACCGCATAGCCGCCTCCGGGAGTGTCCAGCATCTTCGGTTCCCGCACCAGCTTCACACCCTGCGCGATCAACTGCGCGGCCAGGGCGTCGACATCGGCGGGGTGGGCGGCACCGAAGGCGATGAGGTCGGTGCGCTTCTGCTGGTCCTCGCGCAGCCGCACCACGTACTGCTCCGGGGAGCCTTCGGCCGCCAGGAACGAGACACCCGTGTCACCGGCGGTCTCCGTCAGCCCCCATAACTCGGTGTAGAACTGGCGCTGTTCGGCGAAGCTCGGCATGGCGACATCGATATGCCGCAGGTGGGTGATCAAGCTTGTGTCGCTCATCGGTCACTCCTCGTATGGGGTGGATCGGCTGAGGTGTTCGGTCAGCCGGTCGATGACAGTGGGCATCGACGGTGGGCATCGGATGGAGGTTACGCGGGCTCGGCCATCTGCTGGTGACATGCGTTGACCAGCGGGTACGCCTTGTGGTGATGCTGTGCCTGCTCCAGGCCGACGATCGCCACCGAGGTCTGAACGAGCGTGCGGCATCGCCGTGCACGCCGGTTGACGAACGACTCAAGCCCCGCGCCGACCGACTCATGACACGCGAGTTCGTGGGCCAGCACGAGCCCGTCCTCGATCGCCAGGGCCGCGCCGCTGGCCATCTGCGGTGCCGGCGCATGCGCGGCGTCACCGATGACGACGCCGTTTCCGCGGTTCCAGGCACCCGCCAACAACGCCGTCTGGACCGGGCGGCGTACCACCGACTCCGACGCGGACACCAGAGGGCAGATCTCCTTCACCCGCCCCGGGAAGGCCCCCAGGAGCTGCCGCAGACGCGGGGCGAGTTCGGCATCGGGTAGGGCGCTGTGTCCTACTCCGTTCTCCGTGAGGAACACGTACGCCTGGCTGCCCGAGATGGGGATGAGTCCAGCTGTGTTGACCTCGCCGGCGAACTGATGGATACGCGTGGCCCACGGCGGCCGCGGCACCAGGGCCCGCCAGACCATCTGCCCGTGGTAGTCGAGCGAGGTCGCCAAGCCCAGCAGGGCCCGGACCGACGAGCGGATGCCATCCGCGCCCACCAGCAGCGCGAACTGCCGGACCGTCCCGTCCGAGAACCGCACACGGACCAACTCCTGCTCCTGGTCCACCGCCGCGACCGTCATCCCGTAGTGCACCACCACCCCACTCCGCTCGGCCGTCTCCCGCAGGATCCGGTGCAGTACGGGGCGCGCCATGCCGACCATCGCCGGCCGCTCCGCGCCGATCAGACGCGGCAACTGGACCCGGTCCGCAGACTCGCCGTTCACGTCCACATGTGTGATGCCGGCCATCCCATAGCCCTCGGCCAGACACCTGCCCGCGAGTCCCAACTCGTCCAGCGCGCGCAGCGCAGGGCCGGTCAGGCACAGCCCCCACCCCGACGTCGCCGTCGCCGGGGCGGCCTCGGCGATCTCGACGCGCCACCCCCTGCGCGCCAGGGCCGACGCCGCCGTCAGACCGGCGACACCCGCGCCCACGATCACGGCCGTCCGCGCGCCGCGGCAGCTCTTCATCTACGCCTCCTGAGCACCGAATTCACCGGAACCCTAGAAGCCGCCGCGGCTCCGCCCTATCCGTATCGGGAGGCGGCTATCCGCTTCCGGCAATCGATGAATGGCGGTGGTGTCCCTCGCGGCCACCGCGCTGGCCCGGCTGCGGCATGGGGATTTCGAAGTGGACCGTGTCGACGCCGGGGCCGTGTTCGCCGGTGGTACGGGCGTCGAACACGTCCTTGGCCATGCTGTGCCAGAAGCCTTCGGCTCCTAGGCAGTTTCGTTTGGATCATCGGGCGGACCAGAGGAAGATGCCTGCGATGTGGAGTCCGGCGAGGTGGATGGTTGCGGTCTTCTCGTAGCGGGTGGCGATTCCTCGCCACTGCTTGAGGCGGTTGATGCACCGTTCGACGGTGTTGCGCTGCTTTTAGGTCTCGCGGTCGAAAGCCGGCGGCCTGCCGCCCTGGCTGCCACGTCGCAGTCGGTGCCCGCGCTGGTCGGCCGGAATCGGGATCACCGTCCGGATGCCGCGTTTGCGCAGGTGGTCGCGGATGGCGCGGGAGGAGTACGCCTTGTCCGCCAGGACCACGTCCGGCCGGGTCCGCGGCCTTCCGCGGCGGCGGGGAACGCGCAAGCAGGCCATCACGTCCGTGAAAGCGGGTGCGTCACCAGCCTGTCCGGCGGTGAGAACGAACGCGAGGGGCCGGCAGCGGGCATCTGCGACGAGATGAATCTTCGTGCTCAGCCCGCCGCGGGACCGGCCTATGGCATGGTCGGCCGGTTCTCCGGCTGGGGCCCCTTTTTGCGGGCCCCGGCCGCGTGCTGGTGAGCCCGCACGATCGTGGAGTCCACCGACACGGCCCAGGTCAGGTCCTCGTCCGCGTCGGCCTGCGTCATCGGCGCGGTGAACACTCGCTCCCAGGTGCCGTCGAGGACCCACATCTGCAGCCGGTTGTAGACGCCTCTCCAGTTGCCGTATTTCTCCGACAGGTGGACCCACTGCGTTCCGGTCTGGAACTTGAAGGCGATCGCGTCGATCACCTCCCGATGGTCACGCCAGCGTCCACCCCGCTTCGGCGTCCGGTCCGGAAGCAACGGCTCAATCCGCGCCCACTGCACATCACTTAACGGCACACCGGGACCAACGATTCCTAATCTCGTTGTCAAGCTGCGACGGTGACGGGTGGTATCGCCTCGTAGCACCGTCCGTCACGGAGCAAGGCCCACAAGACATTCACGCGCCGTCGGGCGAGGGCAAGGACTGCCTGGGTGTGCCGCTTGCCCTCTGCGCGCTTGCGGTCGTAAAAGCGACGCGATTCGTCGCAGGAGCGGATGCTGATCAACGCGGAGGTATAGAAGACACGTTGGAGACTGCGACTGTATCTCTTGGGCCGGTGCAGATTGCCGCTGATCTTGCCCGAGTCGCGAGGAGCCGGGGCGACGCCGGCGAACCCGGCGAGACGGTCAGGGGTGCCGAAGGGCGCCATGTCCCCGCCCGTGGCCGCCACGAACTCAGCGCCGAGCAGGGGCCCGACGCCGGGCATGCTCGTGATCACCTCGGCGTGCTTGTGCTCGCGAAACCGGGCCTCGATGAGCTTGTCGACCGCGGTCACCTGCTCGTTGAGGCGCATCACCTCCTTCGCGAGCGTGTGGACAAGCTGAGCCGTCGGCTTCTCGCCGGTCACGCTGGTGTGCTGGCTGTCGGCAGCCGTCACGGCGGCCTGGGCGAGCTCGCCGGCACCGCGGACCTCGCGGTTACGCAGCCACGTTTCCAGTCGGCGGGCTCCGGCCCGGCGGATGGCGGCCGGGGTCTGATATCCGGTGAGCAGGACCAGCGGCCCAGCGTTGGTCAGGTCCAGGGCCCGCTCCAGTGCCGGGAAAATGCCGGTGAGGTGACCTCGCAACCGGTTGATCACGCGAGTGCGGTCCTCGATGAGATCGCGCCGGTGGACTGTGAGGATCTTGAGCTCGGTGACCAGTTCGTCGCCTGGCCGCAATGGATGAAGGTCCCGTCGGACCCGGGCCTGGTCGGCGATGATCGCCGCATCCTTGGCATCGGTCTTGCCTGCACCCCGGTAGCCTTCGGAGGCCCGGTTGACGGCCATGCCGGGGACGTAGAGCGTGTGCTGTCTGTGGCTGAGCAGCAGGTCGATCACCAGGGCAGCCCCACCGTCGGCCAGGTCGATGCCCCAGATGACCTCATCGCCCAGAGCCAGTACGGCAGCCAGCAGCTGCAGGAGCTCCGACTCGTCGTTGGCGACCCGCCTCGACAGGAGTCGCTTGCCGGTCTCGTCGATCACCACGCAGTGGTGATGGGCCTTCCCGGCGTCGATGCCGGCCCAGATCGCTGTCACGCACGCTCTCCAACTCGTTCGTCTCCTGCACCACAGACGACCTCGCTGGCGAGTCCCTACTCAGCGATCGGATCGCAATTCCTCATCAGCAGCCGAGTCGTCGCGGGGTGTCGGGCGGCGAATCGTTGGAAGCCACGGACGGCAGACCACTGAAAGCCACACCCGACACCCCTGGGTGAGCCAACCCTACGAATGGCTCGCTCATCCCGATCAACAAGGTAGGGACCACTGATCCAAACGAAACTGCCTAGGAGCGCTCACGCCACTGACCCAACCCGCCTTCGCTGATGCGGCCCGCGATGAGCTTCTGGCCTCTGTCGTCAGTCACCTGCGCTCTCGCGGCAGCGTTCGCCCAGCGTTATCCAGGACGAAGAACGGGATCGATCTCTGCCAAGACCTCAAGCAGCTGATGTGCCCCCAGTGCGACACGGTCGTCGGTGTCCCGCGACATCTCCTCGCACAGCCGTATCGCTTCGTCCCGGTCGTCGGAGAACACGCCGAATGCATCGACGATTGCGGTGTGGATCCAATCGCTGGGATTCGAATTGGCGACTGCCAGCGCGGACGCGACGATCGTCAGCCCGGCCCTGTCTTTCCGCCGAAGCAATGCTTCCGCGGTCCGCCAGGTGACGAAGGTGTCACCTGGGTCGAGCACAAGCTCCAGCAGAAGCCCGCGGGCCTCCTGTATCTCGGCGAATGCTGCCAGGCTGTGACCGGCATCCGCCCGGTCACGGTAGTCATGACTTCGCCCGAGCTCGCCCAGTGCCACGACAGCTGCATGCCGCAGGTCAGTGTCCACCTAGGGGCCCCCTCCACGATTCCCGTCAAAGTACCAGCGAGGCGCCCTACGGGATGATCGCTGGGTCAGGCTCTGGTCAGCGACGATCACGGTTCGGGCGACCTCAATGCGTGCTTCCAGCACATCGCTCAGCTCAACGGCTGTGTGCTCCAGTCCAGATCTGGAAGTTGAGCCGAATGCTCGCCGGCGGCTGCGCTTGCTGATCAACCGCGCTTCGACGAACCGCCGCTGCTGCCGCCCACCTGGTCCGGCAGGCTTTCGACGCCCACCTGCGCCAGGTCGGCGACCCGGACAGTGTCCAGGTCGTGCCGTTGATGGGGCTCGCCTGCGAGCGCACCACCCCGCAAGAGCAGCTTCGCCGGGACACCGGAGTCGGCTCCGACGAGCTCGGTTCTTGAACCTCCTGTTAGCCACGCCCTGGGGTCGCTGCCTAACCGGGACCAGGATGACAACGTGGCGCGCTGGGTGAAGTTGGTCAAGCGCAACTGGACTGACTACATCGTCAGCGGATGAAGCGAAGGTTGAGGCGCCCCGGCTTGGGTTGGCTGCCCGCAGTCAGCCTGCCTGGCGGGGCGCACCAGGATGGATGGTTTCGTACTGGGTTGAGAGGCTCTACGAGTTTCTTGGTGACGACGGCCACGAGGTGCGCTGGGGCATCACCGGCCAGCAATGCGCTCACGCACTCGATGGCTTTCGCGGGCGACAGCACCGGCAGCCACGGGCGCAGGGACCGCACAGCGTGCACGCGTCCCTGCGTAGCGGCGACTCCGCGTATGGCGTCGTGGAGACCGTCACTGCGGTGCGCAACGGTAGCCCACGTATCCGGGCTCGCGGAACAGCCATCGGTGTACCGGCTCATGGCTCCGGCGTGGCGCTGGCCGGAGGCTGGATCCGCTGCAGCATCTGTTCCATGACGGGGATGGGCAACGCCGGGTGCTGGGCGGCGGCTTGCGCGGTGTCAGTGTCCCGAAGCAGCCGGCTCAGCATCTGCGCGGGCAGTCTGGGGTGCCGGGCAGCGGCGTGGCGCACGCGTTCGTGCGGGTCGTCGAGCAACCGCACGGCCGACGCGGGTGTCAGCCGGGAGTCGGTCGCGGCCCGATGTCGAACTTCCTCATCGCCGTCCCGGTTGAACCGCTCGACCAGCTCGACCGTCGACTCCGGGTCATCCAAGGCGAGTTGCCGCATCCGCGGGTTCGGATCGCCGGCGTAGCGCAGCAGGTCGCGGCGGGGGAAGTTCGGGTGGCCGTGGGGGCGATCGGGGGTACTGAGGCTGCCGGTCCACCACTGCCACACCCTCAGCAGCATGTCCGCGGGGGCGTCGTCGCAGGATTCCGTGAGGAAGAGTTGGACGACTCGGTCTTCGTCGCGGGCGAGGCGTTCGACGACGTCCGGCGGAAGGTGCCGGGCCCGGGCGACGCTCCTGCGCACGAGGGGGTGGGTGGAGGCGGCCAAGCGGCGCATGGCGCCGGGATCCCGGTGAAGTGCCACGACCCAGTCGAGCGGATGGTGGTGGCCGCTCGGGTCGAAGTCGATGGGGATGCCCGCCCGCTGTTTCTCGGTGAGGTCGGAGCGAGTGGCCACCACGAAACGGACGTTTCCGTCGGGGTCCTGAGCGAGGAGGCTGACCAGGTCCGGGTCCAGATGCGGGTTGCCTGCGAGGGAGCAACGCTGGGCCGGATCGCCGTGGTGGGCCAGGTATTCGGCGAGGTCGCGCTCCAAACGGCAGGTACCTATGGCGCGGTCTGGTCGTTCCGCGGTGTCAAAGACCGATCGAGGCATCGGGTGCTCCTGGTGGTGCTGAAGCAGCGCCTCCATGCGGGCCGTGCCGGAAGGGTCTCCCAGAAGCGTGCGCCGAGTCGGAGCGTCCAGATGAGGCCAAGCCCTCCGGCAGGCCGAGGCCCGTACGGACGGGTCGACGTCGGCGGCCAAGGCGGTGAGCAGCCCTACGGGTAGTCCGGGAAGGCGGGCAGCCTCTGCGCGGACCCGTGCGGACGGATCCGCAGCGAGCTGCTCGTAGGCGGCATCGGTGAGCTCGGCACACCGGTCTGCCGCGAGCGTGGTGAGGATCCACCGGCGCCGGGATTCCTGTTCACCCAGGATCAGGCGGGCCCACTGCTCAGCAGTGATGTTCGGCTGGGCCTCGGCCAGCAGCTGCCGCATCTTCCAGTCCGGGTGGGCCATGGCTGCCTCGACAACCTCCGTCGGCAGTGGGCGCCACAGGAGGAAGTGCGACAGGCCCAGGAGGCGGGCGCGCAGGTCATCGGGCGTGGCCGGGTTGAGAGCCAGCCCGTGCGCCCACATCTCGCACAGCCTCGCCGAAGGCTCCGGTCCCTGAAGCAGAGCCGCCCAAGCGGCTTCCCGCTCCCGAGGGGTTTCCTGGGCAGCCACCCGAGCGGCTGCTTCCTGGTGCTCTGGGAGGTGGTCCAGCAGAGTGAACCAGACCTCGTCCTCCTCGGTTGTCACGCCGATCAGGGTGCTGCCGTCCGCCGCGAGGGTGACGAACTCCGGCTGCCCGGGCCGCTCGCCGAGGACTCCGGCGAGGTCCCACTGACCAGTGAGCCGGACCCTTGTCCAGCGCCTGGGCGCACATCCCGTCCAGTTGCCGGCGACATCGATGAGGAATACGCCGTCCTCGCCAATGATCCCGTTGCCCACCGCCAGTCGGTGCCACTGTGCGTTGAGCTCGGCGACCAGGTCAGGCACGTCCTCCCCCACGGCCACGGTCGGCCTGGCGCCTCCCGAGATGACCGGTCGCCACGCAGCTCGGGGCGGCAGTACCTCCTCGATCCTCCAGTCCCCCACAACTTCCAGCCCCGCGCGTTGCAGCACCGCTCTGAGCTTGTCTCTCCCACCCGTCATGGGAACCATCCTGCCCGATTGGTTGTCGTCGGCGCGGTAGGCAGACTTTGTGCGGTCAACCATCGCCTTGCCAAAGCGAGTTCGCTCCCTTTTTCACTGCCCGCCCCTAGGCCAGTGTCCGCAAAGTCAGGGCAGCCAGAGTCGTAGGCAGGCGATGGTGACCAGGGCTTCGTAGTGGCGGGCGCGTTTGTCGTAGCGGGTGGCCAGGGCCTTGTTGTGCTTGAGCCGATTGAAGCAGCGTTCGACGACGTTGCGTCGCCGGTAGGCGGTGCGGTTCAGGCGGCACAGGCTCTCGCCTCGACGGATGCGGCCGTTGATCTGGTCAATCCGCTCGGGAATCGCCGCTTTGACACCTCGTCGTCGCAGATAGGCACGGATCTTCGTCGACGAGTAGCCCTTGTCCGCGACGACGCGGTCGGGTCGTGTCCTGGGGCGGCCGGGCCTGCACCGCTCGATACGGATGCGGGCCATCACGGATTCGAACTGGGTGCAGTCGTTGACGTTCCCGGCGGTGAGTGTGAAGGCCAGTGGCCGCCCTTGCCCGTCGCATGCGAGGTGGATCTTCGTGGTCAGTCCGCCGCGGGACCGGCCGATCGCCTCGTCCGGCCAGGACCGCCCCCTTTTCGGGCCCCGGCCGCATGTTGGTGGGCCCGTACTGTGGTCGAGTCGATGCACACGACCGTCCAGTCGACGGCGCCGACGGCATCGCAATGCTGCTGAACATGGGCCAGCAGTCGTTGCCAGGTGCCGTCGGCCGACCAACGAAGCGTTCGTACACCGTCTTCCATTGTCCGTACCGCTCGGGTAGATCCCGCCAGGCCGCCCTGGTGGACAGCTTCCACAGAATGCCGTTGACCACCTGTCGCCGATCCCGGACCGGCCGGCCCATCCGTGACGGAGCCAGTAACGGCTCGATCACCGACCACGGCTCATCAGTCAACTCATGACGACGCACCACGAACAGACCAACGCGACAACCACTTTGCGGACACGGCCTAGTACTCCAGCTGTAGATCGTGATCTTGCTGGTCGGGGCCTCGCCGCGCTCCGCGTTGCCAGGAGCAAGCCCGCCGCAGCCGCCCCGAGGCGGCCTTCCGCCTCATCGGGCGTCGCTGGACGACACGGCGCGACAAGGCACTAAAGAAGTGATCCGGAAGCTCTCGAACTGGCCGTGCTCTCCGACCGGTTGCCCCGGGCAGAGGTCAAGGCGGTCGGCGGCTGGTGGAACCGGCATTTCGGCCCGGAGCTCAACCTGGTCGGCGCGGACCGCGCACCGGTGGCTCGCGAGGCCCGATTCGTCGGCTCGGGCAAGTGGCAGCGCACTCCCTTCGATGCCCACGGCCTGTCCGCATTCTTACGCCGCGCCGCCTCCGCGTACCAGGCTTCGATCCCACCCGCGGCCTCGCCGCCGCCCCCCTCTCCGGCACCGCCACGGACCTGGACACCGCCCCGCTCGACCTGCTGTGGGCCCCGGACGACATCCTCGCCGGCTGGCGAGGCTGACCTGCCCGCCGGGCCAGCGACACAAAATCCCAGGTCGGAGGCAATCCGACCTGGGATTCTTGGGCTGAGTACCCTGCCCCTACGGCGCCGACAACCTGCGCGAGTGGTCACTCGGTTACGGCGACGGCTGTGTTTTGGCCAGCGGAGATCCACCACTGTCCTTCCCTCTTCACCAGCACCCACGTCCCTACATTGGCACGCATGTGTTCTGACACGACGATGGGCTGCCGGAAGAAGACCACGGCGACGTCCGGGGTCGGGAAGGTGATGCGCTCGATTTCATACCAGGTGTTGATTCCCTCTGCATGCCCGGTCAGGCGCTCGCTGTGATACGCATGAATCTCCTCCCAGCCAAAGAACCGTGTGCCGTTCACTGCCGTGAAGACGATATCCGCGGTGAACCGCTCGTCGAACTTCGCGGCGTCATGCTCAGCGAAGGCTGATCCCAAATCAGCGAAAATTTTCTCAATGAGGCGCGCATCATCATTATTGGTCTGAAATCCCTGAGTACCCGGGCGATCGGTCATTCTTCGCTCCCTGGTTGAGACGGGTGCGGCCACCGTTGATCATCGTGAGTTGTGTGGACTGACGAAGAGACGGTGGCCGCGGCTCACAGCATAGATCCGGGCCGTTGGCGGAAGGCGTTCGAGGTGGCCGTGGGCCGTATCGCGGGCCGGTTCGCCCGGGTCGAACCCCGGCTGCGGGCCAGGCGGTTGGTGCTGGGGCTGCTATCGGAGCTGCCACCGTCTCCTGGCCACGCTCGTGCATCTCCAGATCATCGGCCGCAAACGACACATCGTCACCGACACACTCGGTCTCCTTCTTGCCGTCGCCGTCACCGCCGCAAGCGTCCACGACTCCGCGGCCGGCACCCACCTCCTGGCACAGGTCGCGGAGCAACACCCCGCTGCCACCAAAGCCTGGGCCGACAACGACTACAAGACCAAAGCCGTGGAACACGCCGCCCAGCTCGGCATCGACCTCGAAATCGTCCAGCGCGACCCCACAGTCCGCGGCTTCCGCGTCCAACCCCGCCGCTGGGTCGTCGAACGAACACTCGGCTGGCTCATGCACCACCGACGCCTGACCCGCGACTACGAAACCCACCCCCACCGGTCAGCCGCCATGATCCAACTGGCCGCCATCAACCTCATGACCCGCCGCCTCGCACACGAGACCACACCCAACTGACGCGACAGCTAGGCCAAATAAAACAGACATCGAAGAACCAAACGCTCACTTAGTGGCCCGGCCTAACGTGCTTCCCATGACAGCTCACCGCCGCGGAGACTGTGCCGTCGCCGCCGTACGAGCCGCAGGCGACACGGGACGTGATCCCCTCCGGACACCCCACTCATTCACTTGGCCACGTCCTTGGAGCCCCGATACAGCCCACCGAACTGCTCGGTGAGCCTCTGGTAAGCCTTCGCCCGATCCGCGGGTGAGGCTGACTGGGCGTCACGCGCGATGTCCCTCCACACCGTGCCGTCCTGCTTGGACCTGAACTCCTTCAGGCGCTTCTGATACTCCTCGTCCCAGTCCTGGACGATGCCGACCCAGAGAGCGGCAACCACCCCTACCAGCGCAAGCACGAGACAGGCCACGAACCAGAAACCACTGTGCGCAATGACTCCGGCGACCAAGGAGAGCACCGCGAAGAGACACACCCTGGCCACCCCGGCCGCGAAGCCCTCATCGCGCAGCCAGCGACCCAGGTGTTCCACCGGCGGACGATACGCCGCCCCCAACCGCAGAACTCCTCGTAGTCGGCCCAGGAACGCGGCCAGCGAAAGCGCGCCGAACTCACACGAAACCTTCCAGGCGACGTCCGGTTTCAACCAGCCCCAAACAAGCCAGGAAACAGAGATCAGGACCACGCCCCACATACCCATCCATGCCGCCGCGCGAGTCACCGCGCCCAACCGGGCCTTGAACGAGCACCGCTCCGCTTCGAGCAAAGCCCAATCCCGGTCTCGCCCTTCTCGCGCGTGCTGCAGGACCCGCTCCAGCCGGGCGTCCGCCGCTTCCTTCGCGGTGCGCTTGGCTGCTTCGGCGTGTTCGAACTCGGTCGTCGCGTATTCGGCAAGGGCGGTACGCACCACCCACCCGATGGCCGTCTCCGCACCACCGTCCCGCGAGCGCATCCAGTCGTACCACTCGACCCGTCCAGTGGGAGGAGGCGTCGCCCGCTCACCGAAGGTGTGCAGCCGGGCCACAGAACTGTGACGGGTGAGGAGACCCACCAGCAACAGTGCTTTTGCCTCGCCGCGCGCCCACTCGCTCATCCCGTTCGGCAGACCAGGCGCACGTTCGATCATCCGCAACCAGGCTGCCTGCGCCTCGGTCCAGGCGTCCTGCATCCCAGCCATCCAGCGCAGCTGGGTGAAACCCGCCAAGGTTTCCAACAGGTCGCCCTCGCACAGAGCCTGGTACAGCTCCAGCTCCGGACCGCTGTTGTCGAATCCCCGGAGACACGCACGGGCCAGCATCTCCCCGGTGACGGCGGTACCCCGCCAAACCGGCTCCCCTTCCGGATCGAGCCGGCACAGCAGGCGCAGCACCTTCAGGTCGTGCCCCAGCTCCGGATCCGTGACCCATTGATCGGTCGGCTCTCGGTGGGTCTCGACCACGTCGGCGACAGGATCGCCGAACTGACGCAACCACGCCGACAGTTCCCGCACCCGGTCCGAGCCGTCTCGCGCCGCCCCCACAACTTCGAAGAGCTGCTCGCGGGCAACGGCCCAACTGGCGCGCAGGGTCACCGCCAGGTCCCGCGGGGTCGAATGAAGAACACCGGCCAATCGAAACGGCTTCGGCCGGCGGGAAACGGATGAGAGGTCGACCGTGAACGGGCGGTTTCCGGTGTACCGCTTCACCGCCGAAGTGAACGACGCGTCATCGAGAAGCGCTCTGCTCTTGATCGCTTCCAATCGCTGGTGACGCCAATTGCGCGGCGCCTCGACAACCAGGCCCAGAAGTCCACCGCGGGCGAACAAGGCGGCACCTGACATGCCCTCCCACGGCGATCTTCCGCTCGCCAATTCGGGTGAGACGTCCTTGACGTCCAGCACGTATCGACCGCGCACCATACCGGACGCCGGGCGTAACGCGCACTCGATGTGCTCGATGTCCAGGTCCCGCCCCTGGCCCCACTGAGCCCGAGGGAACCCCATCGCCTGGCAGCGGACCGGAGACTCGTCCGTGAGCCGTGCCCAGGTCACCGGCTGCAGACGGGCCGCAGTTTCCGGTCGGACCAAAGCTCGGCGCGACACGAGCAACGCGGCGTCGCACTCCGCGTCATGCCGCCGCCAGACGACTTCACACTGCTGAGCCCCGCTGCCACGCACCACCATCGCGCGTGCGCTGTCGTTGTCGCCGACGACGTGAGCGGCTGTGAGCACCAACCGGGCCGCGAGTAGATAGCTGCTGCCCGTCTGGCCGTTGCACAGCACAGCAGCGACACGCTCATGGCTGGGGCCGAGCGAACGCCCCTCAGGCAGGCCGCTGGTCACAGGGGCCCTGCGGTGGTGAGACCGGCGGTGCCGCCTTCGCCGTCCGCGGCGACGAGCAGCGGATCACCGTCTGTCCGCCGGGGTTCCAAGGTGAACGACACGCGATGGGTGCGAGTCCTGCTTCTTCCCGCGTCTACCTCTCCCGAGAGGACGTACGCCTTGATTCCGCCCCGTGCCCGGACATCCCTGCGCAACTCGACGGTGAATTCCATCTGGATGGGTCCGACTTGGAAAGTGACGTCGTTCCCTGCTCCTCGTGCGGCCGCATTCAGCAACTCGTTGCGAATGGCTTCCACCGCTTCGGCGAGTTCGAAGTCCCTGGCCGTCAACGCGCCCCCTCGGTCGATGGTCCTGCTTGAGATGTCTGTCTTCAGGTTTCTGTCACAGCGTGAGTCGAGGTCTCACAGCCGCGTCGGAGTGGCCCCGATGCGGGCGAGCCCCCGGACTCAAGGGACCTCTTCCCGCAAAAGCGTCAGAAGGTCCTCGTGCTTGCACCCCCAGAGGCGGGCGACCTCGTTCGGATCACGCAGGTCCTCGACCAGCGTCATGTGCCTGGCCAGGTGGCTTTCGACCTGCTCCCGATTGGCCTCGCCGTTACCCGAGGAGACCCACTCGGACAGCTCCGCGACGTTCGCGGCCAAGTCGTCACTCGCGCTTGCCTTGAACTTCCACCGCAGCCAGTTCGTCCCTTTGAGCACGGCCCGAGCACGGTCACTGGCGTAAGAGAGACCCTGGGTGTGCGGGGCGTACCGGAGAAGACCGGCGGACTCGAGGATCAGGAGGGACCGCACCAGGCCCACGTCCTCCTCGCACCAGTCGGACGGCGAGGGCGCGGGCAGGTCGTCACCAGGCTGGGCCCGTTTGACGTCCCTCGCCGCATTCACCCAATTCGCGGCGGCGTTGGCGTCTATGTTGGCCCGTGCCCGGAGTCCGCTCGCACCCAGTTCGAGAATGTGATCGGCGGTGGCGACCCCTGCGGCGATGAGCATCATGGGGTTCACATCAGCCCGCTTGCGCAGAAGGGCGGTCACCGGGGTGTTGCTCAACCTGTCCTGAGCGCTTCGCTTCTTCTTGGCGTCCCGCGCCTTGAAGGCGTTCAGCTGCGCTTCCTTGTGCAGGGCCGCGATCTGCTTCAGGATCGGGGGTTCCTTGTCGATTTGAAGCTTCAGCCACTGACGGGCGGCGTTGCGATCTAAGTTCTGTCCGGGCACGGATGCAGGATCCGGCTGCGCACCAGCACTCACAGGCCCTCCGAGTAAGGTCACTGCCAAACAGGCGGTCATTATCCCCGTCTCGAAGTCGGAACAACAAGGCGATCGGGGTGCGCGGGCTGCAACGGCGCACGTACAGGACCCCGCCGTACGGGCCCCATCCGTCTCTTCCCGCGCACTGCGGCCTTGCCGAATCCGCCTGCCCCGTCGCTCGATGCCGGCTTTCTCCATGCCGTGTACGGGCTTCCCGCCGTCGCGTACAGCAGCGTCCGGCACAGGCGCTTCCCCTGGTAAGACGCCGGTCACCGTCGCGACGCTGACAGCATGCGCCTCTCCTCCTCCCCGCACAGTTCGGCCTCCGGGTCCACGGCGACGGCCGAGTTCGCCTTGGCCTTCACCTCGACCCCGCGAGGCGCCCGCCTGGCCCGGCTGTTCGTCTCGCACGCCCTGGACTCCTGGGATCACCCCTACGACAGTGACATCAACGAGACACTGACCCTCATCACCGCGGAACTGTGCGCCAACGCCGTACGCCACGGACGGGTACCGGGCCGGGACTTCCACGTCCGGCTGGCCAGGGAGGCTGACGGCGAGCGGCTGCGCCAGTCGCCCCTGTCGGGCAGTTCGAGTGCCAGGTCGAACCACCACACGCCCGACCGGTCCCGGCGCCGTCGGAGCACCTGCGCCTTCAGGTGCTGCCCGTCCTGAAGGGTGACGTCTGCCAGCGGGGCCGAGACGTCCAAGGGGAAGCCGTCCTGGTCATCCTTCACGGGCAAGCTCGGCTCAGCCGGCTCGACATGCTTGAGTGCCGTGCGCGCGGAGACCGGGTCGGGGCACGAGGCCCAGAAGGGGTGAGGGAAGACGGTGGTGACAAGCTCCAACTGGCGGGTGCGCAGGTCGTTGACCGGCTGGAGGTCAGCCACCACGCCATGATCCAGTACCGGCTGCCCAGCACCGGTGAGATCGTCGCGCTGTTGCAGATCGCCCCGTCGAAGACCGACCAGGAGCGAGTCCTGCTCGTCAGCCCCGAGCTGGCCGACGTGCCGGCCACGATCATCCGCCGGGTCCGCCCTCCCCCCGCACCGGCACCATCCCGTTCCTGTCCGCCTACGATTACGAGGAGCGCACCTGGAACCCGCCGGCACCCCTGCTCTTCCAGTGGGACCGCGGCGGTGAAAACTCCCGCATGACAGGCGAGTTCATCCGGAACGCGCTGGGAGACGTCCTGGACTTTATCGGCCTGACCGACTCAACCGGCCAGCCCCTGGCCTTCGCTCCGCACGACTTCCGGCGCCTGTTCATCACCGACGCCATCCGCTCCGGCCTGCCACCGCACCTCGCCCAGGTCATCGCTGGCCACGCCACATCAACACCACGATGGGCTACAACCCCATCTACCCCGCCGAGACCATCGAAGCCCACCGTGCCTTCATCGCTCGCCGACGCGCGCTCCGCCCCGCCGAGGAATACCGCACCCCTACCAACGCAGAGTGGGAAGACTTCCTCGGTCACTCCGAACGCCGCAAGCTCTCCGTCGGCACCTGCGCCCGCGCCTACGGCACCGCCTGCATTCATGAGCACGCTTGCGTCAGATGCTCGCTCCTCCGTCCTGGCCCGGCCCAACGGGCACGTCTTGCCGAGATCCGCGACAACTTGATCGCCCGAGTCGCCGAAGCCGAGACGGAAGGCTGGCTCGGCGAGGCCGAAGGTCTCCAGGTCAGCCTGGCTGGCGCCGAGGAGAAGCTCCGCCAGCTCGACTGGGGCCACGGGCAGCATACGGTCGTGGGCCTTGGCATCCCCACCACGCATGGTGATCGATGAACCCACGAAGGTCGGCTGCCGCATGACCATCAACCAAGATCGACAACAAGTTCGAAGAAGCGTGCATCAAACGCCCTTCAGAACACGATCAAGTGCCGCCCGGCCTGCAGGTCCCCAGTTCGGCTTGCCGCCGGGAAGGCCTCGATCTCCGTTCTGCCCCATGAGCATCAGGAAGAGGCTCTTCATAGCGGCCAGCCCGCGGGCGCGCCGGATCGTCGCCTCGTCTGCATGCGCGTACATGTCGAAGAACCGTGAGGCCGTGCCCGCGGGTAGCAGCACCCATGCGGCGGCGAGGTCCCACGCCGGATCGCCGGCGAACAGGTCACCGAAGTCGACGATGCCCGAAAGCGTTCCGTCCGAGACGACGACGTTCGCGGGATGGAGGTCGCCGTGCACCCACACCGGCGGGCCCTCCCATGCGTGGGCCGCAACGGCGTCGTCCCAGACGGCCCGGATGTCGGCAGCGATGTCGTCGGGAGCAACCGCCTGGAAGAAGTTCTCGAAGCCGTCCGTGCAGTTCTTGGGATGGGCACCGCGGTCCGTAGCGATCGGCGCCTCGGCGGGCGCCTCCACATGGAGCGCCTGGAGGAAGCCCGCCAGCGTGTCGGCCGCGTGGTCGCCGCGACTGATCGAGCCGTGGTCCAGCGGCTCGCCGGGAACCCACGTCATCACGGTCCAGTGCTTGGGGAAGCGCTCGGACGGTTCGCCGAACCGCACCGGGGTCGGCACCGGGAGCGGCAGGCGCGGGGCCAGCACGGGTAGCCACCGCCGCTCCTTGAGCTGGAGCTCCGGGGTGGGGTCCATGCGCTGCATGCGCACGGCCAACTCGTCCCCGAGGCGCCACATTTGGTTGCCCCAGCCGCCCGCCACCTCGCGGATGGCCAGTCCTGCAAGGTCTGGATGTTGCTCCTGCAGCAGATCGCGGACCAGGTCTGCGGTGATCTCGATCTCGGTGTCGGTCATGCGAAGCCACAGTACTAAGGCGGCAGACGGAGCGGGCTCTCGTTCTTCGGATCCTCTCGCTGTGATCCCTCTGGCATCACCAATTCGGTTTCAGAGAGCTACGGATCAGAGGCTTGGGACAGACCAGCCCCAAGTTCAGAGAAGCGAGCGGAGAGCCAATTTGCATACACCGACCCGCCCGGTGCGAGCCAGCGCCTCAACCAACAGTGCATACGGACGTTGGGCCCCGGAGCCGGCGGCTCCCACCCAGTACGGGCGCGCATACAGCAGCGGATCGGTCTCGTCGGTCCCCACGAAGCCCAGGACCTCGATCACCCGCTTCGTTGGCAGCGGCAACGCATCCAGGTCACACTGCGCACGCACGCCCGACGACACGGTCTGCCGGAGCCGACCTGCATGCGCCTTGGACGACGGCTCCCTGCCGGTGCCTGCCTTGGACGCCTATGACGCGGTGGTGAGCATCCTGCGCACCACGCTCAGCGAGTAGGCCCCTTACGGCCAGGTGCTATCGCTGCACCGGCCCGTACGGGATGGCTGTACGGGCCCCGGTGGTGGGGACATTGCCGAACCCCGCACCTGCGAGGTCTTTCCCAACCGTGGCCGACCAGGCACAGGGTCGGTAACAGTGTTTCCTCTGCGCTACAGTGTTACTCATGAGCACGCTCTATCAAGACGCGCTACGGGCCGGCCAAGACGCCGTGCGCACCACGATCCTCGATTGCGCCATCAACCTGCTGGTCACGGACGGGCCCGCCGCGTTGACCATGCGGCGGATCGCCACCGACATCGGCTCCTCGACCAAGGTCCTTTACACCATGTTCGGTGGCAAGGAAGGGCTGATCGATGCGCTGTACCGGGAGGGCTTCGCGCGGCTGCGCCGGGTTCAGGAACAAGTACCGCGCACGGAAGACCCGTTGACGCACCTCACCCACCTCGGGACGGCCTATCGGGAGCACGCGCTCGCCGAACCGGCCTACTACCGGGTCATGTTCGAGCAGGCCGTACCGGGCTTCCGGCCGAGCGCGGAGGCCCTCGCCATCGCCGAGACCGCCTTCGACACCTCGGCCGCCGCCGTGGCCGCCTGCATGGAGGCCGGGATCTTCCAGCCGGGCGATGCCCGTGAAATGTCAAAGATCTTCTGGGCGGCATCGCACGGCGCGGTGAGTTTGGAGATCGCCGGACACTTCACGCCCGACGACGGTGCCCGGCGCTACGACGCGCTGATGGCGGCCGTGGCACGGGCGTTCAGCACCCAGCACGAGTCGAAGAACGAAGGACAAGGAACATGACCACCACCCGCAACCGCTACCTGTCGGGGAATTTCGCCCCGGTCACCGAGGAAGTCACCGCCTACGACCTGCCCGTGACCGGACGGATTCCGGCCCATCTCAACGGCCGCTATCTCCGCAACGGCCCCAACCCACTGGGCATCGAGGACGCCGCCGCGCACATCTGGACACTCGGCGCGGGCATGGTCCACGGGGTGCGCATACGGGACGGACGCGCCGAGTGGTACCGCAACCGTTGGGTCCGTTCCGGCACGGTCGCCGACCACCTCGGCGAGCCGCGCCGCGGCACCCCGATCGACGAACAGTTGGACATCTCGCCGAACGTGCAGGTCGTGGGCTTCGCGGGCAGTACGTTCGCACTCATCGAGGGCGGTATCCGTCCCTACGAACTCACCTACGAGCTGGAGACGGTGGGGCCCTGTGCCTTAGGAGCGACCCCGGAGGGGTACAGCGCCAACGCCCACTCCCTCTTCGACCCACGCACCCGCGAACTGCACTCGCTTGCCTTCCGCTACGGCTCCGATGACGTCCAGCACATCGTGATGAACGACTCCGGCACGGTGCGGCGGACCACCACCATCCCGGTCCCCGGCAACCCGTACATGCACGACTTCGCGCTGACCGACCACTATGTGCTGCTCTTCGACTCACCCGTGGTGTTCAGCCCCGCGCATCTGTCCACCGGGGTGCCGTTCACCTGGGATGACCGCCGTGGCGCGCGCGTGGGGGTACTGCCGCGCGAGGGTGGCGAGGTGCGCTGGTTCGGGCTCACACCGAGCCTGGTGGGGCACACCCTCAACGCGTACGAGAGGCCGCACGAGGACCTGCGCGGGTCGGGCACGGGCGGTTGTGACATCGTCGTCGACGTGATCCGGCATCCCGAAGGGTTCGACATCAGGGACGTCGGGTCCAGTCGTCCCACACTGGACCGGTGGACGATCAACCTGACGGCGGGAACGGTCCGGGAAGAACGCCTCGATGACCGGGTCCAGGAATTCCCTCGCCTCAACTCCCGCTATACGGGCCGCCCTTACCGGTACGGCTACGCCGCAGCGGTCGAGCTCTACGCCCCGCCCTCCGGCCCGGAAGACGACCGGCCGGACGAGGGGTTCAGCAATGCGCTGCTCAAACACGATCTGAGCCGGGGAACGACGGAAGCGCACGAGTTCGGGCGGGATGCAGCCGTGGGCGAGGGGGTGTTCGTCGCGGCGGAGTCGCCGGCGGCGGAGGATGACGGGTACGTCATGGCGTACGTCTTCAACCCGGAGCGGTCCGCATCCGACCTGGTCATCCTCCCTGCACAGGACTTCAGCGGCGAACCGATCGCCCGGATCCACCTGCCGGTGCGGGTGCCATTGGGTCTGCACGGGAGTTGGGTTCCGGAGGAAGACCGGTGAACGGGGACCGTCAACCGGCCGCCTGACCTGGCCGTAGCGCTCCGGAACGACGGGTCGTAGCGCCTGGGAACCACTTGTAGCTGCCCGATGAGACCGCGGCTTCGCCTGAGGCGCACCTGCCCGCGTACCCACCCACATGCGCGACGGCGGCAACAAGGCTGCACCTGCTCAGTGCTCAGTGGTCATGTCAAGCTCAATGCCTGGTGATCAGGTTGCAGGACGCTTCAGGGCGCCGGCCTCGGCCCTGGGGGCCTAGGCAGTGTCCGACGGGTCGCGTGGTGGGACTCATGCTGGCCTTGGTGTGGTCTCGCACCGGCTATCGGGACGCACGGCTCTGCCCGGGACGTGGTCTCGGGCGCGCCAGGACCAGCCTTGCGGTGCACATCGCTCGTTCGGGTGGTTGATGTACCGAGTGGTTCTGCGGGGTTCGCACTTGGCTCTTAGCTGGCTGGGACTGAGTGAACTGGCCTACGGAACGAGGTAGTTGGTCTTGATTCGTCATGTGCTTCGAACCTTGCTCGTCGCGCCCTTGGTGACGGGCACCCTGTGCACCGTGTCGCCGCCCGCTCAGGCGGACAGTACGACGTGCGGGGAGAAGACCTGCCGTGCGGAGTTCACAAACAACTGGAGGGACACCGAGTTCACCGTGCCGGCCGGTGTCACGTCCATCACCATGTATGTGTGGGGTGCGGGCGCCGGTGGCGCCGGTGGTTCCACTGGCGGTGGTGGCGGTGGTGGCGGTGGCACCGCTGTGAGCCTCGCCACCAACGCCCGGCATCCCGGTGGTGGTGGCGGTGGCGGGGGAGGCGGCGGTGCGGGCGGCAACGGCGGCTCCAGCGGCGGCTACGCCTTCGGCCGGGTCAAGGTGGACCCCGGGCAGAAGCTGAAGGTGTCTGTTGGCACGGGCGGAGAGGCCGGCACCGCCGCCCGGGTGGGCAGCCATGGCGGGGCGGGCTCCGAGGACGAGGACGGGAAGGCCGGGCAGGACGCCTACCGCCCCGGCGCGGGCGGCATCGGCGGCGGCTCCACGATCACCGACATCGAGGCCCGCCGCTGGCTGCTCTCCGTCTACGGCAGCTCCGCTGGCCATCCCGGCGCCGGCGGACACGGCGGCAAGGGCGGCTGCGCCGGCCATACCTTGCCCAACTGCGTCGAGGAGCCCCCCTACCGCTACCGCGGTGGTGACGCCGGTGCGCCCGGCGGTGGTGGTGCAGCCCAGGCCGTAGGTGACGTAGGGGCCTGCGGGACCGTTGGCGAGGGAGTCACGGGCGCTTGCTACGACTCCAGGGCCGGCGGTCAGGGCCAGAACGGCAGCCAGGGCACGATCGGCACACGCGGCGGCGACGGCAGCATCGGCCTGCTGGGCCAGCCGGGCGGAGAGGCCGGTGAACCCGGCAAGGGTGCCGCCGGCGGCATGGGCGGCCAGGGTGGCAAGCCCCAATACACCGACATCGCACCCCCGGAGAACGTGGGCCTGGGAGGCGCCGGCGGTACCGGCGGTACGGGCGGCGACGGCGGCAAGGGTGGGCGCGGCGGGGTCGGGATCAACCGCCGCCCCGAGGGCAGTGGGCAGGCCGGGCACGGCGGACTGTTCGGCACAGACGGGCAGCCCGGCGGCAATGGCTACGTCCTGATCATCTGGGACAAGCCCGCTTCCTGACGCAACAGCTTCTCCCAGCCACTGCCTATATTCCGGGATATCGCGAGTGACGGCCTCGACTCCCTGTGACGTCGAGGCCATCACCGCCGGACGGTCCGCACAGACACGTGGGTCCTTGCTGGCGACGAGGATTCGCTTGAAGCCTCGCTACGGTCTGCCCGGCGGGTCATGAGCGAAGCCAGAGGCGCAGGGCAGCGACGGTCACGGTGCCGTGGAAGATGTAGGCCCTTTTGTCGAATCGGGTGGCTACGGCGCGGAAGCCCTTGAGGGCATTGTTCGTTCGCTCGACTTCGTTGCGGCGCCTGTAGATCGTCTTGTCGAAGCCCGTGGGCCGGCCGCCCGCGCTGCCGCGGCGCTGGCGGTTGGCTCGCTGGTCCTTGCGCTCGGGGATGGTGTGCTTGATCTGCCGACGCCGCAGATACCGGCGGTTCCCGCGGGACGAGTACGCTTTGACGCCACCCAGGTGATCGGGGCGTGTACACGGGTGGCCGCCCGGGCGCGGGACACGGATGCGCTCGAGGAGCGGGATCAGTTGCGGGGCATCGCCCCACTGGCCTGGTGTGATGACGAACGCGCGTGGACGTCGGCCGCCTTCACCGGCCAGGTGGATCTTGCAGGTGAGTCCGCCCCGGGAGCGGCCCAGGGCTTCATCTGAACGATGCTGGACAGGCTGGCCGCGTCGTCGAGGAATACGTGGCGCGTCGGTGCGGGCGCCCGCAGCGTGCTGATGGGCACGGCAGGAAGTCGAGTCCACGCTGACCATGCTCCAGTCGATCCGGCCTTCGGTATCGGCGTCGGCCTGGACGGCTCGCAGGATCTTCTCCCACGTGCCGTCCGCCGACCACCTGCGGTGCCTGTCGTGCACGGTCTTCCACTTCCCGAACCGTGCTGGCAGATCACGCCACGGCACACCGGTCCGCTGCCGGAAGAGGATGCCGTTGATCACCCTCCGATGGCTCTTCCAACGCCCGCCTCGTTCCACGTTCTTCGGCAAGTGCGGCTCCATCCGAGCCCACTCCTGATCCGACAGATCGCCCCGCCCCACACCGGCCGGAACGATGTGAAAGCTGGTCTGGTCACACGACCCATGGGACAGTGCCTAGTGCTCTGACCGGGAAGGTTCACCGGGCGCGGCTGAGGTCGATGGGACGGGGCCGCAATCTGGCCGGGTATGCATGGGCCGGTGTGAAAACCGTTGGACACCTCCTGGACGCGCCACGAAGATTCCCGCTGTGTCAGACAAAGCCGAGCGTCGGGCCCCAGCCTCCACGAGGGGGAAGTCCGTGCGATTCGTTGAGTTATCGCGCACGACCATGGTCGCCTTGCTGAAGGACGACCTGGCTCAAGCCAGTGCGGAAGCAGGTGTCGCTCTCACCGAGTACTTCGTCACCGACACGGCAAAGTGGGTGTGGCAGTACCGGGTCAATCAGCTGACCTCGGATCCGGGTTGCGCGGGGTGGCTCACGCAGATCGTGGTAGCCGAGCCGGAAGGTGCCGTCGTGGGCTATGCCGGGTTCCATGGGCCGCCGGATGAAGCGGGCATGGTGGAGCTCGGTTATTCGGTGATCCCCCTCTACCGTCGTCAGGGCTACGCCAGAGCGATGCTGACCGCATTGGTACGTCGGGCCGTTGCAGAAGCCCGAGTCAGGACCGTGCGGGTGACGATCAGTCCTGACAACACGGCATCCCTGGCCACGATTTCTGGATTTGGCTTCGTCGAGGTCGGAGAACAATGGGACGAGAAAGACGGCCTCGAACTCATATGTGAAGTTCCTGTCTGATCACACTGCCGCTGGAAGCGGTCGGCCTCCCCAGCGGATACCTTTCTCCCTGCAGATGTGGGCGCGTTCCTTGCGCTGGGCGGCGAGCACGTCGGGGTGGCGGGCGTTGGTGTTGCGCCAGCGGAGATAGGCGTGCAGGGCCCGGGTCTGCGCGGGTGGCTGCGGTGGTGGGAGTTGGCCAGGGTGAACTGCCGCAGCGGGCCGAAGTGGGCCTCGATTGGGTTGGCCCAGGAGGCGTAGGTCGGAGTGAAGCACAGCTCGACCTTGTGGCGGCAGCCGCGATGTACGCAGCTGGCCTCGAACCGCTTTCCCCGTATCCCGGCGCTGCCGCACCCTGGACCTGCTGCTGCTGCCTCCAATGCGACGAAACCGTGCAGCCGACCTTGAGTAATGTCTGCCGGGGATAGAGTGGATGCCGGTCCTGTGCAATGACGCAGCGTGCCGATAGGCAGCGACAGGTGCTCGCAGACGAGACCGAACCGGAGATGCGCCAGGCTGGGTTCAAGCCGCTGGCGGAGTATCCAGGCCGGCCCCGTGACCGGTGGCGCAGCAGGTGCACGAGGTGCGGGAACATCGTCTACCCCCAGCCTCGATGAGGCGCGGGGGGGGGGACGGCTGGGCTCCGTGCACTCCGCGGGTCTGGATCTGTCCTGCCCAGCGCTGGTGTACGTCATGGAGCACCCGGAGCTGGGCGCCGTGAAGGTCGGCCTGGCCTCCGTCCGAAGCCCTCGGCTGAAGTCCTTGCAAGATCGAGGATGGACGACATATCGCACGGCAAAGTTCCAAGTGGCCGCGGACGAGCCTGATACCACCAAGGCTGCGCAATTGACGCAGCTCAACAAGCGCCTCCTCGTGGCGATCGGCCAAGGCATAAACGGCGGCCAGGTTGTAGGTGATGTCAGTGATCTCGCAGTCGGCCGTGGCATACCGCCTGGCCAACAGCAGATCCGCCTTCGCCTGGTCGTACCTGCCGAGACGCTTGGCCATCGCCCCTCGATAGGCGAACAGTCGTGCAAGGACAGACGTCAGCCGGCGGCGAGTGCCGTGGCGCCACCGTCCACGAGCAGATCGGTGCCGGAGATGAAGCTTGCTGACGAGCCGACGAGGAAGGCGACGGCGTCGGTGATGTCGGCCGCTGTTCCGGCTCGCTTGGCGTTGGAGGCGGCAATCATCCTTCGCATCACGTCCCCGTGTTCGCCGGCGAGTTCCGCCTGCCCCATGGGGGTGGCGATCGCTCCGGGACTCACGGAGTTGATCCGTGCGTTCCGTGTGCCCCAGGTGGAGCTCGCGGCCCTCACGCGCAACAGGTTGGCTTCCTTGGAGAAGGTATAGGCCGCCCCTGGGCCGGAGAATCGCCGACACCGATGACGACGATTACTGACTGGCTCATGTCTTCCACCTTCTCGATGGCCGGCAGAACTGCCGGGTTTTGGGGGCGTGCGGGGCTACGGGCCGGGTTTCGTGAACCGTCGGAGATGCCGTTCCGGCGAAGTCTCGCATGAACCCGACACTTGTCGGGTATCCCACAGGTGTGGGTGACACTACAATGACTCCGTGCCCGCTCAGCAAAGTGACCGCCGCTCCCGCCGCTCCCGTACCGCAATGGAGGCCGCACTGCTGGAATTGATCGGTGACCGCGACCTCAGCCAGATCTCGGTCTCCGACGTGACCGGCCGCGCTGACGTACACCGCTCGACTTTCTACGAGCACTACACAGACGTGCATGACCTGGCCGCCTCGGCATGCACGGAGATGTTCGACCAGTTGCTCTCCGCCACCTCGGCGCTCTCGGTGACGGGGGATTCCTCGGAGAAGGACGTGTCCCCCTCCCTCACAGCGGTGTTCGCCCATGTCGCCGAACATCGCGCGCTCTATGAGGCTCTTCTCGGTGCCGATGGCAGCGCCCGGGTGATCAACCACCTCCTGCAGCGCATGACGGAATCCATCCGGCCGAGACTTTCCGCCCGGCTCACCGACCCCGATGGCGGTACGGAGGACTCCGCGGCCGCCTTTGTCTCCGGAGCGCTTCTCGGCACCATCGCAGACTGGCTCCACCGCGGCTGCCCCGGGACGCCGGAACGCTTCGCCACCGCGATCTGGCCGCAGCTGGTCGCCGCGTCACTCGCCCGTCCGGCCTGAGCACCCCGCCCTCAGGGGCCGCCGACCGAGAACCCTGCGCCGGAGCGGGCTACACCCGTGAGGCGATGAGACCGCCGTTGCCTGGCGCCGCCCCTCCCTGACCCGCCTTACGCGACCCCGCTCGCGCCCCTCGTTGCACGCGAACGATGCGTGCGCTCATGCCGTAACCCCACCGGCCTCGCGCACCGCGATCAGCTCTCCGCCCCTCCCACGGCGACACCACCGGCTCCGCGCCCGCCCGTTCGGCACGGGGCCCTCCCTCTGATGTGTGCCCTCGCCCATCAGCCTGCGCAGAGGGGCTTGGGGACGCACATTCACTGCGCCCCAAGACCCCCTCTCCCCTGCCGCCGCGAGCTCCGGACCCCGAGCCGCCGGACCCGCCGCATCCGCGTGCACATCCACCCCCGCTCACACAGCCCCAAGGTCCACAGCCGCTTGCAATACGACAGCTGTCGGTTAACCTACAGATGTCGGGCACAAATCGAGGTTGCGGCACCGGGCTTCCGCCCAGGCCCGTGAAACCCCGTGCCGTCGCGCGTCGGCCGTGCCGCACAGTTCCCTGTCGAAATGAAGTGAGGAAAGCAGCGTTCACATGTGGAACCGAACTGACCGAGGCCCCTTTCCCGGAGCGGCTTCCCCTCTGGGCTCCGTGGACCCCGCGGACGAGGCGTGGTGACCCGCCCCGGCAAGGTGGTGATCGTCGGCGGCTCGTCGGCCGGCCTGGCGACAGCGGAGGCACTGCGCCGTCAGGGCTACGAGGGAAGGCTGACCCTCCTCGACGCCGAACGTCATCTCCCCTATGACCGCCCGCCGTTGTCGAAGCAGGTGCTGACCGGCGCCTGGGAACCGTCGCGGACCCAGTTGCGCTCACAGGAGCATCTCGCCTCGCTGGAGGCGGAGTTCATCCGCGCTGAGCCGGCTGTCATGTGCGACGCGGTAGAGCGTGCGGTGACCACCGCCACGGGGCGCGTGGTGCGTGGCGATGCGCTGGTCATCGCCACCGGGCTGCGCCCCCGAATATTGCCGGACCAGGAAGAACTCGCGGGAGTGCATGTGATGCGCACCCTCGACGACGCGCTGGCGCTGCGCAGTGACCTGGCGGCCGGTCGACGCCTGGTGGTGGTGGGCGAGGGTGTGCTGGGTGCGGAGATCGCCGCCTCGGCCCGTGGCATGGGCGTGGAGGTCACGCTCGCGGGCTTCGGGTCCGTCCTGCTGGGCAGTCAGGTCGGCGGCAGAGTGGGGGGCTTCCTCACGCGTCTCCACACCGAGCGGGGGACGGATCTGCGCCTCGGGGTCGCTGTCGAGGCCCTGACCGGCAGCGGGGGCAGGGTGTGCGGGGTCCGTCTGGCCTCGGGAGAGGTCCTGCGCGCCGACACGGTCGTCGTGGCGATCGGGGCGCGGCCGGCCACCGAATGGCTGGAAGGCAGCGGGCTGGCGCTCGGCGACGGCGTGGAATGCGATGCCTACTGCCGTGCCGCTCCCGGTGTCTACGCCGTCGGAGACACGGCGTCCTGGCATCACGAAGGGCTGAACAGGCGACTGCGCCTGGAAAATCGCACCAACGCGACCGAGCAGGCCCAGGCCGTCGCGGCGAACCTCCTCGGCGCCGAACGCCCCTACACTCCGACGCCCTACTTCTGGACCGATCAGTACGACGCCAAGCTCCAGGTGCATGGCCTGCCCACCCCGGCCGCCGAGACCCACATCGCCGAAGGCGACCCGGCCCAGGGACGCTTCGTCGCTGTGTACCGGGAGAACGGCGAGGTGACCGGCGTCCTGGGCTGGAACATGCCCAAACAGGCCCGGCTGCTGCGCCAAAAGCACCTCGTCGGTCCACGGAACGGACAGCCGACAACCACGGTCCGCTCCGCACCATGACCCGCCGCACCAGGCCCGGCAGCCCTCCGCAGACGCACAGACAGGCGTGGGAAGCGGGTGCGAGGTCACCGCCAGTACGCGGCACCCACGTCCCGTCCCCGTCGATTCCCGTCAATTCCCGTGAAGGAGAAGCACATGAGCCCGAACGAGCAGATACTGCAGTACCCGTTCGCCTACGAGACCGCGCTGGAGCCTGCCGCCGAATGGACTGAGCTACGCGGCACGTGCCCGGTGGCCACCATCACCCTGCCCGACGGCAGCCAGGCCAAGCTGCTGACCCGCTACGACGACGTCAGGGAGATGCTGGCGGACCCCCGCTTCACCCGGCAGGACCTCTTCGGCGGAACCGGGAATTCACAGGGGACAGCCACCACGTCGGCCGCAGCGGACACCTCGGAGTCGCCCCTCTCCGTGCCCAAGCACGGCGAGGACCACCAGCGGTGGCGCCGGCTGGTGGGCAAGTGGTTGACCGCCAAGCGCATGGCCGCCCTGCGGCCCCAGATGGCCGCGATCGCGGACCAGCTCCTCGACGAGATGACCGGGCGCGGCAGCTCCGCCGACCTCAAGGCGCACTTCGCCTTCCCGCTGCCGGTCTACGTGATCTGCGGCATACTCGGCGTGCCCGCCGAGGACCGGGACCGCTTCTCCTACTGGTCCGACAACTTCCTCAACCTCACCCGGTACTCCGCACAGGAACGGCAGACGGCGGTCGGCGAACTCGTGGCCTACATGTCCGGCCACATCGCCGCCAAACGCGCCGAGCCCACCGACGACCTGCTCAGCACCCTGATCGAGGACAGCAGCGGCGAAGGTGAGGCGCTGACGGACGGGGAGCTGCTGAGCACTGGCGTCGCTCTGCTGGTGGCCGGACACGAGACGACGGCCAACATGATCGGCAAGATGGTCGCCACGCTGCTGGCCGACCGCACCCGGTGGGAGCGGCTGTTGGAGAACCCCTCGTTGGTTCGCAGCACCGTCGAGGAGGCGCTGCGCTTCGACGCCAACGGCGGGTTCGGCCTGAGGCGTTTCCTCACCGAGGACGTCGAGATCGGGGGCGAGGTCCTCCCCAACGGCACCACGGTGGTGTGCGCCATGGCCGCGGCGAACCGGGACGAGACCGCCTTCGACAACGCCGCCGAGATGGACCTGGCCCGCACTCCCAACCCCCACCTGGCCTTCGGCGCGGGACCCCACTCCTGCCTGGGCCAGGCCCTGGCCCGCACCGAACTCCAGGTCACCCTCGAAGTTCTGCTGCGCAGGCTCCCCTCCCTCGAACTGGACATCCCCGCCACTGAGCTCGAACGCCTGGAAGGACTGCTGGTCGGGGGCCTCAGCGAGGTCCCCGTCCGCTGGTGACGGCACGACAGCACACATACGCCCCCGACAGAAGGAGACCCCCACATGAAGATCACCGTCGACGAGGAGAAGTGCTGCGGCGCCGGACAGTGCATCCTGATCGCCCCCGAGGTCTTCGACCAACGCGACGAGGACGGAATCGTCGTCGTCCTGGAACCGGAGCCCCCGCACGACCAGCACGCCCTCACCCGTGAAGCGGCCGCCGTCTGCCCGGCCTCCGCCATCCAGGTGCACGACACCCCCTGAACCTCTCCGTCCGGCAGCAGTGGGGCGGCCCGCGGAGCCGCACCGGCTCCGCGGGCACCGGGCTCCTCGGAGGTCCCGCCTCGGAAGCGGGCCTGACATGGCTGCCCGCCCTGGCTCGTCTTCCCCGACCAGGTCCTGGCCACCGTGCTCCACCTACGGGTCACCCTGGCTGCGGAACTCCTCGCCGTACTCTTCGGCAACAGTCGCACAGCCATGCACGCACCCTGCTGAAGATCAGGAAACTGCTTGAAGCACACGCACTGGCGAAGAGGCAGTATTTCGGGCACGCCGAGCTGCGCTGGCCTGGCGGGGGTGCGCTGGTGTGCGGTTCGACCCGGCACACGGACAGCGTGCACGGACGGATGCGGGCGGGAACCAGCGCGGTCTACGTGGTGAGTGACGAGGTGGACGCGGTGCACCGCCGGGTGGTCGACGCCGACGGTGAGGTTCTCGAAGCGCCGCATGGGACCCGGTTCGGGTCGGGCGCGACGGCGTACGTGCACGGTGCGGGATCCGGAGGGCAACTTGTGGACCTTCGGCACTTACTACGGCCCCGGATACTCGCGTCGACAACGCTCAGCCGGCCAGCTTCCACCTCCCCGGGCGCCCATCCGAGGTACGCCCGGAAGGCCGTTCGCGTGCCGTCGACGCTGCACTTCCTGCTACACCGGTTGAGCCGGGACTGCTGAGCCGGAATCAGGCATCACCTGCCTGTGGGGCGCTGAGTGTGTAGGTGGTTCCGACACTGGTCTGCACCCATGCGTCCGGGAGAGCTGCGGCGAGGGTGTGCTGGGCACGCCAGCCGGTGCAGTGACCGGGGACAATCAGCTCGGGTGCGAGTTCGGTGAGCGCGGCCACCGTCGGGCCGATGACCGGCTCGAAGGCGGGGCCGCTCAGATGGAAGCCGCCGATGAGGGCCAGCAGTTTGCTGACGCCGGTCAGCCTCATGGCGTGACGGATGATGTTGACCACTCCGGCGTGACCGCACCCGGTGACGATGACAAGCCCCCGGCTGCGCACGTTGATGACGAGTGCCTGGTCGTCGATGACGGCGGGGTCGTGTCGCCAGCCGTTCCCGTCCCAGGCTTGGTGTGCCGGCGGCATGCCGTGCTCGAACTCGGTGACCCGGTCCACCTCGCCGGTGATCAGGATGCCGCCGGCCAGCAGCGACGGCTGCCGCCGCTCGATCACCTCGAACCCTTCGCGTTCCAGGGCACCCCGTGACAGCGTGGGCATCTCCAGACCCTGGCCGGCGGGTAGTGCCAGGCGGCGGCGGGTCCAGACCGCGGGATGGACGGTCAGCGGCAGGCCGGAGCGCCCGCGCAGCCGGGCCAGGCCGTCGAAGCCGCCCGCGTGGTCGAAGTGTCCGTGGCTGAGTACGACGCCCTGCAGGCCGCCGACATCGACGCCAAGACGGTCGGCGTTCACCGCCAGCCCGTCCGGCGACGCGCCGGTATCGAACAGCAGCGTGCTGCTCGCCTTCCCGCTCTGGACGGTGACCAGGGCGGAGAAGCCGTGCTCGGCACGCAGCCCCGCGAGGGCCTCGCCGCCGGCGAACTGCCGCGCGGCGGTCCGACCAGCACCGATCGACGCACGGGTGACCCCTTCGGCAGAGGCCAGCAGGGCGTCGAAGGTGTTGTCGACCATCGTCGTGACCCTGACCTCGTCGACCTCGGGCAGCGTCACCGGGTCGACAGCCGGTCCCTCCGCGACGCGAGGCGCTGACCACGCTGCCTCGGCCGCCGAGCGCCCGTGATCGTCGCACATGCTAGAAAGCGCCTCCCCGCCGATACGACCGGCCGGGGAAGCAGATCCCGGTACAGGCCGCAGGCCCACGGCGGTCGCGCCGGCCGGACCGGTCGCAGGCGCCGCGCGGTGTCATGCTTCCACTCGCGCGGGCGGGACGACGACATCGATGAGCCCGGTGGCCACGTCGTACACGAGCCCTGAGACGAAGACTCCGGCCGGAAGCTTCCCCTTGAGGATCTCGACGTCGACGCGGACGGCGGCGACCGGGTCGGTGACCGCCTTGGCGTCCAGGTCTCCGGCCGGAACTTCGAAGTAATCGGCCAGCAGCTCGGGGAACGCGGCCAGGTCCGTGATCCCGCAGTCGGTGTGGTGCAGGACCGCATAGTGGACGTCGCCCGAGCGAGGGCCGCCCGTGCGGGCCTGGACGACCTTCGAGAGCATCTCCAGCGTCCGGAGTGTCGCAGGTGTGACCCGCCCTCCGACGTTGCGGATCACCGCTGCCTCGCCGAGCTTGAGCCCGAGCACGTCGGACGGGTCGACACGAGGGTCGACGCATCCGATGACCGTCAGACTGCCCCTGGGCATGAGCTTGAGGTCAGCGAACGATCCGCCGTCGGCGAATCCGGCGTTCCGCCTGGCCAGCTCGTCCGTGTCGATCACTGTGACGGCAACCCCTTCTTGCTCTGGGCCTGGACCCCCGGTGACGCCGACGGCGACCTCCAGTTGCCGCCCATCGTGGCCCGCCGCTGCCTCCCATGCCACTCGACTGTGCGGCAAATCATGATCATGCAGGTCAATTCATGACCACGCCGAGTTCGTGCACGCGTTCGTGCGCACGGTGCTGCCTGGAATCTCGCCCTTTGCACTCGGCGCCTCGGTCGGAGGCCTGACGGCACTGGATCTTGCCGCTCACTACGGAGAGAGCTATCAAGGTGTCGTCGCGATGCCCCTGTGGATCAGTAGGGTCGGGAGAGTTCCTACGCATGGGCTCCCGCTCCTCAAGGCTGTGCTGTCAGAGTGGCCGTTGGGTAGCCGATGTACGCCGTCGTTGCCGTCATCAGCGTCGCTGGGGCACCCTCCAAGCGCAGCTCGCGAGCGCGGAGTCGGGTTTTTCTGCCGCCCTTCCTGCGCCGTGGTCTGCTGGATCACCGTGCCGATGCTGGAGCCGCCGTCACGGCCGGAGCCCCGCCTCCGGAATCCACACGTGTCGCCAAACCCCTCGACTGGTCTGCCAGCTCGCCCAGTTGGGCCACGGCGTGTTCCTCCCGTCGCAGCAGACCAGGTGACGTGGGGGTTTCGGAGCCGGTGAGATCAGCCCGGGAGGGGGATGAACAGCAGGATGCCGTGGGCGGTGGCGGCGGTGTAGCAGGCATTGCCTGGGAAGGTGGCGGTGTAGAAGGGGGTGCCGATGGCGAAGACGGGGACGATGGCGTTGTGGATGGTGGCGGTGCCGTTGGCGTCGGTGATGGCGGTGCCGAGGTTGACCGGGCCGAAGAGCGTGGTGGCGGTGAAGGTCACCGGCTGACCGGCCACCGGCATCCCCGAGGTGGTCGTCAGAGTGGCGCTGAGGGTGGGGATGTAGAACTCGGGCAGCGGGGTCAGCCGGAGCCGGATCGTGCCTGGCTGCGCGGTCAGTGTTGTGGGGGCGGGGTTCACGGTGACGGGGGTGCTGGTGGTGGAGCTGGTGAAGCAGCTGTCACCGCTGTAGGCGGCGGTGAGGGTGCCGGTGGTCAGGGCGGTGGTGGTGAAGCAGGCCTGCCCCGAGGCGTTGACGGGGACCACCTGGGTCTGGCTGTTGGGGAGGGTGAAGGTGACCGTACCGGTCGGCACCGAGGTGGTGCCTGGTGCCGGGGTGATGGTGGCGCACACGGTCACGCTCTGCCCGCAGGTGGAGGGGTTCGGCGTCACCGACAGCGCCGTCGTTGTGGGGTTGGGGCTCACGGTGACGGTGGTGGGGTTGCCGTTCACGGTCGCGGTGAACGAACCGGCGGTGTAGGTGTGGGTGGTCTGCCCGCTCCCGGTGGCGTCCAGAGGGACGGTGACCGTGGGGCTGGCATCCCCGAAGTTCACCATCGCTGTCCCGTTCGGAGTCCCCCCGGAAATGTTGAACGTCACCGGTTGCCCGCACACCGGCGACGCCGGCGAGGTCGTCACCGTCAACGGCGAAATCTCCGTCACGTTGGCCGAATTGGCGTTGGTGACGTAGACATTGCTGTTCTGCGCCGCCGCCACCGAGAACGGGAACGCGCCGACGGGGACGGTGGCCAGGACGGTGTTCGTGGTGCTGCTGATCACCGTCACATTGTTGGAATTGCTGTTGCCGACGTAGACGTTGCCGGTCGGCGCCACCGCCACCCCGAACGGGCCCCCGCCGGTGGGAACGGTGGCCAGGACGGTGTTCGTGGTGCTGCTGATCACCGTCACATTGTTCGAAACGGTGTTGGTGACGTAGACGTTGCCGTTCTGCGCCACCGCGATCACCCCCGGGACCGTGCCGGCGGGGACGGTGGCCACGACGGTGTTCGTGGCACTGTCGATCACGGTCACGTTGTTCGAGGTCTGGTTGGCGATGTAGACGTTGCCGTTCTGCGCCACCGCCGCATAGCCCGGGAAACCACCGGTGGGGAGGGTGGTCAGGACGGTGTTCGTGGCGCTGCTGATCACCGTCACGGTGTTCGCGTTCCGGTTGGCGACGTAGACGTTGCCGTTCGCCGCCACCGCCACCGCGTCCGGGACCGCGCCGACGGGGACGGTGGCGAGGACGGTGTTCGTGGCGCTGCTGATCACCGTCACGTTGTTGGAAGTGCTGTTGGCGACGTAGACGTTGCCGTTCGGCGCCACCGCCAGCGCGAACGGGCCCCCGCCGACGGGGACGGTGGCCAGGACGGTGTTCGTGGCGCTGCTGATCACCGTCACGTTGTTCGAGCTCTGGTTGGTGACGTAGACGTTGCCGTTCGCCGCCACCGCAATCATGGCCGGGTCTGAGCCGGCGGGGACAGTGGCCAGGACGGTGTTCGTGGTGCTGCTGATCACCGTCACATTGGCCGAATTGGCGTTGCCGACGTAGACGTTGCCGTTCGGCGCCACCGCCACCGCCAGCGGGGTCGTGCCCGCCGGGATCGTCACCGTGGAGAAGGCCGCACTGAACGGCGCGGCCACAAGCCCCCGTACAGCGGCCACCTCAGATCCACTGGCCGGTACAACCGGCCGAACCCCGCGGGCTACCGCCGGAGCTCCCAACCAACCCGTAATCGATTCCATTGCAAACCTCTCTCAGCTGAGAGGGCCGCCCAAGAACTCCCACCGGGGCCCGCGTCGCACAGCGCCGGAATACGCGAACCGGATCACCGCTTGCACACCGGGACAGAGAGAGGACACAGCGACACGTACCACGCACCGGCGCAGCGGCGCAGCGCAGGGGTTGCCCATCTCTCCCCGGAGAGATGGGCAACCCACCGGAAAACGGTCACCACCATTAACCCGAAATAGCCAATGGAACACCACCGTCTTGACTCAACTATCACCCGGACGGGTCAATGCACAGCCCAACCCGGGCACGCCGTACGAGAGGACGAACTGCCACGCGATGTGGCCCGGAAAGGGGCCCGCTCGTGGCGGGCCCCTTTCGGGTGGTGTTGTCGGTGGCGTGTGCTGGCCTGTCCGGCCGATCTTCTCGGGGTCGCGACAACAGCTACGGCGCCTCGCTGGGTTGTCGGAGCCGCCCGAGTACGCCCAGCACGAGGACGATCCTCCGCCTTGCTCCCCAACTCACTTCCCTTTGTTGCCCTGTGCTACCTCATCAGCAGCCCGGGAACGTCGCCGCCGGGGTTTCGAAGGTCCCTTGCCCCTGGACCTTGAGCAGGCCAACGGCGCTCTTGCAGGGCCAGCTCATCTTCCAGGTGTTGGCGGCCCGGTCGCCGTCACTGATGGTCTCCAGCCCGGCGTACGACGACGAACCGTTCATGCGATACCCGAGTTGCGCCTTGATGTTCGCGCCACCCTTTTTGGTGTAGATGACATCGATGGACTGGGGCCGACTGTTCATGACGATGCAGAGCTGCCCCTTACTCAAGCTGGTGCACTTGACATGGTCCGACCCTGACATCACCTTCTGCGACGCGCGGGTGGGCGTCGCCTCGGCTCCGGCCGCATGAGCCGGAACAGTGACAAGCGAGAAACCAACGGCCTCACACGCGGCGGCTGCCAGTGAGACACGACGAATCATGAAGATCTTCCCGTTCGGAATTTTCCTGACCGTACAAAGGATTGATCACTGGAGCGACCCATTTTCGGACAAACTTCCGCCTTGTTCGAGCCGAAGGCATGAGGGGATGTCGCTTGGTCCGCGAGTCCCCGGGCGGGGCCGTGAAGCCGGAAACAATGGCGTCGGGGCCCGACACGGCCGAGGAGATCGCAACGCTCGGATCCTGAACCCGGCCGACGCGCCGCCATTGATCGACCAGCGGGACACCGCCGGCGCTGACCTGCTGGAACTCCTCGAAGCAGCGACCAACAGCGACCGACAGCAACCGTGGCACGGAGAATCCGTTCCGGTAGGCCGGACCTCTATCCAGCCGACGATCCTCGGTTGGCGAAACGGGGTCGTTCGGAGTATTGGTCCTCCCGCCGCCCCCGTGCCGTCCGTGGAAGGACCCGCTGTGCCCACCCCCATCTCCTGACCGCCCTGCGTTCCCGGCGATACCCTGGTCCCTGAGCGGGACATCACCCCCGCCCACTTCCGCTCCGGCGACCAGGTCGCCGTCCTCAAGGGCGTGGCGGGCCGGGAGCTGTGGGGCGACTCCTTGAAGGTGGTCACCTCCTCTTAAAGGTGGCCACCTCCTCCTGGCACACCCCGACCGACGAGGTCGGCTGGCGCCTGTACGGCCCCAACGGCGGCGAGCGCCCTACCTCACCGCCCACCCCGCTACCTCGTCCACATCTCCCGCCGGTGCGCCAACTGCCTGATCTACCTGCGGGCCCTGGAGACTGCCTGCTGCCTCAGATCTCCACCGCGGGTGACGTGATCGACTGCGGCTGGTGCTGGACTCACCACCTCAACCAGCTCGTCCACGTCAACGGCGCCAGCGGTGGCCGGTGACACTCCCCGTCCGCCGCGCGGCCCGGTCCGGTCTCTGGCCCTGCTGCGCGCCAAGGACCGCGCCACCCACGGCTGCTGCAGGGACCAGTGCCCGGATCAGCTGACCGCCGACCTGCGTGAACCCGACGCCACCTGGCAGGAGTCCGCCGAGGTGTGCGCAAGCGTCGCGTGGGCAGCGCGTGCCGCCGGCCGCAGTGTGCTGGAGCTCCTGCGTGCTTTCCGAACCGGAAGGTGTGCTCGAGATCGAATCTCCTGAGGAACACCTGCCACCACACGTCCACGTCTGCTGGGACGGCGCCGGTTTTCGAGGACCACAACCACACCGGCGGGGCCTCCCGGTCTTTCGACAGGTGGTCGGCCTTGAGGCGGACCAGGGTGCCCTCGACGATGGGGAGTTCGCCGTCGTGCTCCAGCCAGGCCGAGCGGTGGGTCAGCCTCGGGTGGACCCGGTCCCCCGCCTGGGCTTCGGCCTTGCCGTAGTTCACGGTGTCGGTGGCCGTGGTGATCGCCGGTTCGGGCCAGGTCTGGGGCTTGGTGAAGCGGAACTCCGGGCCGTGCTTGGGCGGGCACCCGCCCTTGGGGTCGTAGATGCGGGGCGGCTTCGGCAGGCGCATCACTCGGTCGCTGCGGATCCGGCCGACCAGTTCAACGGGAAGATCCGCAGTACCCAGGCCAGACGGGTGACCTCATAGCCGGCGTCCATGACGATCGTGATGTCCGGGTCCCCGGACTGCCATTGGCCGGCCGCGACGAGCCGCTCGGCCACTGCCCTGATCTGGGCGGCAGTGATCGCGGTCGCGTCGTCCTCGGGCCCGATCCGGACCACGTCCAGGATCCCGGTCCATGACGTGGCGCCGGGCTCCAGGACGGCGACGAAGGAGTACGGCCAGCCCGGGATGAACTGCGACGCGGACTTCGCCCGCCCGTAGACATGGCAGAACAGCCTGTCCGCCGAGCACGGTGCGTCCGACCGCAACCATGGCGACACGTCGACCGCCAGCACCAGGCGCCACCCCTCGAATCGGGGCAGCGGCAGCCCGGCCAGCAGGGTCCGCAACCGCTCGATGTCGATCCCGCCGCGGTTGAGGGCCCCGTACAACGCTCCGTGCCCACGGCGGTGTTCGGGCACCATCGTCAGATCGACCGGCGAGACCACCGGGCCGTCCACGCACAGCACCGCGCCGGTGAGCTCGAACAGCTCATCCCGTCGGGCGGACAAGCACGCGTAGAACTCACCCCGGAAGCGTGACGCTTGCGCCAACGCCTCCTTTCTGAGCCCGGATAAGAGCACACTCATGCCACGGCCTTCGCACGGTCCAGATGCCTACTCGACTTGGCACACGATCGCGTGAAGGCCGCCCTACGTGCTCGACGAACTAGGCAAAAGGGCCTCAAGTTCGAGACTTATTCGAGCCCGTTTCAAGGCACGGGTTCATCTGCAGAGCTGGGTACATGCTCAGGCAAGGGTTCAGGCTTCCCCCGTCCGGCCGAGGGGGGCAACGGTGATCGAGATGGCATGCGTACAGGCGGAGATCCGAGGGAGTCGGGGCATGAGCGACAACGGCGCGTTGTACGGACTGCTCGGGGCGCTGGGGGGAGCTGGAATTGCCGGCCTCGCGACGGTCTACGGCCCGGCACTTCTGCATCGGCGCCAGTCAGAGCAGAGGACGAGTGAGGAGCAGACTCGTCGAAGGGAAACAGAGATCACTCGGCTGCTGAAGATGCGGACCACGGGTCGAGCATGGGTCGATGCGCTGGAGCGCACTGTCCAAGATCTGGAAGCCCACCGTCCTGTGGACGTCGACCGATTCGATGAGAGCATCGACCGAGTCAGCGCAGAGGCTACCGAGGCTGGGCACGCCCTCGCTCACAGTGGTCTTTGGCTCGAATCGCAGGACACGCCACCACACGGCATCCCTTTGGTCCAGGCTCCCCCTGGCCGTCCGGAAGCGGCCAATGTAAACGGTTCGACCTCCGCAGCCCTGTCCCAACTCCTGGGCCGGTTGCGAGAGGCGACCCGCGAAGTCCGTGCCGAAGTCCTGCAGAGCCCTGCCCGGCAGGAAGTCCCGGTACGTCGCGAGATTCTGGATGCCCTGGAGCGGGTCAGGGCCGCGCGTGCACAGCTGAATGCCGTTCTCCTCGAACAGATCGACCACATCAACGGAGGTCGCGCACGCCGCGCATAGAAGTGGGATGGCCTGTTCCCTGTGTGGGGTCTACAAGACCGCTGACTGACTCCGGCAAAGCCCACCCTTCAGGGTGGCGGCAGCCCCTGCGTATGCCGCCTGCACCCAGCTAAGTACATGATCTTGTACGCCGACCGCCCCGAAGATAAAGAACAAGCTGAGTGCGTGTTTCTGAAGCCGAATTCTGAGTCGCCTGGAGTCCTACGCTGGCCTGGTGTCCGAGGACGCCGGTCGGTCGGGGGAACGGATCTGCCGGCGCTGCGGCGAGCGGCTGAGGCCGGGAACCCGGCCCGGGGCGGAGTTCCGTTCGTCGGTGTGTCGCTCCAGGCAGTGGCGTCGGGAACGACGGTTGCGTAAGCGGTTGGCGGCCGTTCAGGGTGGCACCGGCGAGGTGGAGTGCCTGGAGTGCGGGGCCGGTGGGCGGCCGGCGTCGACCGCCGATCGGATGCGGTGTTCTGTTCGCCGCGGTGCGCGGATCAGAAGCACGCACTCACCGGCTCCAGGTTCAAGCCTTCGGCACACCCAAACTGCCCCGACAGCAGGCGAAAACGGCTCCATTCGAATCCTGGCTCACGCACAACCGCGGGTCAGGAAGGCGGACGCCCGAACGCCCCGGACGTCGGTGCGGGCTCCCAGCCATCTCGGCCGAGAGCCCGCACGCTCGGGCGGCAGGTGTCAGCTGGGCTGGTCGCCGGTGTAGCGGTAGATGTCGCCGGCGCTGTTGATGTGCCACGCGTTGCCGTCGGCGCCAGCTGCGATGTCGGTGGCGGTGCCGGGGATCTTGATCCACGGGTTGGTGCCGCTGGCGTCGTTGTTGGTGTACCGGTAGATACTGCCGGCGGGGTCGACGCCCCACACGTTCGTCCGGGAGCCCACCGCGATGCGCTTGAGGCTGCCGGGGACGCCCACCCACGGGTTTGAGGCGTCCTGGTCCCCGGTGTACCGGTAGACCTGGTTGCTGCTGTTAACCCCCCACACCGTGCCGTCCGCGCCGGCGCCGATGTCGCTCAGCCCCCCGGGGACCTTCACCCAGGGGTTGGCGTCGTAGTTGGTGTACCGGTAAACGGCGCCGGCGGAGTCCACCCCCCACACGCTCGTGCGGGAGCCCGCGTCGATGCGGACCAGGCTGCCGGGGATGCCCTTCCACGGGTTCACGCCGTCCTGGTCCCCGTGGTACCGGTAGATCTGGTTGCCACTGTTGACCCCCCACACCGTGCCGTCCGCCGCGGCGCCGATGTCGCTCAGCCCCCCGGGGATGTTGATCCAGGGATTGCCGTCAAAGTTGGTGTACCGGTAGACGGCGCTCGCCGCGTTCACCCCCCACACCGTCGTCCTGGACCCCGCCGAGATCGCCGTGAGGCTGCCTGCAACCTTCACCCAATCAGCCATGAAACACCCTTCGTTGCTGCAGTGGTCACTGCCATCATGGGCGGCGGGAGGAGCTGATAAAGCGTGGAATTTCTGTTCTAGAAGTAAATAGGACAGTAAGTCGATGTTTGGTTTCCCGCAGCCCTTGCGGGACCGAGGGAAGCGGCGGCCCACCTCGGAACAGATCGGCCCAAAGCACCGTCACTCCCAGGAGCGATCGACAAAATCGTCGGTCCGTGACTGCGACGGTTCGCAGGCACGGACCGAGAGCGAGCTTCCGCGCTCAACGGCAACCACGGACGTACCAGCCGACGATCTGCGTGGACGTCAAGACGCGCCGCGGCCGGGAAAGACCGGAACAGCCCGAGACGCCGAGTTGTGTGATCTTTGCGGGGCTGTAGTTTCGGACAGTTCAGAGTGGTATGCCCTCGTCCGGGACTCGTCATCGATCCATGCGGTCGCCCCGAAGTTCGACGGGAAGCGGATGCTCGTCGGGTGCACTCAGGAGCATCTGAGAGAGCTGGTCGAGCAGTACAAACGTCGGCCGTTCGTGGACGCGGCGCTGTGGGCGGGGAAGATCGCGCGGGCGACCCAACGAGCCCCGCACTCGGGACACTCGACCTCGCCGCCACCGCCCTGCACGGCCGCCAGCCGCTTCCGCAACCGCCGTTCCGTACGCCACTGCCTGGCACGACATGCCGAAGAACAGAACGACGCATCAGGTCGGGCACCCGGCCGAAGCCGTTCGCCACAAACCCGACAGTTCCACTCCCCGGCCCGCCCGGTGTCCTTGAACACCAAGCCAGCGTAGGAGCCAAGGCTACTCGGAACCGGGGATCAAAAACACGTACTGAGCGGGTCGGGTGGGCTACCTCGGGCTGATCGTGACCCTGTAGGTGGCCCCGGCCCTGCCGTGGGTGCTCACGCTGACGGTCTGGCCGTGGCCGTCCCAACTGGCCTGGCTGCCTTGGATATCGACGCGATAGCCGCATGGGTACGTGTCCCTGGGCACGGTGATCCGGGTGGGCCCCTTTGCGTTGTCGCGGGTGCGGAAGCTGAGCGTGTAGGTGCGGGTAGCCGGGTCGTACGCGTACTTGAGCGGGTCGCCCGCGACGGCCCGCGCGTACGGCTGCACGAGCAGTTGGGCGTTGGGCTTCGCGGCGCCCGTCTGGTCGAGGAAGCAGTAGCCGCCGCCCCGGCACCACTGCCACCACGTCCAGCCACTGGAGAAGCGGTCCAGGGAGGCCGTCATGTCGGTGACGAACTGGCTTGCGTGCGGAACGTAGGGGTTGCCGCCCCACTCCCCCACGATCACCGGCATGCGGTGACGGGTCGGGTAGTCGCTGATCGCGGCCTCGTAGGCGGGGATGAAGGTGCCGTTGGGGTCGTAGTCGGCGCCGGTTTCCATCGCGGTCTCGTAGAAGTGCGGCGCGTAGCCGGCGTGCGGGTCGTCGATGTGCCCCATCCGGGTGGGGACGCCGAGACCGACGATGACAGTTGGTTCGACGAATACCCAGGACCTGTGGTCGACCAGGCGGATCGCCCGGGCAAGGCGGTTCCACAGCTCGGTGAGCTCGGTGGCCTCGAAGCGGGCCGCGGCGGCGGGGAGGTCTTCGCCTTCGAGGAACTTCGCGAACGGCTCATTCATCAGGTCGTAGCCGAGCAGCGCCGGGTGCCTGCCCAGGGCGGAGGCGACCGTCATCCACATGCGAGCGTGCGCGGCGCGGAGGTCGGCGTCCTTGTACAGGTGGTCAAAGGCGGTCTGTACGGATGGCTCGAAGTACTCGGAGAACCAGTCGTCGGGTATCGGCGTGAACGGTAACCCCTCGTCGCGGGTGGCCCACTTGGGGATGCCACGGGAGCCGAAGTGGGGGCCGTATACGTCCTGGTGGGCGTCGAGGATGACCTTGATGTGGTAGCGGTTGGCCCAGTCGAGAATGCGGCGCATCTTGGTGAGGTAGCCGCGGTCGTAGTGCCCGGGGGTGGGTTCGAGGTCGTCCCAGAAGAAGGCGAGGCGCGCGAGGTTGAAGCCCCGGCCGGCCATGTCTTTGAGGTCGCTCTCGTGGATGTCGGCGAACGCGTTGGTGCCTCGGCTGCTCTTGTCGGCGAGGTTGAAGCCGCGCCACTGGAGCGCGCGGCCCTGGTCGTCGGCGATGAAAGTGCGGTTACCGACCGTGACCCGGTCGGGGGCGCGGTCGGGGGCGCGGTCGGGGTGGGCCTGGGCCTGCGCGGGGAGGACGCCGAGCAGGAGAGCGGCCACGGCGAGGACGGCGGGCGCGACGCGGGAGGTCAAGCGCATGCAGGAGCCCCTTTCGAGGATGGCTGCTGGGCGGCGTGCTACTGGCCGGCCGGATGCTACTGGCGGGTGGATGAAGTTCCCAGGGGTGCACGGGAGTTGGCGGGGCCTCCTTCTCCGAGGGCCCCGGTGCGTCATCACCGGGGGTTTCCCCAGGGTCTTCGCCTGGGTCTCCCTCGAGGCCTTCACAGGGGGTTTCCTCGGGCTCTTGCGGCGCTCGGCCCGTGCCAACCACCTCAAATCCAGCTACCTGCACGGCTTCCTCACCGGCTCGCCGAACTGGTTCGGCAATCCCCGCCTCGGCCGTCGCGCACTCCTGACCGGACACCCGCCAGAACTCCTGCAACGAGTGCTGGCCCATACGCGTTCGTCTTACCGACACCGCAAGCCGGCGGACCACCCCGCCTTCACCAACACAGGCCGCGCCCTACCCCGGATATACGCCAGCCGACATTGAGCAACCGGGGGCTGAGGAACATCGGAACGAATACCGGCGCTAAGCCCGTGGGGTCTCCGTGCGGGTTTTGACCTGGGCTTCTGCGGGGGGCTGAACTTCGGCAGTCGTGGTCGGCTCGTGGCAGCGCCTGGTGCTCTCGGCGCCGCACCTGGAGCCGGGCACGGTGGACTGGAAGGCGTACATCTTCTGTGTGCTGGAGCAGTTCCATCGGATGCTGCGCTGGCGGGAGGTGTTCGCGAAGAACTCCTCCAAGTGGGGCGATCCTCGGGCGAAGCTGCTTTCCGGAGCGGCGTGGGAGCAGGCCAGGCCCACCGTGCTGGCCTCCCTCGGGCTCCCCGGGGATGCGGGCAAGCACTTGGCGACCCAGGCCGCGCTGCTGGACGGAACGTACCGGGAGGTCGCCGGGCGCCTACCGGACAACGCGCAGATCGTCTTCGACGACGACGGGCGGCTGCACTTGGCCGCGCTGGAGCCGGAACTCGAACCGGCCTCGCTGCTGGACCTGCGGGCCGCGGTGAACGCAATGCTGCCCCGCGTGGACCTGCCTGAGGTCCTGTTGGAGGTGTTCTCCTGGACCGGCGCCGACCAGGCGGTCACGTCGGTCACCGGCGGCGAGGCGCGGCTGAAGGACCTGCACGTCACGATCGCCGCGCTCCTGGTCGCCCGCGGCTGCAACGTCGGCTACACCCCCGTGATCGGCGGGATCGACGCGCTGAAGTACGGACGGCTGAGTCACGTCGACCAGACCTACCTGCGCCTCGCGACCTACCGGGCCGCGAACGTCACACTGATCGAGCACCAGGCGTCCATCAGCCTCACGAGCGCGTGGGGCGGCGGCGTCGTCGCCTCGGTCGACGGGATACGGTTCGTCGTCCCGGTGCCGAGCGTGTACGCGCGGCCGAACCCGAAGTACTTCGGCCGCCGCGGCGGCGCCACCTGGCTCAACATGATCAACGACCAGGCCGCCGGGCTCGGCGGGAAGGTCGTGGCTGGCGCACCGCGCGACTCGCTGTACGTGCTGGACATCCTCTACGACCGCGACGGCGGCAAGCGCCCGGAGATGATCGTCACCGACACTGCGTCGTACCCCGACATCGTCTTCGGCCTGCTCACGCTCGCCGGATTCACGTACGCGCCGCAGCTGGCGGACCTGCCGGACCAGAAGATGTGGCGCATCGACCGCACTGCCGACTACGGGGCCTTCCAGGACGCAGCTCGCGGCCGGGTCGACCTGGCCAGGATCGAGCGGCACTGGGAGGACATCCTGCGGATCGTCGGCTCCATCCACACCGGAGCGGTCCGCGCCTACGACGTGATAGTCAGGGCGGTAGCCGGCGGCGTTCGAGGAGGCGGCCCTGCCCGCCGACCCGTGCGTCCCTTGAGACCGCAGCGAGCTGCCCGGCTCGGCGCGACGGCGGGCTCTGGACTGATCGGCGTAGGGAAGTGCGCGCATGTGGTGGGACATTCTGATCGGGATCGGCGACGGCCTGTTGTTCGCGTGGCTGGCGCTGCTGATCGTCCTGCTGCTGATCCGTCCGAAGGGCGCCTTGCTGGGCGAGGCGCTGCGGCTGCTGCCCGACCTGCTGCGGCTGCTCAAGCGGCTCGCCGGCGACAAGACGATGCCGCGCGGGGTGCGGGTCCGGCTGGCGCTGCTGATGGTCTACCTGGCCAGCCCGATCGACCTGATCCCCGACTTCCTGCCCGTCATCGGCTACGCGGACGACGCGATCATCGTCGCCTTCGTCCTGCGCAGTGTCGTACGGCGCGCGGGGATCGAAGCGGTACGCGCGCACTGGCCGGGCACGGAGGACGGCTTCGCCGCCCTGTCCCGCCTGAGCGGGCTCACCCGCGCAGACCGCCCGCTTTAGTCGGGACCGCGCGGCTACGCGGCAGTCATTCCCACGTGGCCCCGAGGAAGGCCAGGACCTCGTACAGGGTCTGCTCGAAGAGGGGTTCGGGGTCGGCGAGGGCGAAGTCGAGGTGCCCGAAGGCTTCCATCGAGACGATCCCGTAGAGCCTCACCCACGCCTCGATGAAGACGCGCAGCACCGGGAGGGGCACGTCCTCGGTGAGGTGCTCGCGCAGCTCCTCCAGCTGTTCCAGCCAGGCCGTCTCGCCGCGCCCGCCCGCCGGCGGGGGGATCACGTCTTCCTTCCACAGCTGCGTCATGAGACCGAGGAAGACCCCGCCGAAGCGCCAGCTCGCCTCGTGGGACGGGTCCTGCGGCGCGGTGCCCGCGTCCGCGACGGGCTTGCCGAACAGGAGGCTGAACTCGCGGCGGTGGCCCAGGACCCACGTACGCAGCTCACGGGCGGCGGCAGCCAGCTTCTGTCCGGTTGGCGCGCCTGGGTCGCGGTCGCGGGCGGCTTCCAGGGCGCGCGCGAGATCGAGGTAGAGGTCGGCGACGACGGCCTGGACCAGGGCGCGGTGGTCGGGGTAGTAGCGATAGAGGCTGGGGGCGGCCATGCCGAGTTCGCGGGCCGTGGCCCGCAGCGTGAGCGCGCCGGGCCCTTCCGCGGCGAGCAGGGCCCGGGCCGTGCGCACGATCTCCGCCGCGGTCTGCTCGCGCATGCGAGCGCGTCGGTTGGGCGGCTGTTCTGCCATCGACTGCTCCTGCTCTTCCTGCCTGCGGCGGCCCGGATTCCGGACCGCCCTTGACTTTGCTAACACTGTTAGCTGTAGCTTACCCCGTAAGTGAACGCCGTTAGCTGTTGTTGGGGGACTCTCGCCATGCCGTACATGATCATCCTTGGGTATTCGTTCTCGCCGCAGTGGCTGGCGTTGGACCGGGCCGAGCGACGCCGCCTGAAGGACGCCCACATCGGCCCGATCGCAGCGCGGTACGCGGACCGGGTGCGGATGCGGTTCTTCGACGCCGAGGCCTTCCAGACCCAGTTCAGCGACTTCGCCCTGCTGGAGACCGAGGACCTGCAGGCGTACTACTTCCTCGTCGAGGAGCTGCGGGACACCCCGCTCATCAGCCAGGGGTACCTGACGATCAAGGACATCTTCCTGGGCGTCGAGGACGGCCACCAGGCGTACGAGCGCATCCTGGCCGGAGCCGGCTCATGAGCGCCGGCACCGCCACGTCGAGCCGGCCCCTCGCACTCATGCGCGGTGCCGCCGCCGCTTTCCTGCTCGGCACGCTGGCCCAGGCGGCGCTGGCCGGGCTGTTCGTCACGGGGGATGTGGAACTGCTGGCCTGGCACGACGCGAACGCTCAGGTCCTGGCCGCCCTCGCCCTGGTCCTGGTCCTCGCCGCCGTTCTGATCCGATGGCGCGTCCAGGGGCCGCGCTGGCCGATCGCGGCCACCGGGTGATTGCTCGTACTGGTCGGCGGCCAGCAGGCACTCGGACACGCGCGGATCCTGGCCGGGCACATCCCGCTCGGCATGGCCATCTTCGGCACCGCTGCCGCGCTGACCTGCTGGGCCTTCACGTACCAGCCCCGGCCCCGGCCCGTCCCGGAGGAGGGCCGGTGACGCCGCAGATCTCCCGCCGACGCATGCTGGGCCTGCTCGCGGGCAGCGGCGCGGCCCTGACCCTCGGCACCACCGGCTACGCGCAGTTGGCCGGCCCCACCACCGGCCGCATCCTCACCAGCGCCGCCGCCCTGCCCGAACCCTTCACCGTGCCGCTCCCGATCCCGCCCGTGGCCCGGCCCGCATCCACCGATGACGGCCGGGACCTGTACGACCTCGTTCAGCGCGAAGCGGACATCGAAATCCTGCCCGGCCTCAAGACCCGCGTATGGGGGTACGACGGGCTCTTCCCCGGCCCCACCTTCACCGCCCGCACCGGCCGCCCCTCGACCGTGCGCGTCCTCAACACACTGCCCGTACCGACCGCCACCCACCTGCACGGAGGCGTCACCCCGCCGGACTCCGACGGCTACCCCACCGACCTGCTCCTGCCGCTCGGCTGCACCCCAGGCCGGCGTAAAGACCTCCTTGAGACCCAGCGCAACGGTCACGCCATGCACGTGGCGCCGTCCGACTGGAACGTACGTGAGGGCTACCGGACGTACGAGTACCCGCTGAACCAGCGGGCCGCCACGCTCTGGTACCACGACCACCGCATGGACTTCAGCGCCCCGCAGGTATGGCGCGGCCTCGCCGGCTTCTTCCTCGTCCGCGACGATGAAGAGGACGCCCTTCCGCTGCCCCGCGGTCAACGGGACATCCCGCTGATGCTCTGCGACCGGGCCTTCGACGCCGACGGCACCTTCCGCTACCCCGCCCTCGATCCCACCTGCACGGGTACGCCCGGTGTCCACGACGCCTTCATGGACGGGGTGCTGGGCGACGTACAGCTCGTCAACGGCGCTCCCTGGCCTGTGCTTGAGGTCTCGGGCACCCGCTACCGCCTGCGGCTGCTGAACGCCTCGAACGCCCGCCGCTACCAACTCGCGCTAGAGGTGGAATCAGGAGGGCGGGGCACGTTCACCCGGATCGGCAGCGACGCCGGCCTGCTCGCCACCCCACAGCGACTCGCCAACCTCACCCTGGCCCCGGCCGAACGCATGGACGTCATCGTCGACTTCTCCGCCTACCCGGTCGGCAGCCAGGTCACCCTGGTCAACACCCTCGGCGAGAGGAGCATGCGTCAGGTCATGCGCTTCTGCATCGTCCGCCGGGAGAAGGACGACAGCACCGTGCCGGCCCGGCTGCCCCGGATGGAAACGCTGTCCTCGAACGATGCGGTGGCCGTGCGCCGCTTCGACTTCCGCCGTACGGAGGGAGGCGATGACCAGCAGATGTGGACCATCAACGGCCGCCCCTTCGGCACCGCCACCACGCTGGCCTCACCCCGCCTGGGCACCGTCGAACGCTGGCGGTTCAGCAGCGACTTCCACCACCCGGTCCACGTCCATCTCGCCCACTTCCAGGTCCTCGCCCGAGGAGGCAGACCTCCGCGAGCGAGCGACGCCGGATGGAAGGACACCGTGGACGTCCGCCCGTACGAGGTGGTCGACGTCCTGGCCCGCTTCGACGGCTACCGCGGCCGCTACATGGTCCACTGCCACAACCTCGAACACGAGGACATGGCCATGATGGCCAACTTCCAGATCGTGTAGACGCCCCGAACCCCGCAAGCGCCGGCGACCGCCTTCAGGCCGCGCCGGGCCGGGACGGCGGGGCCGTCGTAGCCGCGCTCGCCACACCAGCCGAGTCAGGACAGCACCGCGGCTCGGCGCGAGCTCCAGGTGTTCACCGCGGAGGTACCCCAGAGCAGTTCGAGGGTCTCGCCGATCTCGTCGTCCGCGACCGAGGCGAGCGGCCGGGCCTCGCCGAGCCGCTCGGCGGTCTTGCCCACCCCGATCCCGTAGTTGCGGATCGTTCGGGTTGCCGAGCGAGTCCAGGAAGACGTCGGCCGCCATCCGGACGGTGAGAGCCTTCCCGGTCGGCAGCTGTACGACGGCGGGCACCGCTTCCCTCTTGCCACAGATAACAGGGCCGCTTCATGTAGCGGCCGGAGAACGTCTCCCGCAGGTGACGGATCAAGTTACCGCAGACATTGGGGTGTTATCTGGGAGACGACTTCAGACCGGGCCCGCCGTCGGCGAACCATCTGCCGCCCACCGGGGACGACGAGGGCTTAGCGCCGGTTTTCGTTCCGATGTTCCTCAGCCCCCAACCCCTCCCGCCCCGACACGACCGATCCAAGGCGGGAGACACAGGTCCACAGGTCCTTTGCCGAACCCAACGTCCACAACATGGGAGGCACGTCTATGCCAGGCGCGCCTCGACAACAACTTCGTACACAAACTCCGGCACGCCACCGGAGTGCGCAGGACCAAGCCGCAGCTCTGGCCGTCACCGCCCGACTTATCCACTCACCGGCTGCGCTCGTGCGGCTATCGACCCTGGGTGTACAGCCGCGCCCAAAAGTGGACGTGCGGGGCTCGAGGGCTCCGGAGGTTCCGGAGCGCCCGAGTGCCCGAGTGCCCGAGTGCCGGAGCGACCGTGACGAGTGAGATCGTCGTTGTGGACGGTGAAGGCAACGAAGAACCATATGACTCCGGCAAGTTGTAGGATTAGTTCTCGCCGTAAGGATCACGGCGCGACCTTAGGAATGACTTCAGAGCGGAGCCACCTCGCTGATGCCTATTGCTGATCGCGTGAAGGTCTTTGACCTGGAGCCTGGTGACCCGCGCCTGGGCAGCGTTCTCCCGGTCCTGCAGGAACTCCGCCCGCATCTGACTCCCGAGCTGTTCCACAGCGTGTACGAGGAGGGGTACGGGCAAGGACTGCGGTTCCTGGCGGCCTTCGATGACGACGGTGCCTGCCTGGGGGTGGCGGGATGGCGGATCGTTGTCAACACCGTCGCGCTGCGCTCTCTTTATGTGGACGATCTGGTCGTCGCCACGGCCGCGCGCTCGGGCGGGGTGGGGCACGCACTCCTGGCGCACCTCGAAGAACGCGCCCGCGAACTGCGCTGTCACTCGCTGGAGCTGGACTCGGGCACCCAGCGCACCCAGGCCCACCGCTTCTACATGCGCGAAGGACTTACCATCGCCGCCTTCCACTTCCTCAAGTCCTTCGACGACTGATCCGACTCAGTGATCGTTTGAGAATGCGGCGCGTAGTCGCCCCAGGCAGATGAGGGGCGAACGCCAGGCCGTCAGGCGTCCCTGCCGCCCGGCACCGGTCCGGTCGGACGTCCAGGACTTCGGCAGGTACAGCTGCCGGTCGGCCAGGGTGCGGCCCCGCGTCGAGGCATCGGCCGCGAACGCCGCGACCTGGCAGTTCTCTGTACGTCCCGCCCGTGCCCGAGTACTGCCGCTGCACGCCGGCCGAAGTCGTGCCCTTCTTGCCGAGCAGCCCGCGCACGTAGTCCCGCATCCGCCGCCGCAGATCGCCCCGGCCGAACCGGTGACCGATCCGCAGCAGCACCCCCTCCAGCTCCGAAGCCCAGACATCGTGCCGCGCATCATCTTGATGCACTGGTCCGTTCGAGTGACACCGAACGCGGAGTGTTGCCACCGCCGTCACCGGAATGGGTTACTGACACCGTCCGATTCCGGCGGGCCGCCCATCCTTTCCGGGGGAGTGGAAGGCGTCCTGCCCTTTTCGGTGCCTCGTGCTGACGAGGCATCCCGAGCGCGCTCCTCCGTTGAGGCATGCAGGTCAGGGCCGTTCGGCACCCCGCGTGCGCCGAGCGGTGCGACAGGCCCGTGAGCTGGCCTGGAGCCGTCATGCATGCAGTCCGTCAGGTTCGCCCCGTGTCCCTCACCGGCCTGCGCCGCGCGGTCGTGGCCGTGGTCGTCAGAGGCTGCCGGCTCCCGGCACTGACCACCGCGCCTCCCATGGAGGGACGCCCAGGGGGAGGCGTCGATGTGGTCACCGGAGCGATGACCCGGGCGAGGACGGTCGCATGCTGACGCCGGAGCGCCCGAACGGGGCTTTTCTGATCACCGACCGGGACGGGAACTGCCTCGCGGTCATCGACCCGGCCTCCCGCAAGGTCGTGCCCACCCTGAACGCACCGGTGCCGCTCGCCGTGCGGGGCGCGGCCGACCAGTTGGTGCTGCGAACCTCCGCGGACCGCGCCGATCTGCCGCGGGCGCTCGACATCGGCGCCCTGCTGCACGGCCTGCCCGGGCTGCTGAACCGGCCGGCCGCCGCATTGGCGTCGCTGCGGCGGACCGACCTCACCGGCCGGGCCGCGGCGCCCGGTCTGCAGAGCCTGTCCGGGGTCTTCCCCGACCAGGGCCCGTACAGCGGCGGCACGTTGGTGACCATCGTCGGGCGCCGCTTCACCGGCACCACCGCGGTGTACTTCGGCACCCGGCGGGCGGCGAGCTTTTCCGTGCTCGACGACCGGACCATCGTGGCGGTGACGCCCTCGGGCACCGGCGCGGTCCCGGTCACCGTCACCACTCCCGGCGGCAGCGCCCGCATCGGATACTTCTTCTACCTGTACTGGCCCAGCATTTCGCGGCTGATGCCCACCACCGGCCCGGTCGGCGGAGGCAATGTGGTGGAGCTGGTGGGCGTCAACCTGCACACCGCGCTGCTGGTGCGCTTCGGAGACGCGGTGGCCTTCCCCACCGCGGTCTCCGACAGCCAGCTGCTGGTGACCGCTCCGCCCGTCGCGGGCCCCGGCACCGTCCCGGTCTCCGTGACCACCCTGGGCGGGGTGAGCAACCAGCTGCTCTACACCTACGTCGCGGCGCCCTCGGTGACCGGCGTCAGCCCGAGCACCGGACCGATCGGGGGCGGCACCACCCTGGTGGTGAGCGGCACCGGCCTCAGCCGGGCCACCGCGGTCACCGTCGACGGGGTGCCCGCGGTGTCGTTCCGGGCGTTCTCCGACACCCTGCTCCTGGTGGTGACGCCGCCGGGCACGCCGGGCCCGGCCGACCTCGTCATCACCACGCCGGGTGGCAGTGTGACCGTGCGCGGCGGCTACGGCTACCAGGCGTCCACCCGGACCACTGTCAGCTCCGCGCCGGCGCCCTCCGTGGTGGGGCAAGCGGTCGCCTTCACCGCGGTGGTGACGGGGGTTCCGTCCACCACCGGTACCCCGTCGGGCACCGTCACCTTCGACTTCGGCGACGGCTCGGCACCCGTGCCGGCGGCCCTCACCGACGGCACCGCCACGGTCAGCCACACCTACACCGACGCCGCCGAGACCCCCTACCAGGTCACCGCCTCCTACGGCGGCGACGTCTTCTTCACCGCGTCCACCGGCACCACAACCCAGGTGGTCGGGGCGGCCTCGACCACCACCTCCGTGCGGTCCGCCCCCGATCCGTCGCTGGCCGGGCAGTCCGTCACCCTCGTCGCGCGGGTGGCTCCCGTACCGCCGGGGGACGGGGCGCCGACCGGGGCGGTGACCTTCGACTTCGGCGACGGCTCCCCCACCGTCACCGCCCCGCTGGCCGGCGGCGCCGCCACGGTCGGTCACACCTACCCCGACGCCGCCGAGACGCCCTATGCGATCACCGCCGCCTACAGCGGGGACGCCGACTTCGCCGCCTCGACGGGCACCGACACCCAGACCGTCCAACAGGCCGCCTCCGCCGTCGGCGTGAGCGTCGCCCCGAACCCGACCGTGGCCGGCCAGCCGGTCACCGCCACCGCGACGGTCACCGCCGTCCCGCCCGGTGCGGGCACCCCCACCGGCAGCGCGACCTTCGACTTCGGCGACGGCACCCCCACCGTCACCACCCCGCTGACGGGCGGGACGGCGTCCGTCGACCACGCCTACGCCGACGCGTCCGCCACCCCGTACATCGTCACCGTCACCTACAGCGGCGACGGCGACATCGCCCCCTCGACGGGGGCGGCCACCCAGACCGTGGGCCCGGCCTCCTCGACGACCGCGGTCACCGTGACGCCCGATCCCTCGACGGTGGGCGAGCCGGTGACATTCGGGGCGACGGTCACCGCCAGCCCGCCCGGCGCGGCCACCCCCACCGGGACGGTCACCTTCGACTTCGGCGACGGCACCCCCACCGTCACCACCCCCCTCACCGACGGGGCCGCCGCCACCTCGCACAGCTACGCCGGTGCCGCGCAGAGCCCCTACACCGTCACCGTCACGTACAACGGCGACGCCGACGTCACCGCGTCCGTGCAGACCGTCGTCCTGGCGGTGCAGCCGGCCGGCACCACCACCGCCGTGGTCTCCGCGCCCGACCCCTCCACCGTGGGGCAGGAGGTGACGTTCAGCGCGGCGGTCACCACCGTTGCGCCCGGCGCGGGCACCCCCGCCGGGACGGTCACCTTCGACTTCGGCGACGGCACCCCCACCGTCACCGCGGCCCTCACCGGCGGCACCGCGCAGACCACTCACGTCTACGGCGCCGCCGCGGAGACCCCCTACCACGTCACCGCCACCTACCAGGGCAGTGCCGACTTCACCGCGTCCAGCGGCACCGACGACCACACCGTCGAGCCGGCCGACACCACCACGGCCCTGACGTCGGTGCCCGACCCCTCGCCGGTGGGCCAGTCGACGACCTTCGTCGCCAAAATCACCCCCGAGACGTCGGCCGCCGGTTCGCCCACGGGCACCGTGACCTTCGAGTTCAGCGACGACAGCCCGCCGGTGACGGCGCCGGTCGCGGGCGGTACGGCGACCGTGAGCCACACCAACCCCGAGGTGTCGGACAGTCCGTACACGGTCGCGGCGACGTACAGCGGCGACGACAACTTCAACCCCTCGGCGGGGGCGGACAGTCAGGTGGTCGTCAAGGCCGTCTCGATGACGACGGTCAGCGCGACACCGGCTCCGTCGGTGACCGGACAGACCGTCGCCTTCAGCGCCACCGTGCAGGGCGTCCCGGCGTCCTCGGTCATCCCGACCGGCACCGTCACCTTCGACTTCGGCGACGGCAGTACACCGGTCACGGTGCCCCTGACCGGAGGCACCGCCAGCACCACCTACGCCTACACCAACGCCTCGCAGAGCCCGTACGCGGTGACCGTCAGCTACGGCGGCGACACCAACTTCACCGAATCCCGCGGGAGTTCGCTGCACAGCGTGGAGCAGTCGGCCACCGTCACCACCGTCACCGCCGCGCCCGACCCGTCGGTGACCGGTGAAGCGGTGACGGTCACCGTCTCCCCCGTCGCACCCGGTGCCGGCATTCCGACCGGCGAGGCCACCTTGGACTTCGGCGACGGCAGTCCGGTCCTCACCGCCCGGCTGGTCGACGGCTCGGCCACCGTCACCCACGTCTACGCCAGCGCCGCCAACAGCCCCTACACCATCGCCGCCCACTACAGCGGCGACGGTAACTTCGCCCCGTCGGACGACACCCTCGTGCACACCGTGGCACCGGCCGCGACCACCACCGCGGTGACCTCGTCGGCCTCGCCCTCGGCGGTGGGCCAGACCGTGACGCTGATCGCGCGGGTGACGCCGGTGCCGCCGGGCGCCGGTGCCCCCACGGGGTCGGTCACCTTCGACTTCGGGGACGGCTCCCCGACCGTCACCGCACCGGTCTTGGGCAATCTGGCCACCGTGACCCACGCCTGGACCAGCACCGCGGGCAGCCCCTACACGGTCACCGCGTCCTACGCCGGGGACGGGGACTTCATGGCCTCGGTCGGCACGGCCGTGCAGAGCGTGGCGACGAGCGTCTCGACCACCTCCACGACGGTCAGCTCGTCGCCCGACCCGTCGGACGTCGGCGGGACGGTGACCTTCACCGCGGCGGTCGCGGTGGTCCCGCCCGCCTCGGGCGCCCCGACCGGCAGCGTCACCTTCGAGTTCGGCGACGGCTCCCCGGCGGTCGCGGTACCGCTGGCCGGCGGTACGGCGACGGCCACCCACGCCTACTCCGCCGCCGGCGCCTACTCGGTGACCGCGGTCTACAGTGGCGACGCCGACTTCGCGGGGTCGTCCGGGCTGGACACCCAGACCGTCGACCGGGCCGGTTCGACGACGCTGGTGTCCGCGCCGGACCCCTCGACGACCGGCGAACCGGTCACCTTCACGGCGACCGTCACGTCCGCCGCGGCCGGCGCCGGCACCCCCACCGGGTATGTCACCTTCGACTTCGGCGACGGCTCACAGGCGGTCCGGGCACCGGTCGCCGACGGCACCGCGGTCGCCGTCCACCCGTACACCAGCACCGCCGGCAGCCCCTACACCGTCACCGCCGCCTACAACGGCGACACCAACTTCACCGGTTCCTCCGGCACCGACACCCAGACGGTGAACGCCGCAGCCACCACCACCACGGTGGTCGCCTCGCCCCATCCGTCGTCGGTGGGCCAGCCGGTCACCCTGACCGCGGCGGTCTCCACGATCGCCCCGGCGACGGGGGACCCGACCGGCACGGTCACCTTCGACTTCGGCGACGGTTCCCCGCCCGTGACCACCGCCACGGTGGCCGGACTGGCGACCGTGGTGCACGCGTACACCACCACCGGAGGCAGCCCCTACACCGTCACGGCCACCTACCACGGCACCGTCGACTTCCAGTCCTCCACGGTCACCATCACACAGACCGTGGTGCAGACCGCGGCCACCCTCACGGTCACCGCCGGCGCGGGCCCGTCGGTGGTGGGCGAGCCGGTGACCGTCGCGGTGACGGCCGCGGCGGTGCCGCCTGGAGCGGGGGTGCCGACCGGCACCGTCACCGTCGACTTCGGCGACGGCACGCCCCCCGCCACAGCTGCGCTGACCGGCGGCTCCGCGCTGTTCACCCACGCCTGGACCAGCAGCCTCGGCAGCCCCTACGCAATCAGCGCCGTCTACAACGGCAGCGGCGACTTCACCACCGCGGTGGCCGGCGCCACCCAGACGGTCCTGCCGGCCGCCACCACGACCACGGTCGCCGACGGGCCGGAGCCGTCGGTCGCCGGCCAGCCGGTCACCTTCACCGCGACGGTCGCACCGGTGGCGCCGGGCGCCGGCACCCCGACCGGCACCCTGGCGTTCGACTTCGGCGACGGCACCACACCGGTCGCGGTGCCCGTGGTGGCTGGGCTGGCCACCGCCCAGCACGCCTTCGCCGGCACCACCGGCAGCCCCTACACCATCACCGCGGCCTACGGCGGCGCCCCCGACTTCACCGCCTCCGCCGGCGCCACCGGCCACGCCGTCGGCCGGGCGGCGTCCGGCGTGGTGATCACCATGGGGCCGGACACCTCGGTCTCCGGCCAGCCGGTCACCGTGACCGCGACGGTCACCCCGACCGCGCCGGGCGACGGCACCCCGACCGGCACCGTCATCGTGGACTTCGGCGACGGCACCGCACCGGTCGCGGTGCCGCTCGTCGGCGGGGCGGCGACCGTCACCCACACCTGGGCCGGCGCCGCCGGCAGCCCGTACGTCGTCACCGCGTCCTACGGCGGGGACGCCGACTTCGGGCCCACCACGGCGACCGCCGCGCACACCGTGACCGCGGCCGCGAGCACCACCTCGATCGCCGCCGTCCCGAACCCGGCGGTGCCCGGCCAGCCGGTCGCCGTCACCGCGACGGTCGCGGCGGTCGCCCCCGGCGGCGGCACCCCGACCGGCACCGTCTCCTTCGACTTCGGCGACGGCTCCCCCTCGGTCACCGCCCCCCTGACGAACGGCACGGCGACCACCAGCCACGCCTGGGCCACCACCGCCGGAAGCCCCTACACCCTGACCGCCACCTACAACGGCGACGCCGACTTCACCGCGTCCGGCGGTGCCAGCACCCTGACCGTCGGCCCGGGCACGACCACCACCACCCTCACCGACCTCCCGGAGCCGTCGGTGACCGGCGGTCAGGTGTCGTTCTTCGCCCGGGTGACGCCGGATTCGCCGGGCGCCGGGGTACCGACCGGGACGGTCACCTTCGACTTCGGCGACGGCACCGCACCGGTCGTCGCGCCCGTGTCCCGGGGCTGGGCGACGACCACGCACACCTTCACGGGGGCGGCCGGCCCGTACACGGTCACCGCCCACTACAGCGGCGACGACGACTTCACCGCCTCGGCGGGGGTCGAAAGCCACACCGTGCAGCCGTCGTTGACGACGACGGTGGTCGACTCCTCGCCCGACCCGTCGGTGTCCGGGCAGCCGGTGACGGTGACCGCCACCGTCACGGCGGTGGCACCGGGCGCCGGGACGCCGACCGGGACCGTGACGTTCGCCTTCGGCGACGGCAGCGCACCGGTGGCGGTGCCGCTGACCGGCGGCACCGCCTCCGTCCCGCACACCTGGACCACCACCGCCGGCAGCCCCTTCCCCGTCACCGCCACCTACGGCGGGGACGCCGGGTTCACCGCGTCGAGCGGCACCGGCACCCAGACCGTCACCCCGGCGGCCACCCTCACCACCCTGGCCTCCTCCCCCGACCCCTCGGTGCCCGGCCGGTCCGTCGACCTCACCGCCACCGTGGCGCCGGTCGCCCCGGGCGCGGGCACCCCCACCGGCACCGTCACCTTCGCCTTCGGCGACGGCACCCCCTCGGTCACCGTGCCGCTGACCGGCGGCACCGCGACCACCCCGCACACCTGGACCACCACCGCCGGCAGCCCCTACGCGCTGACCGCCACCTACCACGACAACGACGACGGCGACTTCGACGCGTCCACCGGCACCGACACCCAGACCGTGGGCCCGGTGACCGCGACGATGACGCTGTTCTCCTCCCCGGCCCCGTCCACCGCGGGGCAGAACGTCACCTTCACCGCGCGGGTCTCCGCGGTTCCTCCGGGCGCGGGCACCCCCACCGGGACCGTCACCTTCGACTTCGGCGACGGCACCGCGCCGGTCACCACCCCGGTCCTGGGCGGGGTCGCGACGACCGACCACGCCTACGCAACCACGTCGGGCAGCCCGTACCAGGTCACCGCGTCCTACAGCGGGGACCCCGACTTCACCACCGCCACCGCCACCGCGTCGCACGCCGTGACGGCCAGCGCCGCCACCACCTCGACGACGGTGACTTCCTCGCCCGACCCCACGGTCACCGGCCAGCCGGTGACCTTCACCGCCACCGTGGCCCCGACGCCGAACGGCGGCGGGGTGCCGACCGGCACCGTGACCTTCGACTTCGGGGACGGCACGGCGGCCGTCACGGCACCGCTGGCCGGCGGCGTGGTGACCGTCGTACACACCTACACCCGGGCCAACGGCAGCCCGTACGGCATCACCGCCCGGTACGGCGGCGACGCCAACTTCAGCTCGTCCTCGGGCGCCGACACCCAGACCGTGCTGCCGGCGGCGACCACCACCACGCTGGCCACCACCCCGGACCCCTCGGTGACCGGTCAACCGGTGACCCTCACCGCGACGGTGGCGCCGGTCGGTCCCGGGGCCGGCGTGCCGACCGGCAGCGTCACCTTCGACTTCGGCGACGGCACCCCGGCCGCGTCGGCGGCGCTGTCCGGCGGGGTGGCCCGGATCGGCCACACCTACTCCAGCGAGGGCGGGCCGTACACCGCGACGGCGAGCTACAACGGGGACACCAGCTTCACCGTGTCGGCCGGCACCGACACCCAGACCGTCGGCAAGGCCGCCACCACCACCGCAGTGGTCTCCTCCCCCGACCCCACCGTGGCCGGCCAACCCACCACCCTCACCGCCACGGTGACCCCGGCCGCCCCCGGCACCGGCACCCCGACCGGCACGGTCACCTTCGACTTCGGCGACGGCAGCCCCACGGTGACCGCGCCCCTCAGCAACGGCCTGGCCACCACCACGCACACCTACACCACCGCGTCCGGGAGCCCCTACACGTTCACCGGCACCTACAGCGGCGACACCAACTACACGACGTCGACCGGCACCGACACCCAGACCGTCGGCAAGGCCGCCACCACCACCGCAGTGGTCTCCTCCCCCGACCCCACCGTGGTCGGCCAACCCACCACCCTCACCGCCACGGTGACCCCGATCGCCCCCGGCACCGGCACCCCGACCGGCACGGTCACCTTCGACTTCGGCGACGGGACGAGCCCCGCCACGGCCACCCTCTCCGGCGGTATCGCCACCGTCACCCACACCTACACCGGCACCTCAGGGAGCCCCCACACCCTCACCGGCACGTACAACGGCGACACCAACTACACGACGTCCCACGGCACCGACACCCAGACCGTCGGCAAGGCCGCCACCACGACGTCGCTGGCCTCCGCACCCGACCCCGGTGTGGTGGGCCAACTCGTCACCCTCACCGCTACGGTGGCGCCGGTCGCCCCGGGAACGGGCACCCCCACCGGCACCGTGACCTTCACCTTCGGCGACGGCACGGGCCCGGCCACCGCCACCCTGTCCGGCGGCGTCGCCACCGTCACCCACACCTGGACCACCCGCACCGGCAGCCCATTCACCGTCACCGCCACCTACAACGGCGACACCAACTACACAGCCTCCACCGGCACCGACATCCAGACGGTGAACCGGGCCGCGACCACCACCACCGTGACCTCCGCCCCCGACCCCTCCGTCGCCGGACAGAGCGTCACCCTGACGGCCACGGTCGACGCGCAGGCTCCCGGGGCGGGCACCCCGACCGGCACGGTGACCTTCTCCTTCGGGGACGGCACGGGCACGGCCACCGCCCCCCTCTCCGGCGGGGTCGCCACCCTCACCCACACCTACGCCGGGACCTCCGGCAGTCCGTTCACCGTCACGGCCGGCTACAACGGCGACACCAACTACGCGACGTCGAGCGGCACCGACGCCCAGACAGTCAACAAGGCCGCGACCACCACCACCGTGACCTCCGCTCCCGACCCGTCGGGAGCCGGGCAGAGCGTCACCCTCACCGCCACGGTGGTGCCGGTCGCCCCCGGGGCCGGCACCCCCACCGGCACCGTCACCTTCACCTTCGGCGACGGCACCGCCTCCGCCACCGCACCGGTGTCCGGCGGCGTCGCCACCGTCACCCACACCTGGACCACCCGCACCGGCAGCCCGTTCACCGTCACCGCCACCTACAACGGCGACACCAACTTCACGACCTCCACCGGCACCGACACCCAGACACTCAGCAAGGTCCCGACCACCACCACGGTGACCTCGACCCCCGACCCCTCCGTGTCCGGCCAACCGGTCACCATCAGGGCGACCGTGTCCGCCACGTCCGGCACCCCCACCGGCACCGTCACCTTCACCTTCGGCGACGGCACCGCCCCCGCCACCGCACCGGTGTCCGGCGGGATCGCCACGATCACCCACACCTACAACAGCACCACGGGCAGCCCGTTCACCATCTCGGCCGCCTACGGCGGGGACGCCAGCTTCGCCGCGTCGACCGGCACCGACCCCCAGACCGTCAACCGGGCCACCACCTCCACTGTCGTGGTCTCCGCGCCGAACCCTTCGTCGACGGGCGACACGGTGACCGTCACCGCGACGGTCACCGCGGTGTCCCCCGGGACGGGCACCCCCACCGGCACCGTCGCCCTCGCCATCACCGGGCGCACCCCGCAGGTCGTCACCCTGGTCAACGGCCGGGCCAGCGCACAGTTCAACCCCCTGCCGAAGGGGACACACCTGGTCACCGGCAACTACAACGGCGACGTCAGCTTCGCCCCGTCGAGCGGCTCCACCCTCCAGACGGTCACCAACTGACGCCCCTGGAAAGGCGATCGGTTCCGCGGCCGCGTACCGCGGGACCGACCGCCTTCCGCCTCCAACTCCACCGCCTACCCCTGGGCCTCAACACTCCCATGGTCCCGCTTCCGGAACAGCCACCAGGCCACCGCCAAATGCTGTCACCACCAACGCCGCACCCGGCATCACGAACTCCGACAACATGGCGGCCAGTCAGCTCGCCACACTCGAAATCAAGCCGTTGACCAGCGGCAATAGCTAAGCAGGCCCAGGCTTGGAGAACTACGGGCCCAGGGCCAAGCCGGTGCCGGCCAGACAGCCGTTGATCACGTCCAGCCGGTATTGACCTGTAGCAGGTCATGCCCACTATCGACACTCGCTCGGAACCGCGACCGCGCACCCGCACGACCGGCATGCGGCCCCGGCGGCCCCAGGTCCTTGCACGCGGCGGAGTCAATGGGAAAGGAGCTGCTGGCCGCCGTCGATGTCGTATGTGCCGCCGGTGAGCGCGTCGTTGCACATGAGGTGAACGGCCAGCGCGGCAACGTCCGCAGGGCCGACGACACGTCGGATGGGAAGCGTGGAACGCAACTCCTCACGCCGGGCATCGAGCTGATCACCCAACAGCGAGGCCGACAGCGGCGTGTCGACGAATCCGGCAGCGATGAGGTTCACCCTGATCGGCGCCAATTCGAGCGCCAGGTTGGCGGTGAGAGCAGGCAGCGCGGCCGTAAGGGCGGACGTGATGCTCATCCCCACGCCGGGACGCCGACCGCCGGTACCGCCCATGAACAGCAACGTGCCGCCGGCTCGGACCTTGTCGCGGCTGTAGAGGGCGACACCGAGTGTCAGGGCGAGCCGCTGCCCGAACTCACGGCGAGCGTCCTCGAGATCCATGCCGGACAAGGGCCGATACGAAGGACTGCCAGCCGTCACCATCACATGGTCCACCGGACCGGGCAGCCCCTGGAAGAACTGCTGGAGACGGTCGGTGTCGGTCGCATCGAACGCCGCCGTGCTGAGCGGATGCAATGCGTCCGCAGCTCGTTGCAGCCGTTCGGGATTGCGGCCGACCAGGACCAGCCTGCCGCCATCTGCCCGCACCTGCCGCGCGGTTTCGAGGCCGATCCCCGAGCTGGCGCCGATGACCACGACGGTCTGACCCGCGAGGATGGGCCGACGGAGAGCGACGGAATCACTGGGTGCCGCAGTCACGACAACGCATCGCCCCTCACGCCGGACATGTCACCACCAGGAGCCATTTCGCTGCCCGTCCTTCTCGCCTCCGGATATCGGTCTTTGCTCCCATCGTCGCGCTTGCGGCCACTGATCGCCTGTCGGCCAACCCGGCGACGTTGACGACGAGCAAGCTGTGGTTGAGCGTCTCCGACAGATCAATGACTACCACGTGATCGTCCTCGGCGGCGGCGCTCCGGGCGAGCACACCCCCTGACCAGCGAAATGGAACGACCTCAGGCATGAAGTCGGCGAGAGCGCGCACGCGGCAGGGCCCGCACACTCGCGAGATGGCAGAGGTGTCCCCCGACGCCTCCTCGTCGCGCTTCCGGCCATTGACCACCTACAAGCCGAATCTCGGGTGTCGAAGCCGACGAAAGGAAGTGCAGGTCCGGTTCAACTTCGATCCGGGCTCCCCTGAGGTGCTCTCCTTGGCGACAATATCGAGTCGCTGAGACCCGGCAGCACTGACCGCAGCCGGCCGCCGGACCGGCCCGTGCCGTCGCATTGGCAGCGATCCGGAGCGGCACTTACGCGTGCAGCGCCACCGGCAAACCCAGGAGCGCACGGGCCAGCGTGCGCCGTGCACTGTATCGCCGCAATCTGGACGCATGACCTCTCGATGCACGGCGAAAGGTGACCAATGAAGTTCGCAGTCATTGGCGGTACCGGTCTGATCGGGTCGCAGGTCGTGAGGAAGCTGAACGCCGGCGGGCACGAGGCCGTGCCGCACTCGCCGTCCACGGGTGTCGACGTGATCACCGGCCAGGGCGTGAAGGAGGCGGTGACCGGAGCCGACGCTGTCATCAATCTGACGAATTCCCCGACCTTCGACGATGCCTCTCCCGCCTTCTTCCAGACCTCGATGGACAACCTCCTGGCCGCCGCCCAAAAAGCCGGGGTGGGGCACTTCGTCATCCTCTCGGTCGTCGGCGGGGACCAGGTGACCAACCTCGCCTACTACCGCGCCAAGGTCTTGCAGGAAGACATCCTCAAGGCCGGGCCGATCCCCTATTCGATCGTCCGCGCCACCCAGTTCATGGAGTTCATGGGCGCCGTCATGTCCTGGACCACCGAGGGCGACACCGTCCGCCTGCCTAGCACCCCACTCCAGCCGATCGCTGCCCAGGACGTCTCCGACACCGTCGCCGAAGTCGCCGCCGGTACCCCTCTGAACGGAACCCTCAACGTCGGCGGGCCCGACGTCCGTCCCCTCGACGAACTCGGCCGGATCACCCTGAACGCCCGCCCCGACGGCCGCACGGTCGTCACCGACGACACCGCCGGCATGTTCGCCGCTGTCGACGGCGATGTGCTCACCACCCATGGCGACGCACGCATCGCCCCCACCCACTACACCGACTGGCTCACCTGACCCGGCCGACCCAGCACTGGAGACCTCGCCATGTCGAACAACGAACAGGCAGCAGGCGGCGCCGGGAGCCAACCGCGCTCAGAAGCATGGAAGACGGCGCTCACCGTGCTGCAGTCGGCGAAACCGCCGTTCGTTCCGGAGGGGGCGGAGGCAATGACGGTTATCGTCGAGTTCCCTCCCGGCGATCCCGGCACCCCTCCGCACCGCCACTCGGGACCTGCCTTCGGCTACATGCTGGAGGGGGAGATGCTCTTCGAGCTGGAAGGTGAGCCGGAGCGGGTGATCAAGGCCGGGGAGACGTTCTGGGAACCGGGCGGCGATGTCATCCACTACCAGGACGGAAACAACCGGACGGACTCCAGGAGCCGCTTCCTCGTCACCATGATGTGCGCACCGGGTCAGCCCATGCTCACCCTGGTCGACGACGAAGAGCTGGCCCGCCGCCGGCACCTGCGCGCTCCTCGTCCAGGCACGTGACCTGCCGCTGGCAGCCGGGACTGACCGCGATGAGCTGTGGGGCGTCGCCGCAGTGCACCGGAGTGAGCATGTAGCTTTCCGCTCCTGAGCGGCGACATGGCAAGGCGTGCGTGTCCTTCAACGTGCGTGGTGCCGTTTGCGGCCGCAGGTCATGGCCGCGAATGATCAGTGGTGGAGCGTCGGTCTCCGGTCGTAGGTCCAAAGCCCGTTTCGGCACCTGCGGGCGTGTGCCAGCATCGCCCCATGTCTCACTCCTGGCCCAGCCACCTCGAGGTGGGAGCGGTCCGCTTCGCCCGGCCGACCGCGAACTACGACGACGTTCTGGTCTTCTACCGCGACGTCCTCGGCTTGCCGGTACTCGCCGAATGGCGCGGCCACCACGGCTACGACGGCATCGTCGTCGGCCTGCCAGGCACCCCTGTGCACATGGAGCTCCTGCAGCACGGCGATCCACCCCGCATCCCCGAGCCGCACCCGGAGAACCAGTTGGTGCTCTACCTCCGCGGCCCCGAAGCCGTCGCCGTCGCCGCCCGACGGCTCGCGGAGCACGGGCACAGCCCAGTGCCCGCCGCGAATCCCTACTGGCCGGAACGCGGCGCCGTCCTCTTCGAGGACCCGGACGGCTGGCTGGTCGTACTGGCGCCCTGGGTCTTCGGTGAAGAGCCCCCGCCCGCCGTCCGTGCGAAGGAGCACGGGACCTCGCGCCCGAGTACCGCGCCGTGATGTCGGACTGACCACAACGCTCAACAGGCCAACGGCAGCGCTCAGTCACACTCATCCCACGATGATCGTTTGACGGCACACCGACCCGCGTTCCCCCTCTGACCGACGTACTCGGAGAGGGCCTCAATTCCCTCCCGTCTCTGCGGTCGTAGCGTTGCCGGTGGTCCCCAGCGGCCAAATCCCCAACGGCGAAGTCCACGCAAATGCTGCGCCACACCCACCTCACACAACACAAAGCTGCTCCAAGCCTCCATTGGGGGGGCTGGAGGTTGAGCGGCCCGAACTCATCCATGCAGAATACGGCTTCGGGCTCGCCCTCCTCGGTGTGACCTCGCCGTCGGCGATCGCGTAGAGATGCTTCGTGGCGTACTCGGGGTCGTGTGGGGCCTGCCAGGTCTTTGTTACGTCGTGGTGCACGGTAGTGCCGTCCGCCCGCCGTGCAGGATGGTCTCCATGAATGCTCTCTTCGATCTCCCCGAGCCCCGTCGGGTTTTGCTGGGCGAGTACCCGCTGTGGGACGAGGCTCTTGCCCTCGTCAATCGGGATCTTGCGGTGACCTTGCCAGACCAAGGACCTCTGCAACTGCAGGGACTCCCCCCGTACAACGAGGGCGAGGCCGAGAACGTCTACATAGCCCTGGCCAACGGCGAGTGGCACGGCAATGTCTTGGAACCGGACTCGGCGGACAACCCTGTCCTCGCCTTGATGGCAATCGCCGACGCCGCGCAGGAGACTGTCACCGAGTGTCTGTGGCAGGCATGGCCTCTGTGTGACGAGCACAACCTCGGCATGCATCCGCGCGCGGCAGACGGGCAGCCCTCCTGGTGGTGCGCGGGCGGGAACCGGCGCGGACCGGCTCACATCCGTGCGGCCGTAGGCGGCCTCGACAGCCCCGTCAGCCCACGCCGGCCCCACTGCACACGCCGACGTGAAAGCTGATCGTCTGCTTCACCGCAGCCGCGCAGCATCCGAACGGGCTGCCGTGACATGAGAAGGGCCACGCCGGTTGGTGTTGTTGTGACGCCATACCTGGCCCGCACCAACCTGTCTCGCCGTGAATCTGTTGCTGGCCGCGCTTGCGTGATGGCTACGGGCACATGCGGATACGCCGCGTGGTTGGACTGGCAGCACCTATCCGGGTGCATGTGAGCCCAGGCAACCCTGGAACGGCCAACCGCCGGCTTGCCTGATGCAGGCGTCGTTCTGGCCCGTGAGGGAGAATGTCGGCTTGAGTCGGTCACTTGGGTGGTGTCGCCGAGTACTTCACTCGACGGATGAGCGTCTGATGTGGCACGGCTGAGCGCATCAGTTGGCGGGTGGGGCGAAACTGGGCGTTCCGCGATGGCTCATGGCGTGGAGGCGACGCCCATCGCTGTGTCGAGGTTGCGGGTCATGCGTTCGAGGACGTGGACGGCCGTGCAGTACTCGTCCTGGGAGATGCCGGCGGTGGAGAGTTTGCGGAACGCGTCGACGCGCTCGGCGACGTGGGCCAGGCGCAGACGGCCATCGGGGGTGAGGGAGAGCCGGTCCGGTGCGGGACGAGTCGCCCAGTCATCGACGAGCACGGCGTCAATGGCGGCGGTCAGCGTGGGGATATCGGCGTTGGCGGAGAGAGTGGACAGTACCTCTGCGTCGGTGACGCGAGGGGTGTCGTGGATGACGTTGAGGACCTGCCAGGCGATCCGGGTGAGCGCGACCTCCGCCAGCATGTCGTTCATGTGGCGGGTGAGGGCCTTGTCCGTGCGGTTGAGCCAGTAGCCGATGGGTTTCACGATGATGCTCCTTCATTGAGTGGCAAGGGTGGGGGTGCGCTCTTGGTTGGGGTCTCACTGATTCGCCGGGGCGGGGGCCAGGAGTGCGGACCATTCCTGGTCGGCGGCCCAGTCGGCGAAGCTGTGCCAGCCGACTTCGGGGTAGTCGCGTCGCAGCCCGGCGACGTCGACATCGAGGCCGGCGGTGGTGAAGTACTCGAACATGGCGGCCAAGTCGGCGGATCGGGAACGGACATGGGCGAGCGGGACCTCTTGGTGAGCGATCGGCCGGTCGGTGGCCACCGCGAGGATCTCGGCGATCTGGCCAGGGGTGCACTCGTCGGAGGCGATGTCGAGGCGACGGCCGGCGAACTCGTCGCGGCGCTGGAGGACCAGCGCCGAGAAGGCGCCGATGTCGGCGGCGGGGATGAGCGTGAGGGGCCGGTCGGCAGGCATGGGCCAGGCGAAGGTGTTGTCGCGCAGCCCGTCGAGGGTCCAGCCACTGGCGTAGTTGTCCATGAATGCCGCCGGGGCGATCACGGTCCAGGGCACGTCGGCTGTGTGGAGGTACTGCTCGACCAGGTACTTGCTCTCGTAGTGCGGGACCGCGGTGCCGCGGTCGGCGTGGGCGGCGGAGGTGAGGACGATGTGTCCGAGGCGGGCGGCTGCCGCGGCGTCGACGAGGGCCTTGCCCTGCCGGGTTTCGGTGGTGGTGTCGGTGCCGAACGGGGTGGTGACCGCGAAGAGGGAGTCCGCCCCGGAGAGGGCGACGTCGAGGGAGGCGCGGTCGTCGAAGTCGGCGTGGCGCACGTCGGCTCCGAGGCCGCGCAGGGCGTCGGCGGCGGGCGAGTCGGGGCGGCGGGTGAGCGCGCGCACGTGGTGGCCCGCGGCCAGTAGAGCGCGTGTGGTGGCTCCACCCTGGGCTCCGGTGGCCCCGGTGACGGCGATGGTGAGCATGGTTCCCCCAGTGGATAGTATTGGTGCGCGACGCATTCACTGCGTCGCGCAGTGAATACTACGCAGAGACTGCTGCGCCGCGCAGCGATTTGGAGTGTGATCCAGGTGACAGACGCACGCCGGGACCGGCTGCGCGAGGAGCTGTCGATGGAGTCGCGCCGCTATCTGGCGGCGTATGTGCTGTTCAACCAGGCTGTCGCCGATCATCTCGGGCTGCACCCGACTGACGTGCAGTGCCTGAGCCTGCTGACGGCCGACCCCGGGCCGCGCACCGTGAAGCAGATCGCCGAGATGACGGGTCTGACCACGGGGTCGGCCACACGGCTGGTGGACCGGCTGGAGCGTGGTGGCTATGTGGTCCGCGCGCCCGACCGGCAGGATCGACGCCGGGTGCTGGTCACGCCCGTGCCCGAGCGCATCGCCCGCGTCACCGCGGTGTGGGACGACCTTGGTCCGGCGTGGCAGTCGCTGCTCGACGACCACAGCGAGGCCGAGCTGGAGGTGATCGCCCGTCATATGCGACGGGCGTACGAGCTCAGCCACACCCAGATGCAACGCCTACGATCCACGCCGAAGCCAGACTGAGCCCTCCAGCGGCACCTGACTGGGAGAACGCACGACTTCACCCAATACACCAACTGAAAAGCTCAGCCCCGCCAGCTCGGGCGCTCACTCGCCAGGTGAAGCACTCAGCCGCAGGTGGCTGGTGCTGCATCGGCGAAGGTGAACAGCCCGGGCTCTGGTTCGGGTTCGGGTTCGGGCTCGGGCTCGGGCTCGGGCTCGGGCTCGGGCTCGGGCTCGGGCTCGGGCTCGGGCTCGGGCTCGGGCTCGGGCTCGGGCTCGGGCTCGGGCTCGGGCTCGGTGAGGATGCCGCGGGCCACCAGGCGTTCCAGCTTGGCGCGGGTGTTTTCGGTGTGCGGATCGGGACTGTGAATTGAACCACCACGGGATGTGCCCGGCCGCGCAGAACGTAAGGCGAGGAGACCTATGTGCCGGGATCGTCGCCCCAGAGTTCTCGCTGAGGTTGCGGGTTGGCGAACGCCAACTCCCAGGGAACGAGTGGCTGTGACAAGCACCTTCGATACAAGCCCAGGCCTCACAGGCTCTGCCGGGCTGCACTCGTGATCTCACCGCGGCTCGGAGACTCCGCATCATCGCCACCAGCGTTCGGCTCGGCGTCCCGGTCTTGCCCACCATCAGGCCAGGTGAGACCTCGTGCGAAGTGAGCCCATGCCGCCAAGACCATGCAGGCGGCGATGATTCCGCCAAGCGTCATGACCATGGACGGGGAACTGTGGTCCACGACGACTCCGCCTGTCAGGGCTCCAAGTGAGAAGGTCGCTTGGAAGGAGGCGGTGAACAGCACTGAGGCGGCCTCGGGTGCGTGCGGTGTCGCTTTGGCGAACCATGTCTGGGACGAGACGGGAACAGCCCCGTAGGCGACACCCCAGACGATCAGCAGAGCCACGGCGCCGATCGCCGAGCGGCCCAGGATCGGCAAGAGCAAGGTGACCACCGCGATCAGGCCGGCTGCCAGGCCGAAGACGGCACGCGGTCGGCGGGTGACCATTGCACCGCCCAGGAAGTTGCCGGCGATCCCCGCGGCGCCGTAGATCAGCAAGAACAACGTGATCTGCTGGGAGCTCGTGTGTGTGACCTGTTCCAGGAATGGGGTCACGTAGGTGTACGTCCCGAAGTGAGCCAACACGACGAGGAATGTCAGCAGGAGCGCGAAGCGGGTGTTCACGCCGCGGAACATGGCGCGCAGGACGCTCAGCCGCGTGCCCCCGGCGGGCGGGGGTGCCGGCATGGCCAGGAGCAGCATGATGAGTACCCCGATGGTCAGGGCGCCCATGACGACGAACGTCACCCGCCAGCCTGCCAGATCACCGATGAAGGTCCCGGCCGGGACACCAAGCACGGAGCCCAGGGGAACTGCGGAGAAGATGACTGCGGTCGCTCGGCCAACGGATTCAGCGGGTACCAGGCGTTCGGCCAGTCCGGCTCCGATCGACCAGAAGCCGCCGATGGTGATGCCGACCATGATGCGGGAGACCAGAATGAGCCAGTAGTTGGATGCGGCAGCGGCCAGGAAGTTGGCCATGGCCAGCAGGGCCATGAACACACAGAGCATGAGGCGGCGGTCGAACCGTGCGGTCGCCACTGTGAGCAGGGGTGCGGAGACTGCTGCAAGGAGTCCGGGCATGGTCATCATCAGGCCGGCCATCCCGTCTGAGATGGTGAAACTGGATCCGATCGATGTGAGCAGACCAATCGGCAAGATCTCAGTCGTGACGATCGAGAAGAGTCCCAGCATCACCGAGGCGACGGCCAGCCAGCCGATGAGAGGCGATCGCGTCGGCAATCCGGTATCGCCGGAAGGAGTGGTGGCGGTGGTCGTCGAGGCCATGAATTCCATCCTGTGAAGCGCCAGTCATTGTGTGATCAATTCACCAGGTTCCACGCCTCAGGGGCTGGTAATTTTGCGACATCATCTTTGTCGGCAGGGGTAATGTCGCAGAACTGCCATTCCGATCCTCTGCCCTGCACTGCTGGTCAGGAGCTTGAAGGGAGGGGGGGCTTTCCGCCCTCGATCCGGCTCGCTCGACTCCACAGCCATCGGCGACTTGAGCAAGTAGGCTCCCAAGCCGCTCAAGAAGACGTCGCCGCAAATGAGGCTGGCAGCGTTGTTTCTGGCCGCTCAGGCGGCCGCTGCCTTCTACGAGTATCCGCCGTTGGCGCTGACGCCCTTCTGGACGCAGCACAGGGCGATGTCCAGCGCGCCTACTCCCGACCCGCCGAGATGTTCGGGAGCGGCCACCGGGCCAGCGGAAACCAGCGGAACCTCAGCTTTCTGACACCCGATCTGGTCCACCTCGCCCTGGCACAGGGAGACCTTGCGAACGCACAGCGATACGCCGCCGCGCAACAGCGCGCCGACCACAGCGGCGGCCCCAACCAGCTCGGTGACGCCTACCGCTGTCAAGGCTCGCTGAGCGAGGACCCCGATCTGCTCATGGAAGCGCTCACCCACACCGAACGCCTCGTTGCAGAGCACGTGGCCGAGGGGTGTTCCCCTCCCGAGATCGCATCTCGGCTGTCCATCGCCCGAAGCACCGTCACCACCCACGTGTCCAGCATCCTCAGAAAGCTGGCGATGACCTCACGGGGCGACATCGCGGCGGAGGTGACCCGCCGGCAGAAGTTTGGGTGGCGCCTCGTAGCGGCCCCATGGACGACGGTGGCACGGGCGCCGACGCCGAGGGCGTTGCTCTGCTGGTTGGTGGGCTCAAGCCAGGCGTGGGGCGACCTTCTTGACCTTGTTCGTCCGGACGTTGATGAGGGTCGGGCGTTCCCGGTCGTCGACTCCGGCGCGGAGCATCTCGGCGACCTGGTCGGTGTCGGTGGCTTCGTGGGCGTCGATGCCGTAACTCGCGGCGGTGGCCACGATGTTCAGATCGGGCAGGTCCAGGCCGGGAACGCCGGTGGTGCTCTCGATGTCGGCGAACTGTTTGAGTACTCCGTATTCCTCGTTGGAGGAGACGACAATCGTCAGTGGGACCTTGTAGCGGGCGGCGGTCCACAGGGACGTGATGGCATAGTGCATCGACCCGTCGCCCATGAGGGCGAGCACCGGGCGGTCCGGGGCACCGAGTTGGGCACCGACAGCGGCGGGCAGCCCGAATCCGAGGCCCCCGCCGACAGCGGACATGTGGGAGAGGGAAGCGCCGGGCCGTACGAATGACGTGATCGGGATTTCGTTGGAACCGGCTTCGGTCACGAACAGGGCGTCCGCCGGAGCGGCGTGGCCGACAGCCGTCCACAGGTCCGCGGCCTGCATCGGGACTTCGGCCCGTTCCGGACGGGGTACGTCGGGCCTGGCCTTGGGGGCGGTGCGCGAAGATTCGGAGATCTCGCCCAGCACAGCCTCCACCGCGGCCCGGACGTCCGCCACGTAGGCGTCGCCGACGGGTGCGCGGGCGGCTTCGTCCGGGTCGCTCGTGATGTGGATGAGGGAGGTGCCCTCGGGCAGATACGAGCCGGGGATGTAGGGGTAGTAGCGGAAGACCGGGCCGCCCAGCGCCACGACGAGGTCGTGGCCCTTGAGCTCTTCGGAGATCCAGCCGGCGCCGGGCGGGAGCATGCCCTGGTACAGGGGGTGGTTCTCGGGGAAACCGGACAGGCCCGGGAGCGGTGCCGTCCACACAGCGGCCTTGCTGCGTTCGGCCAGTTTCACGACCGGGTCCCAGGCTCCGGCGTGCTCCAAGTCGCCGTGGACGACGAAAGCGGGTGACTTCGCGGCGGAGAGCCGGCCGGCGATCTTCTTCGCCAGGTCCTTGCGGAACCCTCCGGCGTGGATGACCTCGCGGTCCCGGATCACCTCGATCTCCGCGATCTGGGCCTCGTCGAGTTCGTAGGGCAAGTCGTCCATCGGCACGGAGACGAAGACCGGTCCGGTGGGCGGAGACATCGCGACGTGGATGGCGCGGGCGAGGACCGCGGGTACCTCGCTCGCGATGGCCGGCTCGGCGGACCATTTGACGAACGGACGTGGGACCAGGACGGCGTCCTCGTTGGTCAGGAGGCACTTCTGATTCTGCATGACACGACGCTGGTTGCCCGCGATGACAATGAGCGGCGTCTTGTTCAGGTAGGCGTTGTACAGGGCGCCCACTGCATTGCCGAGGCCGGGCGCGGTGTGCACCATCACCAGCGCGGGACGTCCGGTGATCTGCGAGAAACCGTCGGCCATACCGACCGGCACCATTTCCTGCAGCCCCAGGAGATAACGGAAGTCGGTGGGGAATTCCTCCAGCAGGGTCAGTTCGGACGAGCCGGGATTGCCGAACCATGTGTTCAGACCGTGCTTCCTGAGCAGATCGATGGTGGCTTCACGGACGGTCGTCACAGCATGTCCCTTCGCCGCGCACTTGAATCGTCGTTCCCATGAACGTCGGCGATGCACGGAGTTTTGGATCCGGCCGCCGGTCCGAATGCAGAACCGGTAGGGGTATTGATGCGGTCCTTAGTCGCGAATTTAGCAGCGCGCCAGAGAGAAACCCGGCGTACCGCTCGCGTGTTATTCGGTACGTGGGCGCTCGGGAAGCGTCGGCGTAGTGGCTCGCCCGAGTCCTGACGAGCCCGCCTATGAGCCTTGCTCTGCGAGTGTGACCTTCCGGCCGGTCCGTGCCGCCTCTCGGATCCTTTCCAACATGCCCTGCCGCCGGACCGCGTGCCGGAAGTCGGGAACGCCGTCCGTGTCCGGCGCAAGGCTCCCGGTGATCTGGTCGCGCAGAAGCGCGTACTCGTGGGCGACGTTGTAGGCGGGCTCGGCGGATCGCTCGGTCCATTGCGTCAGCGACCGCTGGTAGCGGGGCGGAACCGAAAGTTCGGTCAAGACACCGTCATTGCCTCGGGCGCCGTACAACCGCAGCTGCCCCCACCACCACTGAGCCTGATCGGCCTTGACGACGAGATCGCCCTCCGTGCCGTTGATCTCCCAGTGGAACTCGGTAGCACGGGACGTTCCACCGCGGAAGTGCACAGCGGCCACGGCCCCGGATTCGAGCAGACCGGTGACGGCGATCTGGTCCTCTGCACTCTTGGCCGCGACCGCCCCGCTCGTCACGTGGATGACCTCGGGACGCAGGTTCTCGATGTGAGCCGACACCTCGCGGAACTCCCCGAGCACCATGGCCAGCACGTCGACCGAGTGCCCGAAGGGAATCGACAGCAGCGTGGCGCCGCTCGTGACGTCCAGCAGGTACGCATGGCTGTCGTCGTACGTGGCGCCCCAATAGCCACCCGACCCGAGCATGCTGGTCGACAGCACCCGCCCCACATAGCCCTCGGCGACCAGATCCCGCAGATACCGAAGCGGCGGAGCCGACCGGACCTGCAGGCCCACGGCAGTCAGCACCCCCCCCCTGCGATGCGCCAGGTCCGCCAGCTCCTCGGCCTGCGCGAGATCGGCACCCAGCGGCCACTCGCTGAACACCATCTTTCCCGCTTCGAGCGCAGGCCGGATGAGCTCCAGGTGCTGCGGAACCCTTACCGTCACGACCACGAGATCGACTTCCTCACAGCGGGCCAACTCCTCCGCACTGCTGAAGGCCAGCGGCACCGCATACTTCTGCCGGCCGCACGCGCCGACTCGTCGCTGCTGGCGCTGAGCGCCCGCAACTCGTATCCGTCGAGCCCGGCCAGCGCCGGCACATGGGCGGCGGCCGCCCACCCGCCGCTCGCGCTCAGACCCACCACACCGACACGAATCGGTCCCGGACGAGGAGAAACGGACGTCATATGCACACCCCACGCGTTCGCGGCCTGATCTTCCGCCAACGATCAACAGCCATGTAGGACACGACCTACGAACACCGCAGGGGCCCTGTGCACGGATCGCGATGGCCCGTGGTTCGCAGCCGACGGCAACCTGAGCCGGGGAGTGGCTTGCCCGAGGCGAGCGGACGTTCGCGCAGTGGCACGGTTGCTACGACGGAAAGCCAGTCGAGCCGGTGCTCTACGCACGGCACCGGACGGTCATCGGACCACCCGATTGGAGTGCACGGCCGCGCCTGCCGGTGCGGAGGGGGGAACACTCAGATGCCATAAGTCTCACCGAAAGCGAGAACGCCATGGCAGCATGCCCGGCCCCCGGCTCACGGCGCCGAATACGTCGCACACACGTCATCGCGGCCGGGTGCGCCTTGGCCCTGTGCACGACCGTGGCAGCTCCTGCCGCCGCGGACGGCGGCACGACCACGACCACGGCCAAACCCACCATCGTGCTGGTGCACGGCGCGTTCGCGGACGCCTCCAGCTGGAACGGGGTGGTCGAGCGGCTCGAACGCCGTGGTTACGCCGTCATCGCCCCCGCCAACCCGCTCCGCGGGCTGTACAACGACTCCACCTACATCGCCTCCGTGCTGGACAGCATCAAGGGTCCGATCGTGCTGGTGGGCCACTCGTACGGCGGCTCCCTGATCAGCTCGGCCGCCGCAGGCAACCCCCATGTGAAGTCCCTGGTGTACGTATCGGCACTCATGCCCGACGTGGGCGAGAACGGTATGTCCCTGGCCGCCAGGTTCCCCACCGAACTCGGCACCGCCACGAACTCCGTTCCCTACCGGGCCGGCGGCGTCCACGGGACCGACCTCTACCTCAAGCCCGACAGGCTCCATCAGGTCTTCGCCGCCGACCTGCCGGAGAGCACCACAAGGCTCATGGCGGTGACCCAACGCCCCGTGGCCACGACCGCGTTCTCGGAGAAGGCCAAGGTGGCGGCCTGGAGACACATCCCGTCGTGGTTCCTCGTCGCGAAGCAGGACAAGACAATCAACCCCGACCAGGAACGCTTCGAGGCGAAGCGTGCGGGTTCACACACAGTGGAGATCGACTCCTCCCACGTGGCCATGATCTCCCACCCCCAAGCGGTCACCGATCTCGTCCTCCAAGCCGCCACTGCAGCCGATTCCGCCCGGCCCTCGCTGCCCGCCACGGGGTCTACCTATGACGCCCGGGCCGAGACCGCGCTCACCGGCCTCGCCGCCGCCTCGTTGGTCGGGGGCGCGGGGGCACTCCTCCTGAGCCGCCGGCTGAGGCGCCCCGCGCCCTGACCACGCCGCGGGGACGGACGCGTCAGAGTTCGTCACATGAGGGGTTGGGGTGTGGTTCCAGCCCGCGTTGGAGGTGTGAATGAGCAGCATCAGCGACCGGGCCGTGCTCTGCGTGTTGCTGTTCGCCGAGGTCTGGTTGGCGAGTTGGAGGATGTGGGAGTAGCCGTCGATCCGGTCGGTGGACCCCTCTACTTGGGTGGACACCTCTACCGGAGCCAGCAGGGCCCGAGCGATGCGGGCCAAGGGAAGATCCTGGGGCCGGAATCGACCTGCCCACGGGGGGAGAAAGCGGCCGAACGCAGCGACATCGACGTGCTCTTCGAAGACTGCCGGAGCCGATCGACCTCGAACTCGACCACGCACAGCGCTTGCTCTACTGGACCGATCGCGGGGACCGGGCGCGCGGCAACACCGTGAACCGCGCACCGATGCACCGGCCGGACGGACCGCGTACGCCCGAGAGCGTCCCAGATACCTGATGGAAGGCATCGGCATCGCCCTCGATCCGGATGACAGGCGCATCTACGCGACCGACCTGGGCGGCAGCGTCTACTCGGCCGGCCTCGACGGGTCGGACCGGCGGGAGGTCCTGGTCGCACAGGGCAACCTCACCGGCATCGCGCATGCCGTGCTGCCGGCCGGATCGAGCGTCTAGGCCTGGTAGGCCGCGGAGATCTGGCCGACCAGGACGGCGAACGGCATGTCGAGGGCGGCGTAGGAGGCGCCGGCCTCGGGGAGACCGTTGTCGGCGAGGGCCTCGACCAGGAGGGTGGCGTAGTCGCTGACGATGACACCGGCCTGCTGCATGCGCAGCAGGCCCGCCTCACGCTTGGTCCGGCTGAAGGTGCCGGAGGCGTCCACGGCGACATAGGCGTCGTACCCGGCAGCCGTCGCGGCGATCGCGGGCAGTGCCGCACACACTTCGAGAGACACCCCGGCGAAGATCAGCTTCCGCCGACCGGCGGCCTCGATGGCCTCGCGAACCCGGTCGTCATGCCAGGCATTGACCGTGCTGCGGTCGATGATCTTGTGTCCGGCCGGAAGTGCCTCCACCAGCTCGGGAGTGGTCGGCCCCCACATGCTGTCCGCCGCGGTGGTGGTGACGACCAGCGGGACACCCAGCACGATCGCCGCCCGTGCCATGGCCACCACGTTGTGCTTCAGCTCGCCGACCGGGATGTCCCGGACGCCGGACAGCAGGCCCACCTGGTGGTCGACCAGCACCACTGCGGCGTTCTCCCGGGTGATCGGCTCCAGGAACTTGCTGTGTTCGCTCATCATCCGCTCCTTCGTGATGGAGCCAGCCGATATAGTCACCAATCTTGATAGTCAATTTTAGTGACCTCTTGACGCTACGCCTCGGCCCTCCGGAGCGCAAGCGCCCGCCCCTGCGGGGCCGCCCGGGACCGGGTCGACACCGTCCGAGTCCCTGGACGGAGGAATAAAATCGCTGGTGACCCAGCACAGCGGCGGACGAGCGCCGGGACGGGAGAAGCGTTGAGCAAGCACCACACTGGGGACCCGGACCTCGGCGTGCTCGCCGCCCAGGTCCTCTTCTCCGTTCAGCGCGAGCTGTTCACCGCGCTCGCCGAGCAGGGCTTCGACGACATCCAGCCCCGCACCGGCGCCGTCCTCGCGTACCTGCGTACCGACGGCATCCGGGCCAGCGAACTCGCCCGCGCCTCCGGACAGCACAAACAGGTCATCGGCACCCTCGTCGACGACCTCGAACGCCTCGACTACGTGGAACGCAAACCCGACCCCGCAGACCGCCGCGCCAAACTGATCTACCCCACCGAACGCGGCCTGCTCCAGATGGAGGCCGCCGCCTCCATCATGCGCACGATCGAGCAACGCCACGCCAACGCACTGGGCGCACAGGAGTACGCCAGGTTCAAGGAGGCACTCCGCCGCGTGGCCGGTCTCCAGCGCGAGGCCCGAGCCGACAGCCAGGCGCCGGAACACGGCCAGGGCGGCTGAACGACCAGTGATCACCGCCGTCGTCGAGTGCCCAGACCAGGTCCACCACCCCCAACGGGTATGGCCCGGCGGGGCGTCGGCAGGACGAGCTGGCCCAGGATTGGCGCGCCCGAGGCCGCGCCGGCCAGCACGTCCCGCACTGATCTCCGCCCCCGTCCCCCGTCCCTCGCCCCTCGCCCCTCGCCCCTCGCCCCTCGCCCCTCGCCCCTCGCCCCTCGCCCCTCGTAGCTGACGGTACGTCAAGACACCTCGACGCAAACGGCATCCTGGTCATGGTCCCACCCTGAGTCGACCAGGCCGATCACCTCGACTTCCTGCGGGCGCCCGTCGCACAGCACGACCGCACGGTGCCGGATCTTCGCGCGCAACGTATCCACGGCCTTCTCCGCCCGGTACTCGTTGACGAGGCCCAGATCGGCGGAGAGCGCCACGATCACGCCGATGAGCACAGCGTCGCTGCGCTCGCCGACCACATACGAGCAGCCGATCGCGTCAGCACAGAACCGGACGAGCACGGACGGTGACCGACGGGTGGGTGCCCCGGCACGATCCCGGATGAGCCGACAGCAGCACAGTTCCACCGTCGGTCCCTCTCTGCTCCCGACAAGGGACCATCCGCAGCACTCCGTGCCCTGCCGTCCCACGCGCAACCTGCTTCGGTCAGCCGGCCATGGCCGGCTAGCCCGAGCTCGCCCGACACCGCAGGCCACCCTCCGCAGGGCCGCCAAGTGGACCGGCGGCCCTACCGGACGGCCAGGAAGCTCGCGAGCGTGCCTCCAGCGCGACCGAAGGGCCCGGATGATGCAGAGCCGAGTTCCACCACGCAAGGCTTGCGGGGCCCGGCTTCCAGGGCCCGGCCCAGCGATCACACCGGCGACCACCACTTCCAGGACAGCCATCGCGCAAAAAGCGCTCGTGAGGGTATGTCGCCACCGAAGCGCCCTTCGCCCTTGCCGGGCGATCGCGGGCCGAACGGGTGACGATGGAAACGACCCATCCGACCACATTGCCCCTGGAAGGGTGATCTGGAATGGCATCTCCCTCCGATTCCACCTCAGGCACCGGCCCTCCGCGCCCGGCAGGCACCGGGCCCCAAGACGCCTCCGCCACCGAAACCCTGGGCGCCCTGGCGAACGCGGGCTGGCAGATCGCTCTCACCGCGGGCGTGGCTGCCATCGCGCTGGGCATTGTGGTTCTTGCCTGGCCGAAGGGGACGCTGCAGGTCATCGGTGTGCTCTTCGGCATCTACCTGCTGCTCGTCGGGGCCTTCCAACTGGCCGCCGCGTTCGGCGCGCACGTTCCCGCACATCTTCGGGCGCTGCATTTCCTCGCGGGAGCGGTCTCGGTCCTGCTCGGACTGATCTGCTTCCGTGGCACCCTGCAGTCGATCCTGCTGCTCGCCCTGTGGATCGGCTTCGGCTGGCTGTTGCGCGGCATCATGGTGACGGCCACGGCGGCCTCCGCCCCGGCCATGCCGGCGCGGGGCTGGATGATGTTCTCGGGAATCATCGGCATGCTGGCGGGCATAGCGCTGATCGTTGCGCCATTCGCCTCGATCGCCGCACTCACCCTGGTGACGGGCATCATGGCCATTGTCCTCGGGGTGGTTGAGGTAATCCACGCCATCAGAATGCGGGTCGAAGTCGGCCGTCTCCTTCCCGGCGCTGCGCCCAAGCGGCGTCCCCTGTTCCACTCCACGCCACATCCCCAACACTGATCACGACAGAGGCTCCGACGCCCCGCCCGTGCGGCGTCCGCCACCCGGTGCTCCGCCGCGGCGGAAACCTCGGCAGGACCGTCAAGACGGACCTCATGGGTCGCCTTGTTCATGTTCCCTATAGCCGGGCCGATGCACTCATACATCTGCCGTAGGAGCTGGTCCCTGGTCTCCTGGTCTCGCGTCGCGTCGACGTCGTCGATCTGCCAGGTGACCTCATTGAATGCGTGCGCGCAGTCCATCATCTCCCGGTAGGTGGATCGACGCCGGTCGCGCTGCTCACGAAGGGCCTCTGCCGTCGTGGTTGTCCGGGCCTGGGTCAGCGCCGCGCGCGAGGTTGCCCGCGCGGTGATGTAGCTGGCTCCGAGCGCGGTCAGCGCAGTGAGGACGCCGACCCACAGTCCGCTGTTCGCCATGATCGAGGATTCTGCCAGCCGGCAGTACCGTCGGGACAGCCCGCGCATCGAACACCGGCCGTGATCTGTGACTGCCAGGGAGCTCCCCATCAACCGGCCGGCGGTGGGAAGTCTCACCTGGCCAACTGGCACGAGCCCCGGGGATGGGGAAATACGTGAACTCAGCCCAGGGAACACGTGAGCCTCACGGATCGAGGTCTCGGACGGTGGCTGTTCCTTGCCAGTCGCGGTACGACATGCGGGCGCGCTCGGACCGGCGGCACGCGGCCGCCAGTTCCAGCAGCTTGCCGGGCGTGATCTGCGGTTCGTCGGGGCTGGGGGTGTGCACGAAGGCGGCGTCCCTCTCGCCCAGCCCCCCGGTGGGCGATCCGTTGCGGCAGTACCTGACGCAGTTTCAACAGTGCTGAAATTGCGGCCTGGTCGCCGCCGAGAGCGCCGCTCAGGGCTGCTTCGCGCAAGAATCCCCTACTCGTGTGTGGCCCAACCGCCGGTCGAGCGCGGCACCGACGTCGGGGCAGTTGTTGCGGACGATGTCGAGGAAGGCGCTCAGCACCGGGGAGCGGTCGCGGTCGGCGAAGGACAGGACCAGGTCGGGCAGCGCCGTGCGCGGGGTCACCTCGCAGAACCGGATGCCTGGGCGTGGGACCGACAGCATGCGGGAGGGTCCGAGGCCCACGCCGACCCCGCAGGCGGCCAGGCCGATGATCGTGTGCACGTCCCTGGCGACGGTCGCACCGTCCAGTGCGGCGGTGTCCTCGCCCAGCAGGGTGCGCAGCCCGGCGGTGACCGCGGGCTCGTCCTCCCCCGCAGCCACGATCAGCGGCTGCCGCCGCAGCTGGTCCACGCTCACCGACGCCTGGCCGGCATAGGGGTGCGCGCTGCTGACAACAGCGATCAGATGGTCGTGACCGATCGGTACAGACACCAGGTGCTCGGCCCCGGCGCCCCGTGGCGGTCCGAGGGTGACGGCCACGTCCAGTTCTCCGGCGATGAGAGCGGTGGCACTGCGGCCGGACGCCATCTCGTGCAGTTCCAGCCGTACGTCGGGCCGTTCGCGGCCGAACCGGCCCAGGACGTCCGGCAGCGGGTCGAGTAGCGCGGAGGCGATGAAGCCCAGGCGCAGCCGGCCCGTCTCGCCGCGCGCTGCCCGGCCGGCATCCACCGTGGCCGCCGTCATCTCCTCCAGCGCCCGCCGCGCCCGGGCGAGGAACGCCTCGCCCGCGGCGGTCGGGAACACGCCCTGGCGCGTACGGTCGAACAGCCGGGCCCCGATCTCGCGCTCCAGGTCGGCGATCTGCTTGGACAGCGGGGGCTGTGCGATACCCAGCGCGTGGGCCGCCCGGCCGAAGTGTCCATGCGCGGCGAGGGCGAGTGCGTACCGCAGATGCCGCGCCTCCATGATCCCCCTTTCATACCTGCAAAGTATCGCCAGGCAGTGTGCCAGGTCTTCCCATGGATGCCGCTGCTGTCGCCGACTGGGATGGGAACCATGACGCCCTCCCTGAACACCGATGTGAACAACACCGTCTTCGTTCTCGTCCACGGCGCCTGGCACGGCTCGTGGCAGTGGGCGGCGACACAGCGCGCGCTCGCCGGTCTCGGCGCCGCGGGCGTGGCCGTCGACCTGCCCGGTCACGGCTTCGACGCCCCCCTGCCCACCGGGTACCTGTTGCCTGGCCGGCCCGGTCTGCTGACCGAGAGGTCGCAGCTCGCCGACGTGACGATGGACCACTGCGCCGATGCAATCCTGGACACGCTGCGTCGGGTCCGCCGCTACGGCCGTGTCGTGCTCGTCGCCCACAGCGCGGGCGGCGGCCCCGCCTCTCTGGCCGCGGAGCGCGCGCCCGAGCTGGTCGACCGCATCGTCTACCTCTCTGCGTTCGTCCCCGCCGGCCGCCCCCGGTTCTTCGACTACCTCAGCGCCCCCGAGAGCGCCACCGCACGAGGACAGAGCCTCAGCCTCGGTGATCCCCAGGCGCTGGGCGCCGTACGGATCGATCCGATCTCGTCGGACCCCGCCTACGCCGAGGAGCTGCGGCAGACCCACTACCACGACACGCCCGCCGACCGCTTCGACCGCTGGCGCTCCGCACTCAGCCCCGACCTGCCGCTGGCCGTCCCGGCGACCCCCATCACGCTGACCGCAGCGCGGTGGGGCCGTATCCCCCGCACCTTCCTGCGCTGCGCGGAGGACCGGGCGCTGCCGCCGGCCGCACAGGACCTGATGATCGCGGAGTCCGACCGGGCCATAGCGGGCGAGCCGTTCACCGTCCACACCCTGCCGGGAAGCCACAGCCCGTTTGCCGCCCGGCCGCGGGAACTCGCGGAGGCTCTGGTCCGGTGAACGCTCGATGGCGCGGACCTCGGCCGCCAGGGCGTGGGGGACCATCCCGGAGGTTGACCCGGCCGCCTGTCCCGCGGTCCGGTCCATGCTCCCGTTGCACTGCACTTCGTGATGCTCCGTCAGCGGACCGACCTCGCCGCTCCAGCGCTGCCCGTGGTGGGAGCCCTCCATGTCGTACGTGGCGAACGTCAGGGTGCCGTCGGAGGACAGGCATGGCGCCCCCGCCGGCCGGTCGGCCGCCCGTGCCGCGTGACCGCCTGGGCCGGGCACGACACCGACCCGACACCGACAACGTCGGGCAGGTCCGCACTTCCTGCGGCGGCGACGATGGCCGCGAGAGCCTGGTTCAGTGAGCCGCCGTTGCAGGAGCGCCGCTGCCGGCCAGGAGCGCCGCTCGACGGACCGAGCTCGTGGAGGCTGCCAGCAGCGGCATCCGGACGGCCGGGCTGGGAATGCGCCCCTGGGCGTGCAGCACTCCCTTGATGACTGTGGGGTTCGGCTCGGCGAAGAGCGCAGCGGACAGACGGGACAGCTCGGCTCCGAGCCTGCGGGCGGGTGCGCCGGAGCCGCGACGCCACAGCGAGATGAGTTCGGCGTAGTCGGCGGTACGGAGATTGGCCGAGGCGAGAATTCCACCGTGTGCGCCCGCCGCGACGAGGGGTGATATGACGACGTCGTCGCCACCGAGCACGGCGAAGCCGTGCGGTGCGCAGGCGAGCAACTCGACCGTGGTCGCATCGATCACACCGGTCGCGTGCTTGACCCCGACGACCTCTGGTAGGCGGCCGAGTGCCGCAAGCGCGTCGGCGCTGAGCGTCTGCCCGGTGCGGTAGGGGATGTCGTACACGATCAGAGACATGCCGCCGTGGTCGGCCAGCGCGGTGAAATGCGCCAGTGTGCCCGCTTCACCGGGACGGATGTAGGGCGGCGCGGGAACCAGCGCCGCGGCTACGTCGCCCCTGGTCGCCAGCTCGCGCAGCGACTCGATGGCGGTGGCGGTGTCATTGGTGCCGACCCCGACGATCAGCGGGGCGCCGTGTTCCCGGCAGGCGGCTGAGCAGACGTCCACCACAGTTCGCTTCTCCTCCGCGGTCAATGTGGCCGCTTCCGCGGTGGTGCCGAGGGCGACGATCCCGGAGGCGCCCGCCGACAGCGCCTCGTCGGCGAGTCGGGCCAGCGCATCGGGAGCCACCCGCAGATCGTCGGTGAACGGAGTCACCAGGGGGACGTACAGGCCTGTGAAATTCGGATCGGACTTCATGCTCCCACCCTTGCTCATGCCGATCCTGTAGGTCCATTGCCGATTTCTGCCGAGATACCTAAGCTGAACTTATGCTCGATGTGCGTCGCCTCTACCTGCTTCGCGAGTTGGACCGGCGGGGCACGATCGCCGCCGTGGCCGAGGCGCTGACCTTCACCGCATCAGCCGTCTCCCAGCAACTGAGTGTGCTGGAACGCGAGGCAGGCGTGGCCTTGCTGGAACGCAGCGGCAGGCGTGTGATCCTCACGCCCGCCGGCCGGTCCCTCGTCGCACACGCCGATGCCGTGCTGGAACGCCTGGAACTGGCGGTCGCCGAACTCGCCAGCGCGCGGGAGGGCATCGGCGGGTCGCTGCGCATCGGGACCTTCCCCTCCGGTGGCCACACCATCGTTCCCGCCGCACTGGCCGAGCTGGCCCAACGGCATCCCGCGCTGGAACCGATGGTGCAAGAGATCGACTCGGCACGCGTCTCCGACGGCCTGCGAGCCGGCGAGCTCGACGTGGCCCTGGTCCACGACTACGACTTCGTACCCGCGTCACCGGACACCACCGTGGACGAGGTGCCCCTGCTCGAGGAACCCATGTACCTCGCCACCAACACCGCGACCAAGACCACCAGCCGCGGCAACACGCTGGCCGAGCTGCTCGGGCCGTATGCCGAGGCCCCTTGGATCACCGCGCGGGAAGGCACGACGGGTCACGCGATGGCCGTGCGCGCCTGCCAGGCGGCCGGGTTCCAGCCGAGAATCCACCACCAGGTCAACGACTTCCGCACAGCGCTGGGCCTGGCCGCCATCGGGCAAGGGGCAGGATTCGTACCGGAAATGGCCACGGCGCATCCCCCCGCGGGCGTGGTGTTGACCAAGTTGCCGTTGTTCCGTCGATCGAGGGTCGCCTTCCGCGCGGGCGGTGGTACCCATCCGGCGATCGCCGCATTCGTGGCCGCGGCAAGAGCAGCGGTGGGCTAGCGGCAATTCTTCACCCTGCCGGCTCCGCACAACGTGATGATCAAGCCGGCCCACTTGATCACCCGAGTTCTCCGTTCTCGCCGCGTGTGACTCCTCCCGTTCTCGTCGCGTGTGGCTCCTCCCGTTCTCGTCGCGTGTGGCTCCTCCCGTGAAGCCCCTGGGCACGCTCTTCACACGCGCATACGCGCTGAGCCTGCCGAAGATATTCCGTTGACCGAGGGACATCCGAGGCAGGAAAGTGTCGCCCTGGTCAAGACCAACGGCATACGGGGGACGGTGAGCGGTGGCTGGCTCGGGCATGGCCCACGACCTGCAAGTCAAGGAGACCTCGTCTGAACTGCCGCTGTGGGCAGCGGACTTCCGGCTGTTCTTCACCGCCCGCACCACCTCTCTGCTGGGCGACGCGATGCTCCCCGTCGCGATCACCGCCGCCGTGATCCGGGCGGGATACGGAGCGAGCGGGGTGGGCTATGCGCTGGCCGCGCTCGTAGCCCCGTTCGCAGCACTGATCATCTTTGGTGGGGTGCTGTCCGACCGCTTCGGCGCCCGACGGCTGATGGTCATCTCCGACACCGTCCGACTGTGCTTCCAGGCAGTGCTCGCGCTGCTGTTCCTGCTGGGTACGCCACCACTGTGGCAGATCCTGTTGCTGCTGGCCCTGGTCGGGGCAGGTAGCGCACTCTTCCAGCCGGGAGTCGCCAGCATCACCCCGCGTATAGCCCAGGACGTACAGAAGGCCAACGCCACCCTCCGCATCTCGGAGTCCGTCACTGCCGTCATCGGCCCCTCGCTGGCCGGCCTGCTGCTGGTGGTCTCCTCACCGGCAACGGTGGTCGCCCTCGACGCCTTGACCTATGCGGTCAGCGGCACCTGCCTGCTCCTGCTCCGCTCGGTCCCGATGGGCCCGGCCGCGCGGGACGGCGCCTCGTCGTTCCGGGCCGATCTCGTCGAGGGATGGCGGGAGTTCCGGGCCAGAACCTGGTTGTGGAGCGTCATCGTCGTCTTCATGCTCTGGCAGTTGGCAGGCGCCGGCCCCACCATGACCCTCGGCAACAGCACGCTGGTCACCGACTACGGGGCACCGACGTTCGGCCTGGTCATGTCGTCCCTCGGTGCGGGAAGCGTGGTGGGTGGAATCGTCGCGATCAGGCTCCGCCCACGGTATCCACTACGGGCCGGCGCCCTCTCGATGATCCTCTGGGCGCTCATGCCGTTGGGTGTCGCTCTCGGCCTCCCCGCGCCGATCATCGCCGGGTGCTACGGGGTGAGCGGCGTGGGCATGGCGTTCTGGATCGTCATGTTCCACACGAGTGTGCAGACGCACATCCCGCAGGACGTCCTCGGCAGGGTGCACGCGTACGACGCGGCCGGCTCGCTGGTGATGAAGCCCGTTGGGCAGGCGGTCGCAGGGCCGCTTGCGGTCGTCGCAGGCACGGCGCCGCTGCTGTGCGTATCCGCGTCCATGGCGCTCGTCGCCTGCGCCCTGCTGCTGGCAATCCCAGCCGTGCGCGGCCTGAAGCGCGTGGAGCGCTGAGCCACCGGTCCCCCCAACTACTCAACAGGTACGCGTGATGTCTGTCTCGGCCGGAGTTCCAGCTGACGTTCGTGACCGGCGCGGCTGAGGCCGGCAAAAGGAACCGGGTCACAGCTGATCTCCATTGCAGCGACGGGAGACCGCCCAGCCATGACAATCCCCGAAAGTCAGCTGCAGCACTACGCTCTATCTCAACGATCAAGAAGGAGAAAGGAGGAGGCATGAAACCCTGCGCGGAGTGCGGTGTTCCCATGAACTCGCGATCCTGTGACGACCTGTTCCAGGCCTTGCTCGCGTTGGACCACGCGCGGCAGGAACCGTGGGGGCCGTTACACGGTGTCTCAGTCTCGTGCTTCTTGCTCCAGCACCCCAGCCAACTTCCCGCCGACGATGGTGCGATGGCCTGGACGCTGCTGCACGCATATCTCGAAGGCGGCCTCGATGAAGTGAACCAGCTTGTCGATCAGGCTCGCCTTGGCAACTCCCATCGCGTGAAGAACATCCCTCCACGAGTCGTCCGCGACGTGGCCCCGCCACGACGGGACGCGCCGCCATCGCGTTTCTCCGTCACGATCGAAGATGTCGCTGTCGACGGGACGTTCCCCGCCGAAGGGTTCGCGGAACGCGTCAAGGCCTGGGCTGCCGCCACGGTCGACGCATGGAGCCGCAGCACATGACCGCAAGACTGTGGGCTCGCCGAAGAGCGGGCCCACGGCATGCCTGACGGAGCCGATGCCGCCGCTCGGGTCGACCGCGCGGCGCCTACCACTCAGGCACCGGCACTCCCCTGCGCTCCCCCGTCCGCGCACGTCATCGGCATCGTCATCTTCATCTTCATCGATCTCACGGACGCGTACTCGTTCAGCCACCCGCACAGCCTGACGGCCACGTGACACCCAGGACCGGCGGCGCGTCAATCACTCCTGTAGACCTGCCACCGCCGGTCTGTCAGTGCTCGGATCAGTTCGGCGTCGTACTGAGCGGCGTGGAAATGGAATGCTGGGGGCCGCACCTTGCCCACGGGCACCTGCCAGTCGGACCACTCCACCATCCCGCCGTGCCGCTGCACGAACACGGACAGGTAGCCACAGCATCCGCCCGTGCACTCAGGCTCGCCCAGCACTACACGTCGCCCCTCGCCGGTCGCCCAGAGGGGACCGTGACCGTCGGCGGGCAGTGCCTCCTTCGCAAACGGGCCGCGGCCTCCCTCTCCCACCGCCTCTGCCACCACTTCCTCGCCGTTGATCCGGACCTGCAACTGGGCAGCCCAACGGAAGCCCGGTGGCAACACACTGACCTCAAGCCGATGGAACACCCGAGCACCCTATGTGGTGCCGTCGTAGCGCAGCCCGAGGCGCTTGAAGCACAGCAACCAGGAGATGCTTCGTTCGACGACCCAGCGGACTCGACCGAGGTGGCTGCTGGACTCGACGCCGCGCCGGGCGCCGGGCGCCGGGCAATGCTCACCTTGATTCCACGCTGGCGCAGGTACGGGCGGCAGCGGAGGTAGTCGTAGCTCTTGTCGGCATGCAGCGTGTCCGGACGACGCCAGGGTCGGCCGGATATCGAGCCGGACCACGACGACGACATCGCACGGCTCGTCGGCACCGGGATGCGGCCAGGAAGTCGACGGTCGGGTCGAGCCCCGCGGGCGCGAACACCGCGCCGACAACTCGCCGTACCGGACGGCGGGCTCCTCGTCCCGTCAGTCGCTGCTCGTCACTGCGACCCCGCGGCCACCAGCGTCGCGGTGATGGGTTCGAGCTCGGCGACCAGCTCGTCGAGCTCGGCGGGAGACAGCGCGTCGTACGGCGGGGCGGCGAGCTCGTCGGTAAGGGCTTCGATGCGTTGCTTGGTCTCGCGGCCAGCGTCGGTGAACCGGCCGTCGGCGTCGACGAGCCCGCGCTCGCGCAAGCCGTCCATGACCGCGGCCAGCCGTTCCTTCGGCAGGTGATGGAGGCGCCCGAACGACTCCGGCGGGTGGATGCCCCGTGCCAGCGCGTCGAGCACATGGGCCTCCGTGCCGCCGATGCGCGCGCCGACGAGAGCGGCGACGTGCCCGTCACCGCGGTGTTCGCGCAGCATGGTCGCGGAATGCCACAGCCGGGCGACCGGGTCGCTGGGCACCGGAAGGGTGCGCATCCCGGCGTACATCACCCGACCTTCCGTGGGCGCGCTCGTCGCGGCTTTGGTGGTCAGGTCGGCGGCGCGCACCAGGCCTGGGGAGTCGGCCAACTCGTCGCCGAGGATCCGCCGTACGGAGGCCGCGCTGCCCCGCTCCCGCGCGGCGACGGACGCCTCGGGCGGGATCGTCTCCCATGCGCTCGGGATGTGCCGCGCGGCCTCCCCGTCGGCGAAGCTGTAGAAGGCCGCGTGCACGACCTGTGCCGGCACCCGCCCGAGCGGCGCGGCGCGGCTGGCGAAGTAGCCGTCCCAGTAGGTGCGGTGGCCGAGCGCGGCCAGCTCCTCGTTGCACTCGTCGGCGAAGTAGGTGACCAGGCAGATCGGCTCCAGGAGCTCGAACATGCGGCGGGCGGTGTGCGTCATGGCCTACATCATGCCTGTGGTGACGCCCCGTGGAGCGGTACGGGCCGCTGAAGCGCGTTTCCGGAAATTCTGTCGGTAACCGGGCGGGAACCAGGGGCTGGTCCAGGGGGTTGCAGTGGCCAGGAGCTGGCCGTTCGAGCAACGCGGCGGTCCGCGCGGGCAGTCGCCGGCCGCCAGCCTCGGTCGCCCGCTGCGGGGCCGGTCGGCCAGACCGGTCACCCCGCAGGCATGGAAGAGGCCGATCCGGCGGCGCACCGTGGCCGGGTCGTACTCCACCGGTACGGCGATCTGTGCAGGTGACAGGCCGTGCAGCGACAGCAGCACCATCACCGCCCGCACCACTGTCCGGCCCCGGCCGCGCAGTAGGCCGCGCAATCGCTGGCATCTCCCTCAACCGGCCGGGGGCCTCGCTCGTCACGGACCCGTGTCGCGAGCCCGATCGGTGACCCCTGCGAGGAAGCTCAGTGGGCCCTGTAGCGGGTGGCGAGTGCGTGGAACGCTTGCTTCGGTTCCCAGGGCATGTCGGGGTAGGCGCGCTTGTCGGCGGGATAGCCGCTGTGCTCGTCCAGGACTTTGACGATGCCGTAGGAGGCGAGGTCCTCGTCCGGTCCGGATGTCCGGTGAGGTGTGCTGAAACCGGCGAAGCTGAACCAGAAGACGGAATCGACGCCCTCCCCCTCGAAGACGGTCATGAGATCGTCGAGGTAGCGGACCTGCTCGCCCTCGTCGCGCACCAGGCCGGGTTTGAGGGTGACGCCGTCGGCCTCCCTCGCCATGTACCAGCCGGCGCCGCCGTGCTCTCCCGCTCCCCGGTAGGTGCAGCAGCCGGCCTCCATGATGGCGACGGGCTTGCCGTGGCCGCATTCCTTGCGCAAGTCGGTGCGGTAGGTGGCCGCATTGCGCAGGCTACGGAAGGCGTCCAGGCCGACGATGTCGAACGGGGCCCAGTCCACGCCGTCCAGAGGGCAGGAGGCGTAGCTCACGCGGCCGCCGAAGAGGGGCCGCACGGCGTCGACGACCTCCCCCAGGAAGGCGTTGACCTTGTCGGGGATGCCCTGGAGCGCGGCTTCGCGGCCGGGGCCCGCCAGGACCGGAATGCGCTCGTTCAGTGTGTCCCCGGGCAGGTAGCCGCGGGCGAACACACTGAGTTCGCAGCCGGTGACGAGGACGACCTCGGCGCCGTCGCGCCGCAGTCGCTCCGCCCGCTCGGCGCAGTCGGTCAACAGCGGCAGCATCTCGGCGTTCGACAGCTCGCAGGGAAACGGCGAGAACCAGACCTCCAGGCCCGCCTCCGCCGCGTACCACGCCGTGGTCTCGATACGGTCCGGATCGCCCCCGGTGATACGGACAGCGGTGCAGTGCAGGTCCTCCGCGACGACACGCATGTCCCGTTCGACGTCCCGAACGTCGAAGACGGGGCGCGACGTGTCGCCGTTGGGAAAGGTGCCGGTGTCGTAATGGATGCCCTTGCCGCGCAACATGACGAATGCCTCCGGTGGGGTGACTGTGTCTGCCGTACGGCGTCATCGTCCAAGGTGCCGCTGCGTCAGCTTCAAGGCCGCACCACGGCCGGCCTGTCGGTCAAGGCGTCCTTCGCCAACACCGCAACCACCTGGCCCGACCCGCCGACGACAGGTTCATGCCTTCTTCCGCAGCCGCTCACCCGGCCAACTCCTGGCCGCGCACGTTTGCCGAAAAGCGATAGTTGCGCGACGAGGTGCCCACCGTGTGGTCACGGGCTGGGATGAGGGTGCCGTCCACGATCCGCAATCGCTCGACATCGGCGGCGGGCCGCGGGGCCGGCGCCAGTGCGTGCAAGGGCCCAAACCGCAGGATGACCCGGCAGACAGTGGCCCGGGAGAACCCGAAGAGCGGGGCGAGCTGCCGCACGGTGAGGCTGGTGCGGTAGTACACGGCCGCCAGCAGCACGCGGTCGGCCAGCGGGAGGCGCCGTCAACACCCTTCAGCGTGCGGCGAGCCGCTCCAGCAGGGCGGCGCTCTGCGCGAGCAACGCCCGCTCCTCATCGGTGAGTTCGGCCTCGATGGCCTGCGCGAGCCAACCGGCCCTGCGGCCGCGCTCCGCTTCGAGCGCGGCCCGGCCCGCGTCCGACAGCTCGACCAGCGACTTGCGGCCGTCCGTGGGGTGCGCCCGGCGCGTGATCAGGTTCTGTTCCATGAGCAACCCCACTGCCCGGGCCATCGACTGGGGACGTACGCGCTGATCGGCGGCGAGGTCGCTGGTGGTCATGGCGCCGTTGCGGTCGAGTGCACCGAGCACGGCGGCCTGGCCCAGCGGGATGCGGTCCTCGTGTTTGACGCGTCGGGTGAGCTTGCCCATCGCGGTGCGCAGTTCGGCGGCGATGGCGGCGGCTTCCGAGGTGGGCATAGGGCATTTTACCCCGTTGACCAGCAAAGCTGCGCAGCTGACCTGCACAGCAATGCTGTACAGCAAAACTGTGCAGCATTGCTGTAGTGTTTGGTGTTGTCGGGCTCAGCGCCAGCGCTGTCGCAGCCGGGGCCACGGCACACGACAACGGGAAGGAACTCCCATGTCCGCAACGGCAGTTGGATCCGTCAACGCCACCATCGAGACCGTCACCGCCCGGCGGATCATCGACAGCCGGGGCAACCCCACGGTCGAGGTCGACGTCGTCCTGACGGACGGGTCCCTGGGGCGCGCGGCTGTCCCCTCAGGTGCCTCCACCGGCGCCCGGGAGGCCGTGGAACTGCGCGACCAAGACTCCGCGCGCTGGCACGGCAAGGGCGTCGACCGCGCGGTGGCCCACGTCAGCGGGGAGATCGCGGCGTCCGTGCGCGGCCGGGACGCCGCGGACCAGGCGGGCCTCGACGCCGCGCTGGTCGCCCTCGACGGCACCGCCACGAAGTCCCGGCTCGGCGCCAACGCGATCCTCGGCGTCTCCCTCGCCGCCGCCAAGGCCGCCGCGGCGGCCCACCGCCAGCCCCTCTACCGCTACCTCGGCGGCGCCGACGCCCACCTCCTGCCGCTGCCGATGATGAACATCGTCAACGGCGGCGCCCACGCCGACAATCCGCTGGATTTCCAGGAGTTCATGATCGCGCCCGTGGGCGCGGACTCCTTCGCCGAAGCCGTCCGCATGGGAAGCGAGGTCTTCCACACCCTGCGCCGCGATCTGCTGGCCGCCGGGCACTCCACCGGCGTCGGCGACGAGGGTGGCTTCGCGCCCGCACTGCGTACCGCCGAGGAGGCGCTCGACTTCGTGATGACCGCCATCGAGCGCACCGGCTACCGCCCCGGCACGGACATCGGCCTGGTCATGGACCCGGCGTCGTCGGAGTTCTTCCGCGACGGGGTGTACGACTACGCGGGCGAGGGGGTGCGCCGCACCCCCTCCGAGCACGCCGACTACCTGGCCAAGCTCATCGACGCCTACCCGGTCGTCTCCATCGAGGACCCGATGGCGGAGAACGACCTGGACGGCTGGCGCGAGCTGACCGCCCGCGTCGGCGACCGCTGTCAGCTCACCGGCGACGACGTGTTCTGCACCAACGAGACGCTGCTGCGCGAGGGCATCCGCACCGGCGTCGGCAACTCGGTCCTGGTCAAGGTCAATCAGATCGGAACCCTGACCGAGGCACTGGCCGCGGTGGCCACGGCCCACCAGGCGGGCTGGACGGCCGTCATGTCGCACCGCTCGGGCGAGACCGAGGACACCACCATCGCGGATCTGGCGGTGGCGACCGGCTGCGGTCAGATCAAGACCGGCTCGCTCTCCCGCTCCGACCGCACGGCGAAGTACAACCAACTGATCCGCATCGAGGAGGAGTTGGGCGACTCGGCGCGCTTCGCAGGCCGCTCCGCACTGCGGCGGGCATGAACAGCAGGCAGAGGTAGAGACCACGCGGGCCCCCACATCGAGGGGGGCCCGCTCGCGTGCCGGGGAGACACATCGTCCTGGGCTGTTCACCCCCGCGCGACCTGCGCCTTCCCGAACCGGTCGGCAGGGCCGGCCGAATGGAACCTCGGCCTGTGCTGCGGCTGATCCCGCCATGCGCTCTATCGCGATGGTCCCCTGCTGCGTCATGTGATGCGCCCTCGGACGGTCTCCCGAATGCGCCCGCCCCACTCCCGGGCCGCGGCACTCCGGCCCGGGACCACGGCTCGCCGAAACTCCCGGATCCCAGCCAAGCCCGTGCCCAGGCCGACGGCCCGGCAGACGCGCGAGTGGTAAACCCATTCCACGGCCCGGACCGCATCAGGTGCCCCCTGGCCGTCCCTCTGCGGCGCCGGAGCGTACGTCACAGTTGCGCGGGGGCACCCGGCCAAAAGGGATTGCCTCGGATGCGTAGTTCAAGTTGGCTGGGCGGCATGGCTGAACTGCGTACCGATCGCCTTGTCCTCCGTCGATGGCGTGACTCCGACCTTGAACCATGGGCGGCGATGAATGCCGATCCTGAGGTTAGGGAGCACTTGGGCGACCTGCTGACCCGCGAACAGAGCGATGCCTCCGTGGCGCAGTTCCAAGCGGAGTTCGATCAGCGAGGCTACGGGTGGTGGGCGGTTGAGGTGCGGGCCACGGGTGGGTTCATCGGCTTCGCGGGCTTGGATCAGGTGGATGACGAGATGCCGTTCACCGGAGTGGAGATCGGCTGGCGGCTCGCCCGCTCGGCCTGGGGGCAGGGCTACGCTACCGAGGCGGCGCTGACAGTCCTGGCCTACGGTTTCGACACCCTTGAACTGTCTGAGATCCTTGCCGTGACAACGGCCACCAACTCCCGCTCGCAGGCGGTGATGCGCCGGATCGGTATGACGCGGGACCCGGCCGACGACTTCGACGACCCCACCGTGCCCGAAGGGCCCCTGCGTCCCAACGTGTTGTACCGCATCGCCCGTGGTGCGGGGAGCCGACGCGATCGGCGCGAGCCGTAGCTACACCGCCGGCTCAGTGCGGCCCGCGGGGGCGGGCGCCGACCCGGTCGATTCCGCAGAACACCCTCATGGGCTTGTCCCCTCGCCGCGGTCCGACTGTGGCTCCACTCGCGACCGGGTGGGCACTCCTCAGAGGCGGTCGTCGACCAATGAGTGGTACAGCGTGTACTGCTTGAAGCTGACGCCATCGGCAGTGGTGGCTTCATGAGAGGCGGTGTCGCTCCATTCTGCGACGACGATCGCACGCTCACCATGTGGTGTCAGGTGGGTGTGCGCAGCGAGCAGCCCCGGCGCTGGCACGACGGGGATCTCCACATCGCCCGCCGCCACCGTGCTCACCACGAAGACGCCAGCTGGTCGTTCCGCGTCGTGAACCACGCTGTGATGGAGGCGGGTTCGGGCCAGTCCAGGACGCTCGATACCGGGCACGAGCGTGTCCACGCGACTGACGACTTCTGCGCGGCGGGCCCGGGCCCATGCCAGGTGGTCTGCATCGCTGGTCCACTGCGCGTAGAAGAGGAGGTTGGCGCCGTCCGTGGACAGGAAGACGTGCTGTGCCAGGCGCCCGGAAGGTGTCTCGGCTGCCGCCCATTCATCCATCAGAGCGTCGACGGCTGTGCGCGAACGCTCGGCGGTACCAGTACGCCACTCACTCAACAAAGCCGTTCCAGCCGCGGGGTGAACGAGATCCAGGAAGCGTGTCATGGACGTTGACTCTCATACATCAAGTGCACTTGAGGTCAAGGCCTACTGAGTTTGAACTCGTGGAGTCGTAGGGGCTGACGGCTGCCGGCGTACACGCGCATGTGCACGGGCAGGTACAGCTCGAAGTGCCTGCACAAGCTCCACCTGGTTCCGGAGTGCTGGGGCACCGGGATCACCAATGTCGTCGGTGTGCGGCATCGTGCTCGCGGTCAAGGACGCCTATGGGCGTCGCGGTGCAATGGTGCTTCACAGCACTCCGGGCTGCGGCCCCTGTTCCGGCGTCATTCTGTGAGGCGGCGCTCCATGAGGAGGGTCTCGCCCTCGCATGAGACCTGTCGGAAGCCGGCCTTCTGCCATGCCCGTACGCCACGGAGGTTGTCTCTCGCCGGGTCGACCGTCACGCGCCGCCAGCCGAGATACCCGCGGAGGTGCGCGAGGAGGGTGCGAGCGGCGTCCGGTCCCAGGCCGCGCCCGCGTGCCTGGGCTGTCAGCACCATGTCGATGCCGCCTTCGGCCGTGTCGGCGTGCCAGTACTGCGCGTATCCCACCGGTGTTCCATGGGCCAGCACGAGGAAGGACTCCACACGGGGTCGGCGCCGCCCCAGGTACTTCTCGGCCACCTCTTCCCGCGGTTTCGGCGCTCCTCCCCAGTACTCGACGAAGTCCGGGGTCGCGAACCATGAAGCCAGCAGATCCAGGTCATCCTCGCTCGTGGGGACAAGCCGGGTCAGCGCCCCTTCGAGGGCAAAACCATCAGCCATCGGTCACACTCCAACTCGAACTCGCTGTATCGACGTTGGCCCGCCGACAGGTCGACTATCGGTTGAGGCCCCGGTGCTCTGGTGTGCGGCGCGTTGTGAATGCTGCGCAGTTTCACGGGCACGCCGCCACACCCGCGCCCCGAACCGTTCGCCGTTGGCGTGTCGAGCTCATCGCGCTTCCAGCAGATCTGGCGATGGTCGGAAGCCTGCCCGCCGGTAGACCGGCACGCTGCGCTCGGACGGCCAGACGATGAGCACATCCGAACCCAACTCCTGAGCATGCTGCCGTAGGGCCCTGAGAAGGGCAGCCCCGAACCCGAGATTGCGGTACTCGGGCATCACGTAGAAGTTCGTCACGTAGCCGACAGGGGTGTTGTCCTCATAAGGGTCTGGTACGCGCTCGACCAGGTGGAGAAAGACATGCCCGCAGATCTCTGCGCCCCTCTCGACCACCCAGGCCAGCCACTGCCCGCCGTCAAGCCGCTCCCGGATCCACTGTTCAGCCTGCGTCATGGACCGGGCCGGAGCGGAAGAACCGCCTTCGTGGTCCTCTTGCTTGAACGCCCATCGCAGCCGCGCCAGTACGGGAGCATCAACGCCCTGGGCCTGGCGCACGGAAGTCTGTGGTCATGGGAAAAGTCTTACGTGTTCCGACCTCGGTCGGCTCCTGGTTTTTCTGGCTTGCACCGGCGGGGAACGCAGGCACCATCGCTGCGTGCGGAAGTTGCTGGTGCGTAACGGTCCCGCCGGGCCGTCGAACGGGACGAGGAAGCCGTGGCCGGGTGGGTGAAGGAGGTATGGCCCTGCGCCGAAGCCAGGCGGCGGCCCGTGGAGCCTGGCTCGTCTCGCCGGAGTCCCTGCGCAGTTTCCTCGCCCTGGCCCGCACCGGCGCCGACCGCCACCGCACCGTCCACGTGCGGCGGAAGCGTCTGACCTGAGGCGCGGATATCCCCGAAGTCCGCCAGCTCGCCGTCGCCATCGCCGTCGACCACGGATACACCGAGATCTCCGCATTCATCGAAACCGGCCACAGCAACGCCAAGAACAAAGGCATCAACCACGTGATCAAGCTTGTCGCCCGCAACGCCTTCGGGTTCCGTAACGCCGACAACCAGCGAATACCGACACGCTGCGTCACCACTCCACGAGCCCGCGGACACCTCCGCACCGCGCAACTTTGAAACCCCCAAATGGGGCGCCTCCACCGTCCACCCGAGTCACTGGAAAAACCGCGACAATGCCGTTTCGTGTCACCAGTTCATTGAATTGTTCACCAAGGTCCCGCTTGAAGTCGGATCCTATTCCGAACGAGTGAACCAGAGCCCGCAAAGTCCTCGCACCCGGCAGGAAACCGAGTATGCGAATACATTGAATTGGAGATGTTTGACAACGACTGGAAGTTCAAGGAGCAAATATGGCCGAGGCACAACAGTCCACTCCGATCACGCCTCAGGTGGCCATGACCCTGGCGGCAATCGCATCAACGGGAGCGACTCCCCGTCCGTCGGGGGAGACCCTGCAAGCCCAGACCGACCGGATCAAGTCCGGCATCACCCGGCAGTTGTCCAACCCCCTGACGAAAAGCTGGTCACCGACGTGGCTCGCGCTGAGCCCGGACAACGCGAACATGGCGTACATCGTCAAGAACAACGACCAGATTGCCGTGGTCATCCGCGGGACGAACGCCAACGTGACCGACATTCTCGAAGACCTCGACGTCGGCACGGTGGTGCCGTTCACCGCCAGCGGGTCCCCGTCTCCCATCTCCGTGTCGAAGGGAGCGATGGACGCCTTCACTCAGATCGTCGACATGCGTCAGATCGGCAGCGGCACCACTCTCGTGCAGGCGCTCGCCGGCCTCGTGACGGGGGTGCCGCAACCGACGGTCTACGTGATCGGTCACAGCCTGGGTGGCTGCATCGCGACCATGGTCGCGCTGTACTTGAAGGCGCAGACCTGGCAGAAGAGCCAGCCGCAGTTCGGCGTGGTCACCTTCGCCGCACCCACCGCCGGTCTGGAGAGCTTCGCCAACTACCTCACCTCCCAGTTCGGGAGCATGAACCAGCGCTACGTCAACGCCTACGACGTCGTCCCGCTGGCCTGGGCCGATCTGCCCACCGCGGAGAGCTGGTACCCGAATCCCGGACCAGCGGCGACCCTCGACGTGAAGGTGCTCCTCGGGACGATCGCAACTCTGCCCGGGAACAATGTCTACGTCCAGCCGGGCACTGCCGTCACCAAGAACACGGACTACATGGTCCGCGACGACAATTTGGTCAAGGCCTCGCTTGCGGACTTCATGGGCCAGGTCGCATTTCAGCACGCCAACTCCACCTACCTCAGGCTGCTGGATGCACCCGCCCTCCCCGAGCCGCCGGTGGTGACCGGCGTGATTCCCAGCTTCGGCGCAGCGCGCACACAGGTCACCATCAAGGGCAGCGGCTTCAGCAAGGACAGCCAGGTCGACTTCGGCCCCGTCCCCTGCCAGAAACCCCTCACGTTCAACCCCGACGGCAGCATCACTGCCGAGGTGCCCGACGGGACCGGCATCGTCAACGTGTATGTCACCAACCCCCTGGGCACCTCCGCGGCCGTCCCGCTCGGGCAGTTCGCCTACGGCGGGCCCGAACCCGTGGTCGTCACCAACGTCACCCCGGACAGGGGCAAGGCCAACGACTCGGTCACCATCTCCGGCGCGGGCTTCGCGAAAGGCGCCGCCGTGCATTTCGGAAAGAACGCCTCTCCATCCGTCCAGGTCGACACGGACAAGATCGTCGCCAAAGCACCCTTGTCGGGCAAGACCACAAGCACGACCGTGGACATCACCGTGACCGTGAACGGCTACTCGTCCCCCAGCAGTCCAGCCGACGAATTCACCTACACCGGGTAACGCCAGAGTCGGTCAACTCTCCTGATGCGGGCAGCAGTCACCCCGCTATCAGGACCAGGCAACAAGCACCACCGTCGCCCCGCAACGGGTGACCATGACGGCCTGGACCTCACAGCTGCGGTACGCCGCTCGCAGCTGTGAGGTCCAGGCCCATTTCTTTGGCGATGTGGGGCTTGACCCCACGGTTCCGCAGCAGCGGGCGGTACTCGTCGAAGAGGCCGGCGCTCTTTCACGCAGGTGCGGACCATCGGATACGAGATGTCGGCGGCGCCGTGTTCGTTCGACTGCGACTTCCCCATAGGGCCCCTGCTGCAGAAGCACACTCCACCGTCCTCCCCACCCCATGACGCGCTTGGCCGACATCCGCCGTCGGTGGCAAGTGCCCGTCTCCTTCCGCCGCCGCCCGTCCCTTAAGCCTCCTTCAGTTGATGGATGTAACGGCGCGTGCGCACCCGTACGTTGACACCGCCGCAGCAGGCCACAGCTAGGGGCAGAGCGCTCCCTCGCCTCCTTCTCGGAGCATGTTTGAGGAGAGGGACGAGGGTGCTGCGTTGCTGCGGCGGAAGGGGCCGGTCGTCGAACCGGCCTCGCAGGCAAGAACTGCCGAAGGAGAACAGACCAATCATGATCACCGAGTCGACCCCTCACGGGCCAGTGCGGCGGACGTTGGCCGCATTCGCCGCGGTCGCCTTCGCCACGCTCGCCACGTCGGTGTCTCCGCTGACGACCGGAACGGCCCATGCGGACACCGCCGCCTTGGCGGGCCTGTCCCTGTCACCGCGGTTGCCCCAGGCAGACGGCCTCGCGCCGTCCCTGGATCTGGCGAAGGACTCGCCCGACTACGGGACCGAAATCGTCGTCAACAAGAGGCCGATGGCGAACTGGAGCATCTTGCCCAACGGTGACGGGAGCTTCCTGATCCGCAACGACAAGACGCAGAAGTGCCTCGACTTCAACACCGACAACAACCATCTCGTCGAGCCGGTGTACTGCGACCAGGCCAACACCAAGCAGAACTGGTATCTGCAGCCCTCGGACGCTGGCGGCGGCTACTACCTGATCCGAAACGTCAACACCAACCAGTGCATGGACGTGTTCGGGGGAAGCGGTAACGACGGCGCGACGGTCGGCCTCTCCAACTGCCACGGCAACAGCAACCAGGAGTGGATCATCGGGCCGACGCCCAGCCCCGGGTACACGGGCCCCAGCCTGTCGGATCTGGCCACCGCCTACGCTCTCAAGCAGTGCAGCAACAGTTCCAGCATCATCAAGTCCTGTGACTACACGGTCACCGGCGACAGTGTGGCGTCCGTGGGGAACCTCAAGCGGGTCAGCTCCAACGTGTGGAACAACAGCACCGATCCGGCAGACCGGACCATCACCTGGACGCAGACCTCGGCCGAGACCAACACGGTGGGCAGCTCCATCACCGTCACCAGCGAGGTCGGGGTCAACATCGAAGTCGTCTCGGTCAAGGTCAGCAGCGCGATCAGCGCACGCTACGAGCACTCCTGGACCCAGACCAACACCGTGAGCGACGCCAACAAGATATCCGTGAAGCCGAACAACTACAGCTGGGCGATGCGAGGCCAGCTGATGAAGACGGTGACGGGCAAGTGGACGTTCACCAACGACCTCGGTGACAAGTGGTCCGGCGACGGTACCGCCACGCTCCCCGCCGTCGACGGCACCGACGATCTCAGCAGCAACCTGGTGCTGTGCACGAGCGACAGCCTCGCCAAGGAGTGCGTCGACAACCGGTGACCGGCGTTTCGCACGCCATCTCGTGATCTGACGGCAGGCCGCCGTCGGACCGTTCCCCGGCCTCCGCGAACGGAGCCGGGGAACAACGCGTGGGGCCCGCGCACCCCGGCCCCCAGCGGACGGCTCAGTCCTGCGAAGGTGACCGCCCGGACTGCTGCCGGCGGGTCACCTCAGCGGCGATCTCGACCCGCGAGGTCATCGCAAGCTTTCTGAGGATGCTGGAGACATGGGTGCTGACGGTGCTACGGGCGATGGACAGCCGAGCCGCGATCTCGGGGTTGGAACATCCTTCGGCGACGTGCTCCGCGACCAGGCGTTCCGTATGCGTGAGTGCCTGCCAGCCGTCGCGTGCGCCGGTTCGGGCCCGCTGCGATCCACGGCGGACGGCGACCGCCCGCAGCCGGGACGTTGCCTGCGCCGCGTCCCAGGCCGCGCCGAGCCGCGTGAACGTCTCCAGCGCCTGGTCGAGCAGGACTCGGGCGTCGTCCAGGCGCCCTCGGCGGGCCAGCGCCTCGGCCGCATCGGTGCAGGCGTGTGCCGCGTTGAGTGGTCGCGGTGCGTTGCGGTAGCAGTGGACCGCTTCCATGAGCAGATCGGGGTCCCCGCTCAGCAGACCTTCGCAGCGGTAGGCGTCACCGAGGTGGTAGAGGCCGCCGCTGTCCTCGGCCCGGCGTTGCGCGGCGGCGGCGTAGCGCCGTGCGCTGTCGTGATCCCCCTGGGCCAGGGCGAGTCGGACCAGATCGGGGGTCAGGAAGCCCAGGATCAGTTGGCCGGGTAGATGGCCCACGCCCTCGTCGAACGCCTTGGCCAGTCGGGAGTACGCGCGTCGGTCGTCGCCCCGCGCTTCGTCCAACAGGGCGCCGGCGCACATCGGCAGGTACTCGTAGAAGGCGGCGACCGTCGCGTTGTCGAGCTCGGGCAGCACGGCCGTCAGGTGTGCCTCGGCGAGGGGGCGCTGGCCTCTGTGTGCGGCGATCACCGCCGCCATCGCCCGCAGTGCCCGGCTCATCGCGGCCTGGTCTCCGCAGTCAAGACCCGCTTCGATCTCTGCCAGCGCATCGTCCCAACGCCCCGTGTGGAACGCGAGGAGCGCGCAGGACAGGTGGTGCCAGGGCAGGAACACCCCGCCGATGCGCTCCGCCGGTCTTCGTACGGCGGCGAGGGTCCGCTGGGCATCGGGCCCGAGATCGAGGTCGATGTAGCAGTTGACCAGGGATAGTTGAAGTCCCAGCCACTGGGCGGGGTGCATCGTGTCAGGGGTAATACGGGAGGCCTGCCGCGCCAGTTCGATCGCTTCGGCGTCGGGGGTTTCGATGAAGCGCTTGGCGGCCAGTACGTGCAGGGTGCTGGCCAGAGCGGAGCTGTCCCCGGCCTCGTCGGCGGCGGACCGAGCACGTGAGGCCGTGGCACCGGCTTCGGTGAGGTCGCCCAGCGCGAAGAGGCACACCGCGCTGAACGCCTGGAACTGCACCCGCTCGATCGCCCCGACACCGGGGCTCCGGCATCCGGCCCGCGCCTCCGCCAGTGCCACGTCGGGTCGGTCGCGGGCGAACGCCGCCTGGATGACGATCCAGCGCAGTACGGTTTCCAGCCCGGAGTCAGGCGCCTTGGCCAGGGCCGATCGGGCGCTCTCCTCCGCCTCCACGAGATGGCCGCAGGAGAGCTGCGCGACCGCGTGGTGCAAACGGAGGTTGCCGTATCCGGCGTCCGCGGGGTCGCCGATTTCCAACGCCGTGGTGAGGAGCCGCAGAGCCATGGCGGGGGCCCGTGTGGTGAGCCGGGCGACGGATCCTTCCAGCCAGGTGATCAGGAAATTCGGGCTCGGCACCCCGTTGAGCAGGTGCTCGGCAACCCGTTCCGGAGCCGCGCCGGCCTCGGCGAGCCGCTGCGCCGCCTGCATGTGCAGCATGGCCCGGACCGACCCCGGCACGGCGTCGTACAGCGCGTCCCGGATGAGCTCATGGCGGAAGCGCAGGCCCTGGCCGGTGTCTCTGAGGATTCCGGACGCCTCGGCCTCCGCCATGGCGGTCAGCAGGTCGCGTAGCGGGATGTCCATGACCGCGGCGAGTTCGGCGGTGGTGCAGCCGGCGCCCAGCACGGAGACGATGCGCAGCATCTGCAGCACGTCCTCGCGCAGGTAGCGGAGCCGGTGCGTAACCAGCGCGGTCAGAGTCGGCAGCACACAGGCGGCGGCGACCTCCGCCGTGGCTCCGCCGGCCTCGATGGCGTGCTCGCGCCGCAGTGCGGCGACCAACTCCGTGAGGTACAGAGGGTTTCCGGCAGCTCCCTCGGCCATCCGCAGCAGTCGGGGGCCGGCCTTCCGGCCGCAGTGGTCTGCGAGCAGGGCCGCCACGTCCGGGGTATCCAGGGGTGCCAGTTCCAGCAGGGTACGGTTGCCGGCGATCGTGCTCCGCGACAGATGCGCGACCTCCCCCGCTCCGGGCACGGGTCGATGGGCGCCGACCACGAGAAGCGGCAACTGATGCACCGAGCGCACCAGCTTGTGCAGCACGGCCAGGCTCGCCGGATCGGCCCACTGCAGATCGTCGAGGAACAGGGCCAACGGCCGCTGCGCGCACAGGTCCTCGACCAGCCCGACCATCGCCTCGATCGTCGCCGCATCCGCCCCCGCGGCCTCGTTCCTGGCGCCCGCCACACCGTAGCGAGCATCGCCGCGCAGGACCGCGGCGACCTCCGCCCGCCGCTCGTCCGAGGGGGACTCCTCCAGCCTCAAGCAGTGGGAGATGACGGCGAACGGGCAAGGCTGCGCCAGGTTCTGGGCGCTCGCGGAAAGCACCTGTATGCCCCTGCGCCCGGCGTCCGCCGCGGCCCGCTCAAGCACCGCGGTCTTCCCAAGACCGGACTCCCCCACCACGAAGGCGGCCTGTCCCACGCCGGCGAGTGTGGACTCCGCCAACCGGGACAGCTCCGCCAGCTCGGCCGCCCGACCCAGAAGACGACCTTCGAAAGACATCATCCACTCCCCCGCGCGCCATGCAATGACATGGATTTAATAGCACACGGCTTGGATATGCCTAGTGATTGACCATCCCCCGGACAGAATGCCGCTGCCCGGCGACACGGGCCCACAGGGCCACGTGCCGCGCGGATGGGTCGCCTCTCCCCTATGGCAGCGCAGTGCAGGGGCGAGTCCGAGGAGGGCCAGGCGATTGCTGGGCTTGCGCCCGCAGCGGTGGGCGAGTCGCCGGGCCCGCCCGAGGGGCGGGTGGCCGAGCGGCGGGGTCAGGCCCCGCCGGACCGGGTCCCCGCCCCGCACCCGTCAGGCACGTTGCCGACCAACCCGGGATGCCGTTAACGACCGTGTCACCAGCCCCAGACGAGCTCACGGACTCTCAGGCGAGCCGGCTGTTCATGTCGAGCTCGAACTTGCCGCTCGCCGGGTCTTGACGTCGCGGTAGCAGTACGCCGCGATGGTCGGGAAGATCATCATGAGGTGGGGCCACCACACCGAGACGCCGTAGAGAAAGTCATCCCAGTAATGGATGACAAACCCCACGAGCTGCACAGCGATGGCCGCCACGGCCGCGTATCCCGTCCCGCGCGTCAGGCTTCCGGAGCGCGGTCTGAGTACTGCCGTGAACACCCAGATGACCGCCAGGTCGACCGGCACCCCGATTGCCTTCGGGCCGGCCAGCGAGGCGAGGAGGAGCAACCACAGACATACCGGGAGGACGAACCGTGTCGCGCGACCACGGCGTGCCGGGATATGCGTCGCTGCGGTGTCCGGCCGTGGGAGGAGGCTACTTGCTCTGCGGGTGGGGGTCACAGGCGGGAGCGGGGCCGTCGCTGTCATGGAAGGGGGCTGGGTGGCCCCTCCCGCTGGCGGCGCGGGGCCTGCGGCGGGCTCGGGTGTGCGGTCGAGGTGTCGTAGTGCCTGGGAAAGGTCGGTGGCGTTCGGGTACCGCTGGTCGGGATCCTTTTCCAGCAGCCTCAGCACGAGGTCGTCCCACGCGGAAGGGACGCCGGTGGATACCGAGCTGGGAGTGGGCGGTTCTTGGGCGAGATGTGCCGAGAGGTATCCCACCGTGTCGGGTGCCTGGAACGGCAGTTGGCCGGTGATCAGCTCGAAGAGGAGGCAGCCGAGGGCGTACAGGTCGCTGCGCGGTTCCGGGAAGCCGCGTGCTTGTTCGGGCGCCATGTAGGCGGGTGTGCCCACGATGAAGCCGGTCTGGGTGAGGCGGTCTGCGGTCGCGTAGGGGTCGGCTGCCCTTGCGATGCCGAAGTCGAGGACCTTCACGGTGCCGGAAGGCGTGATGAGGATGTTGGACGGCTTGATGTCCCGGTGCATGATGCCGGCTGCGTGCGCCTCGGCAAGCGCGTCAGATACCAGCGCGCCCCATCGGGCCGCCTCCGCCAGGGTGACGGCACCTCGGCGCGACATCGTGTCCAGGCCCTCGCCTCGGACCAGTTCCATCACCAGGAACGGGACCCGTTCGTTTCCCGCGCCGGTCTCGCCGAGGTCGTGGACGGTCACGATGTTGGGGTGCTGCAGTTGGGCGGTGATCCGTGCCTCGCGCAGGAATCTGGCGCGGGCCTCGTCGCCGCGGCTTCCGCCACCGGCGAGCAGGGAGATCACCTTGACCGCGACAGGCCGGCCCAGCGTCTCGTCCTGGGCCTCCCATACTTGCCCCATGCCGCCCTCGCCGAGCTGCCGCACCAAACGGTAACGGTCCCCGAGGAGCTGGTCTCGCATCGTCACGCCTCCCCCGTTTCGCACATCCCTGTCCTCCCGCTGCCGCACCGGCACGATGGGAAGCATGACGCCACCGCGAGGGCTCCATGCCCGATATCCAGAAACCCGCCGAACGGCAGGGGTGTTCGCCAAGGCGGCCACCCTGGTCCGAATCAGCTTTCCATGCCCGGCGGGTCTCCGGCAGCGGAGCGGTGCCGTCGAGTGCCGCTCGCGCCGGGCTTCCGCCTTGACGTCAACTGTGCAGCAGGCGGGGACCGGAAACCGCCGCGAGGCTGCACGATGGTTGCCTGTCGGGCCGTGCTCACCCCACGGCCGGAAGCTCGGGCCTCAGCTCGCCGGGCCGTGGATCCGGCGGTGGGCCAGCGCCCACCAGACCTCCGCCAGATCGGCCGGATCGCGCAGGCTGGTTCCGGTGATCTCCTCGAAGCGCCGGAGCCGGTTGCGCAGTGTGTTGGGGTGGACGTACAGGGCGCGGGCGGCGGCCTCCAGTCGCATCCCCTGCCGTAGATAGGCGGCGACGGCCTCCTCCAACTGGACGCCGTCCTCGCCCCGTTCGGCCAGCGGCGCCAGACGCAGCCGGACCAGCTGTTCGCCCACGGCCGGCAACGCCACGACCGTGGCCCGCAGCCCCAGTTCCTCGTGGGTGAACACTCCGACGAGCCCGGAGCCGACCGCTGCGCGGAGGGCCTGGGTGGCCCGGACGAACTCCGTGGCGAGCCTGGACGCGGGCGCCGGGGCGCCCAGCCCCACCACCAGACCGCGACACAGCCCCTCGGGACGCGCCGCCAGCAGCCCCGCCACCTCCCCGTCCACCGTCGTGACCAGTGGCATTCCCGAGGCGTCCAGGGCGAGCCAGGGGCGCAGCAGATCGACGGTGCGGGCGAGGGCGCCGTCGGCGGAGTCGGGGTACCCGGGCCCGCGCGGAGCGGGACCGGGGACCGGGAGGCAGGCCAGGCCGTCGGGCTCGGGAGGGCCGGGCAGCCGGGCCCGGAACGGGAGGCGCAGTGCGCTGCGGTCGTAGGCGTCGTCCAGCTCGCCGTCCTCCGGACGGCCGTCGGCGTCGATTTCGGCCCACCGCGCCTCGCCGAGCAGCAGCGCGCGGACCAGCGCCGCCCGCCGACGATCGGTCACCGTTCTTCGCTGGAGGTCGGCGCGGCAACTGTGGACGATGCGCAAGGTGGTCGCGGCCGCCCAGGCGCGGAGCGTCTCGGCGATCGGCAGCAGGTCTTCGGCGGTGCCTTGCCGGGCCGCCATCTCCTCGCCGAACCGCCGCCAGACGATGTCCGAGCCGATCCGGTAGGCCGAGATGATGTCCTCGACGGGCACGGAGCGGGCCAGCGCGGTCACTTCGGCGAGGTGCCCGGCCGGCAGGTCGTACGCCGGGCCGCTGCCGTGCACCGTGCCCTGGGGTGACCGGTGCCCCTCGCCGGACCAGTGCTGCACCAGCGACAGGCCGTTGCGCAGCGACACCGTCACCCGCGGCCGGAGCTGGTCCGCCGAGACCGCCGCGTAGGAGGGGAGTTGGGTCCGCAGGGCGTGGATGACCTCGTTGGTGAGGGCGTCCAGCCCGGCATGCAGTGCGGCAACGGCCCCCGGCACCCTTGTGGAAGTCTCCACCCATCCCCTCCCGACTCGGTGTCTTTCCCCATGGCGAAAGCGATCATTCGTCGCCATGCTACGAGGAAGCCGCCCGAACCCCTACAGATGTTCGATCATGGACGACTTCTGTGCCGTCGTCAGGATCCATCGGGGACCGGTAGGCGGCCCGCTTTCCCCAACACCCCCCGCACTTCCCCAAGGAATTCCATGGCTGTTTCCTGGCGCCGTATCGCGGTGCCCGCTGCCGCGGTCGGCGTACTCGTCCCCGCCGCCCTCGGCACCCACGCCCTGCTCTCCGATTCCAAGGACCCCGGCACACCCCCGGCCGGTATACGGACCGCCGAGTCCGCGGACCCGGACGCCGCGGCGCACGACGGTGCCGGAGCCTCCGGCCCGGAAGGCGCCGTCGTCGCCAAGCCGTCCGACGCGCCCGCCGGCTCCGGCCGTTCGGTCTCCGTACAGCTCTCGTCCTACGACGCCCAGCGCAAGCAGGCGGTGCTCAAGCCGTCCGCCGGCAAGACCGTGCGCACGGGCGACGTCATCGCCGCCGCGCCCAACCGGCACGCCCCCTCGGGAGCGCTGTTCAAGGTGGGCAAGGTCACCGACTCCCGCGGCGGCGAGGTCCGGGTGACCACCGCCCCGGCCACGCTCCCGGAGCTGCTCGGCGACCAGAAGGTGGACCGGCGCGCGGCGCTGCTGCCCGGCGAACTCACCGTCAAGCCGCTCTCATCCGGCGTCAGCGTGCGCACCCCCTCCGCCGGCACCGGCCAGGCCACCCCGTCCAACGGCGCGAGCACGCCGTCCGACGAGCCGAGCACGCCCGCCGGCGACGGCCCGGACGCATCGGCCGGAGCCTCGCCGAGCCCGTCGGCCGCCGCCTCCGGAACGCCGCGCAACGGGCTCGCCCGCACCGGCGCGGCCGCCACCTCCCCGGGCGGTACGCTGCCGCCCGAGGCGAGGAAGGCGCTCACCACTCTGCGCCTGGGCGTCAACGTGCCGCTGCCCAAGGGCATGGAAGCCACCGGTAAGTCTCCCGCCCGGCTCTCCGGCGAGGTGGCGTTCCGGCCGGAGCTGATCTTCCAGTACAACAAGCGCGGCGGACTGAACCTGCTGCCGGAGCGCGCGGCCATCGGGCTCGGCGGCTCCTACTCCTACGGCTGGCAGGTGCACGGCAAGGTGCGCGGCACCGCCGACACCGGGCAGGTCTCGGTGCCGCTGGCCGCGGTCACCGGGCGGCACGTCTTCTGGGTCGGCCCGGTTCCCGTCGTGGTCAGCACCGAGGTCACCTTCACCTACCGCTTCACCGCCGGCGGGCGCATCGTGCTCGACGCCGACCAGCGCACCTCCGGTTCGTTCGCCGTCGGCGCGAAGTACGACCGCGGGCACGGCTGGCAGCCGCTCCACGAGGCACACCAGCAGACCAAGGGCGGTACGCCCCGCGTCGAGGGGGCGGCCACCGCGACGGCCCGCGTCGGCGCACATGCCCAGGTGTTCCTCTACGACACCGCGGGGGTCGGCGGCGACCTGTCCGTCCACCTCACCGGGCGGGCCGCGGCGGCCACCGGCGGCGGCGCTCCGGCGTGGGCGCTCAGCGCGGGCTACGACCTCAAGACCCAACTGATGCTGCAACTCAAGGTCTTCGGCATCCAGATCGTCGACCTCAGGACCACGCCGTTCGCGCTGCACGACGAGCGCAAGCTCTTCGGCCACGGAAAGCTGCCGCCGGCCTGAGTCTGCCGTTCCGGCACGTTGGTGACACACGACATGTGCCGTTGTGGTGCTGGAACGGGCGAGGGCCTTCCGCCTCGGTGGGGATGGCGACATCTACCGCCGAGTGCAGGAGGCCCTCGCGCCCTTGGTGCCGTCCGGCACTCAAGTCCTCCGGTTACCGCTTCGTGGCCGGCTGCGCATCCTGCTGGGATGCGCTTCTCCATCAACATCCCGAACTTCGGTGACTTCGCCGACCCCCGTAATGTCGCGACCGTTGCCGCTGCCGCCGAACAGGCCGGCTGGGACGGGCTCTTCGTCTGGGACCACGTACTGCACCGGCAGCACCAGGGTCGTCCCTTCGGAGACCCCTGGATGCTGCTCACCGCGGCCGCGCTGGCCACCTCCCGGATCCGACTGGGCACCCTGCTGACGCCGGTCCCCCGTTACCGTCCGCAGCAACTCGCCCGCCAGGTGGCCACCCTGGACCACCTCAGCGGCGGCCGGGTGATCTTCGCCGCTGGCCTGGGCGGCCCGATCGAGGACGAATACCGCAGCTTCGGCGACGCCGCCGAGCTACGCCTCCTGGCCGAACGGCTCGACGAGGGACTGGACCTGTTGGCCCGCTTCTGGTCCGGCAAGCAAGTGAACCACCACGGCCGGCACTACGAAGTCCGGGACGTGACGCTGCTGCCCGCCACCGTGCAACGGCCCGGTCCGCCGGTGTGGATCGGCGGGTTCTGGCCGCGTCGTGCGCCCATGCGGCGGGCAGCACGGTGGGACGGCGCGATGCCGCTCTTCGAGACGGCCCGGCACGGTCATGTGCCGGACGTGGCGGAGGTACGGGAACTGGTCGGCTACGTGCGCGAGCACCGTACGGCCGGGGCTGAGCGCCCCTTCGAGTTCGTGCTCGGCGGTGCCACGCCCCCGGACGCAGCGAAGGCCAGGGACCTGATCGGTCCGCTGCACGACGCCGGCGCCACCTGGTGGGACGAGCGACAGGTCCAGACCGGCCCCGACCTGGACCGCCTCCCCCGGTGCTGCGTCGCATCGAGGCGGGGCCGCCCGTGGTCTGATCAGCCATTCGAGGTTGTGCCGTACGCGTTCAGCATCCCCCTGGGGAATCGTGCCGTGCGGGTGGGGAATTACACGACCGGCGCGCCCCTCCCCCGCCGACCGTACGGCGCTCCGCCTCTAAGGCATCATCGTGGCGCAGACGGCGGCCGCGACCGCGCGGCGTGTGACGGACCGGCTCTGCTCCACCGGCACGAGCTGAGGAAACCCGCCCATGCGGCTGACCTGACGGCCTGAGGCGTGACGCGTCGGCCCGCCTCAGGGCGGCCCCGGGAGGCAAAACGGCCGGCCGGGGCCAGCCCTGAGGACTGGTCATTTCCGCCAGAACAGGTGGTGCGTCACCCCGCTCGGGCTGGGCACGACCTCCAGGTGGAACCGGTCGAGCAGCTCATCGGGGGACTCCCAGAGTCGCAATCCGGACCCGAGCCGCACCGGCGAAACCGCCACGTGCAGGGTGTCGACGAGGTCGGCGTCGAGAAACTCCCGGATGGTGCTCACCCCGCCGCCAAGCCGGACGTCCTTGCCCTGCGCTGCCTCCCGGGCCTGCTCCAGGACCGTGGCCGGGTCGCCGGCGACGAAGTGGAACGTGGTGTCGGACAGCGTGAACGACGGACGCTTGTGGTGGGTCAGGACGAATACCGGAGTGCGGAACGGGGGCTCGTCACCCCACCAGCCCTGCCACTCATGGTTGTGCCAGGGCCCGCGCTGGGGCCCGAACTTGTTGCGGCCCATGATCTCAGCGCCGATATTGCGGGCGTAGTCCCGCGTGAAGTAGTCGTCCAGGCCCCGGCTCCCCCCGGGGTCGGTGCGCATGGGCCAGCTCGCCGTGGCGCCGGCCCAGGCAAATAGCCTCTCGGGCTCGACATGACCGAATGGTCTCTCCAGGGTCTGGTCCTCACCGGCACCGATTCCGTCACTCGAGACACTGAAGTTCTGAACTCTCAGCAGCTGAGCCACATGTTCCTCCTGTGGTGTCGACAACGGTGGTGAGACTTGAGACTTGCCGAGCCGGGAAATCCCATCGCTGCGTCCATGATCGGTCAGACACTGGGCTACCCGGTCAGGGCGCCTGCTGGTGTAGGGGAAGGTAGCGCGCCGAGAGGTACAAGGTGGCATGGGCATACCGGGACCTGGACGAGGCAACCCATGAACCGGGATTTCCCTCATGACGCAGCCTGGCGTACAAGACGGCAATAGTGCCGACCCGGGGGCGGACTGTCCGGCGCACTCACGGAAGAGGTGAGCTTTCTGCGTGAGCCTGGACTCCGCTTCTCGTACAGGGGCCGGCCCTCCCCGTACCTCTGCGTGGGCGCCCCGAGGAACGCGTCGTCACCCAACGCGCCGCGCACGATCGCTGCGAAGACTCGCCACTTCGCCCTCGTTGTCCGACCGGCGGCTACGGAGTATGGCGAGAGCCATGACGAGGCTCCACGCGTCCAGTGCGCAGGCCGCGATACGTTCCAGACCGCCCATTCCGATTCCGGGGTCGTGCTGGCCGAAGAACATCCAGGTCGCGAGTACCGCAGCGACAGCCATCGAGAGGGTTATGCTCCGCAGTCGGCCGAAGAGTGAGTCCCGGGAGGAAAATCCGGTGAGGAGAAGCCCGAGATTTCCCAGCCCCATGATGAGCAGTGCGCCCCCGACATGAAGATTCTCGTCGACATCTGCCGGAACAAGGCCGACCAGAACCCACCCACCGGCACTTACGGCGAGCAGAATTCGGGAACCAACCGATATCCCACCGCGGCCCCAGCACGCTCCCGCCAGCAGTATGCCGGCGAGCAGCAGTACACCGTGGACGGCGAAACTGGCGTTCATGGCGCCGTGCAGCGGCGAGCACACATATCGGGGCCGGGAGTCATCCCAGATCCGGCAGCCGACGTTGCCGAGATCGCTGATGTTGTTCTTCGCCCAGCTGAAGGGAGTGTGCCAGCCGGCCTCCACGACCAGTTGGACAACGAAGAACTGCACGGTGGCTACGACCCATGCGGCCGCACCAATCCTTGCTGTCGCGGAGGTGCGGTATTCGGAGTGCGATGCGGATCTCGTCTTCATCACGGCCTTTCAGGCGCCGAAACGGTCACTTTTCTGTCGTGAACGTTCTCAGCCGACGGGGTTCCTGCGCATCGCTGCGACGAGGGAGAAACGGAGCCCCAAGAGAGGGAGCCGGGTACTGGCTCTTTCGGGGGAGGCGCCGACCGAATGACGGAGGGAGTACAAGGGAGAGACAGGGAGGACAACGGTGGCCGGGCCGACGTACCCGTCGACCCGGCCGCCCTCGCCGACCTCCGCTCGGCCGCTGTGCTTACTTCGCGGGAGCCAGATCGGTTCCCGCGACCTGCTTGGCGAGGTGGGGGTGCTTCTTGATCAGGTCGGCGGCGATGGGGTCCTGGAAGTACTTCTTGTACATCTTGACGTAGGTGCCGTCGTCGATCATTGCGTCGATCTGGGCGTCGATGTCCTTGAGGAGCTTCGGGTCGCCGTTCTTGCGCAGCGGGAAGGCGCTGCCTTGAAGGCTGTCCTGCTCGACAGCTATGCGTACGGGCTGCTTCTTGACGTACTCGTCGGCATCGGCGCCGCCGAGGACGATCGCCTCGACGCCGCCGGAAAGCAGTTGGGAGATCAGCGCCGTCTGGTCCTTGAACTGCACGAGCTTCGCCTTGGGCATCTTCTTGGCGATGAAGGCTTCCTGGACCGCGCCGCTGACGACTCCGACCCGCTTGCCGTCGAAGTCCGAGAGGCGCGTCTCCGTGCCGCTCTTCTTGGTCACCACGGAGGTGAAGCCCCAGTAGTACGGCGTGGTGAAGGAGACCTGCTTGGCGCGCTCGGCAGTGGCGCCCACGCCCGCGACGCCGATGTCGTACTGCCCTGCGGACAGCCCCGCGAGGATGCCCTGCAGGTTCGTGGTCTTGTACCGGACCTTCACATCGAGGCGCTTGGCTGCCTCGTTCATCAGGTCGACGGCGAAGCCGGTGGGGTTGCCGGAGGCGTCGGTCATCGCGAAGGGCGGCTGCTCGGCCTGGGTGCCGGCGGTGATCACTCCGTTCTGTACCAGCTTGTACCGGGCGGTTGCCGCCTTCGCCGAACTGCTGTCGCCGCCGCAGGCGGTGAGGGGGAGCAGCATCGTGGCCGCGACGCCGGCGAGAAGTGATCTGCGCAGGGTGCTGTGCATGGGAGGGGCTCCTGTACGGGGGACGGCGTTCAGAGGACCTGGGAGAGGAACTGGCGCAGCCGGGGGTGGTCGGCGCGTTCGAAGATCCGGTCGGGGGTGTCGATCTCGGCGAGGCGGCCGTCGCACATGAAGGCGACGCGGTCGGCGGCCTCCCGGGCGAAGCCCATTTCGTGGGTGACGACGGCCATGGTCATGCCGGCCGATGCGAGGTCCCGCATCACGGCGAGCACGTCCTTGACCAGTTCGGGGTCGAGCGCGGAGGTGGCCTCGTCGAAGAGCATCACCTCGGGCTCCATGGCGAGCGCGCGGGCGATGGCGACGCGCTGCTGCTGGCCGCCGGACAGCTGGGCGGGCCGCCGGTCGGCGAAGGCCGCGAGGCCGACCTCCGCCAGGCGGCGCAGCGCGCGCTGCCGGGCCTGCTCGCGGTCCATGCCCTTGACCGCGGTCAGGGCGAGCGTGACATTGCGCTCGACGCTCATGTGCGGGAAGAGGTTGAAGTGCTGGAAGACCATGCCGATGCGGGCGCGGGCGGCGTCGACGTCGGCGCGCGCAGCCGTCAGACAGGTCTCGCCGAGCCAGATCTCGCCGGAGTCGGGAGTCTCCAGGAGGTTGAGGCACTTCAGGAGAGTGGACTTGCCGGAGCCGGAGGGACCGATCAGGCAGAGGGTCTCGCCGGCGCGTACGTCGATGGTGATGTCACGCAGCACGGTGTGGCTGCCGTAGCTCTTGCTGAGACCGGTGACCCGCAGTGCGGCAGGGGTGGCCGGGGCCTTGGTCATGGCGGTCATGCCTGCACTCCTGCGGTGGCCGAGACGGGGGTCGGGGGGACGTCCGCGTCGGCGACGGCCGGCGGGTTGCCGCCCTTCGGGCCTTCGCGCAGCCGCTTGTCGAGATGGTTGACGACGTACGTCAGCGGGATGGTCAGGCACAGGTAGCACAGGCCGGCGGCGATCAGCGGGGAGGAGTTGTAGGTGCGGGCGACCTCCTCCTGCGCGATGAAGTACAGCTCGCGCTGCCCGGCGGCGAGGCCGAGCAGGTACACCAGCGAGCTCTCCTTGATGTCCTTGACGAACTGACCGGCCATCGCCGGCAGCACACGCCGGATGCCCTGCGGCACCACGACCAGGCGCATCGCCTTGAGATAGCTCAGGCCGAGGCTGCGGGCCGCCTGGAGCTGGCCGGGGTCGACGCTCTGGATGCCGGAGCGGAAGATCTCCGCGGTGTACGCGCCGGAGATGATGCCGATCGCCAGGATGGCGTAGCCGAACGGGTCGGTGCCGAAGGGGCGGATGCCGGCGGCGGGCAGGCCCACACCGATCAGCATGACCGTGATGATCACGGGCAGGCCGCGGAAGATGTCGACGTACAGACGGGCGGGAAGCCGTATCCACCAGCGGTGCGACAACAGCAGCAGGGCCGCCAGCAGGGCGATGACGATGCCGACGACGATCGCACCGGCCGCGATGGTGAGGGTGTTGAGCAGCCCCTCGGTGATCAGCCTGGGGAAGGTCTGGGCGATCAGATCCCAGTTGAAGAACGTATTGACCAGGGCATTGGACGCCAGGTCCGGCTGGGAGGAAGGGTCCATCACGACTCCTGACGGCGATCGGGGGCACAAGCGGGGACGGATGCCTGGAACTCCTCGCGCACCGAGGTAAGGAATTCCGGGTCGTCGAGGAGGTCGAGGACCAGGGCCGCGAGGGCGGTCGCCATCGTTTCGGTCACGGCGTGGGCTTCCGGCGTACGGGCTGCCTCGCGCATCTGCGCGGAATGTCCGGGAGTCCCGCGGGGGCAGATCTGCACGTACGGATGGATCACAGGCATGTGCACGGACACATTACCGATGTCCGAGGAACCTGCCGGATTCGCGGGGGACGGCGGCTCCAGTTCCAGGCCGAGGCCGGCGGAGTGGACGGCGAGCCGGTCGGCCATCGTCATGTTGTTGTTGCGCTCGGTGTAACGGGGCGCGGTCTCGGCATGTTCGACCGTGGTACCGGTGGCCAGCGCGGCACCCTCGGCAGCGGCGAGTACCCGGACCAGCAGCTCGTCGAGGGCTGCGGAGGTGGCCTCGCGTACGTAGATGTCCAGCTCGGCGCGCTCGGGCACGACGTTGGGGGCGTCGCCCCCGTGCGTCACGATGCCGTGGACACGGGCGGTCGGCGGGACGAACTGCCGCATCGAGTCGACCGCCGTGAGAAACAGCTGCGCGGCGGCGGCTGCGGAGCGGCCGTCCCAGGGCGCCTTGGCGGCATGGGCGGCGACGCCGTGGAAGGTCAGCCGCAGGTGGCTGGCGGCCAGCGCATGCCGGGCCCGCAGGCTGCGGTCGGCCGGATGGAACATCACCGCCGCGTCCACGCCCGCAAAGACGCCGCGCTCCAGCATGAGGATCTTGCCGCCGCCGCCCTCCTCACCCGGGGTGCCGATAACCTTCAGCATTCCGGCGTGGCCGGGCCGGACGGCGACCGCGGCGAGAGCGGCGATCAGGCCACCGGCGGCAATGAGGTTGTGGCCGCAGCCGTGACCGATGCCGGGCAGCGCGTCGTACTCCAGCAGCACCGCGATCGTCGGGCCGTCCGCCGCACCGCGGTGGGTGGCGGTGAAGGCGGTCGGCAAGTCCGCGACTCCTTTGTCCACCTCGAAGCCCGCCGCGGCGAGCCGGTCGGTGAGCTGCTCGACGGCGTAATACTCCTCGAACCGGGTCTCCGGCATGGCGTGCAGCTCGAGACTCAGCTCCTTCAGCGCAGGCCGGTGCTCGTACACGACGGCACGCAGATCGGGGAGAGGGGAATGCATGGACGCTCCGAGTGGTGCGACGTTCTGGGGTTGCCGGAACGCTAGGAGCTGCCCGGAGGGCTTCGACTATGGTTACCGCACTCGCGGTAAGTGGCCGAGGTGAGGCATGGGACAGGAGGCGACGATGAGCGTGGTCCTGATGCTTGCCGGAGCGGCCCCGTCCAGCGTGGTCGTCGGCGCCTCGCCACTGGCCGAACTGACGGCGGCGCTCCACGCCTACACGGAGGCCGAGCACCACCCCGCGACGATCCGCTGGGCCCGCAACCTGGACGCCGGGCTTGGAGGCGATGGCCCTGCCCACGACGAGGGGACGGTCGCGTCCCTGCCCGCGGGGCTTCGGCAGCGGATCATGGGCTGGGCGCCGCTGTGGGCCTCCTACCGCGCCCGGTACCTGCTGCCCCTGCGCGCGGCGGCAGACCGCCCGCTCGACGCCGAACTGGCAGATATCGCGGACCTGCCGCTCCCGCGCTTCGCCGAGCTCACCGGCTATGCGGTGCGCGGCGGCAACTCCGGAGCCCCGCTGGACCGGGTGCTGCACGACTCCACGCAGCGGGACGACCTGCTGGCCGCGGCCGAGCTGCGCTCCACAGCGCGAGCCGAGCTCGCCCGGCGGCTGCTCGACGCTCCCGACGAACTGCGCTCGGACCTGATCAACCTGCTGTCCCAGGCAGCCCAGGCCCTGGAGCCGGATCTGACGCGGGCAGCTCGTACGATCGCCACCCACGTGGCACGGCTCCGCGCGACCATCGAACGCAGCGGCCCTGGCCAGGCACTGGCCGGACTGGACCCCTCGGCCTCATACCGCAGCGGGCCACCCCGGGTCGTCTTCGACAAGTTCCACCACGGCATCGTGAACGTCGCCACCACGCGGCTTCTCGTGGTGCCCTCGGTCTTCGGCCGCCCCCATGTCCTGGTCAAGCACGAGCCGGGACCGATAGCCGTCATCCAGTACCCGCCGCTCACCGACGGCGCCGCACAGCCCAACTACGCGGATGTCCACCGTCGGCTCGAAGTCCTCCGCGACCCCGGCCGTCAGCGCATCGCCCGGGCCATCGCACGCGAACCCCTCACCCCCTCGGAACTGGCCGCCCGCAGCGGCATGACCCTCCCCCAGGTATCCCGCCACCTCGCCCGGCTGCGCCAGGCGGGCCTGGTGACGGTCGACCGCGCCGGCCGCCGTGCGTACTACCAACTGAGTCTGGAGCCGGTGCGCCGCATCGGCGATGATCTGCTCGCCGCACTCTTCCGCTGACCTCGGGGCACGGGAGACAAGTGCCACACGTTCAGCTCCGTTCTCCTCCCCATGATTCTGGCCACCAATCGGCGCTGGCGGACGGCGGCGGGGCGAGCAACACCCCCAGCCCCGATGGGGTTCCACTCTCCCGAACCTGCACATGTCTGAAGCGCAGCTGCCGGCACGCGGTGCTCGGCGAACACGTTCGACGAAGACGGTGTCCTTCCACTCCGCAGAGGGCTGGCACAGACTGGCCCCCTCTCCCCCGTTGCCCGCACTGGTCGTCAGCCCGAACCCGTGTCACCCGGTCCAGGCGAGTGCCGACCGGACCGTCGGGGAAGCGGCCCGGCCCTTCTCAGGGATGCTGCAACAGCCCGTCCATCAAGGTGAGTTGCTACGACGGGCCGCGTAAATACGGACGGCCCCGAACAGAGCTGCCACCACGAACCCGGCCCTGAGGGGGCGACCTGCGGGCTGGCGCCACGGAAGGAGGAGGCACAAGACCGTTGCCACCCCCAACGCAGATCGCCGCCCTGGCCCGGCTGTTCGCGTAGGGCAACGGCCTCGCCCCGGTTCCCGGCACCAGGCGCGTCGCCCGCGTGGAGGAGAACACCGCCGACGCCATCGAAGCTCAGGTCATCCGGCTATCAGCGCAGCGGCTCTCAGCCGCCGCGGCGCACCCGGGCCGCCTTGCGGGCCTCGGCGAGCTTACGGGCCTCGATGGCCTTGCGGGACTTGCCGCCGGTGCCGCGGGAGGTGTCCTTGCTGGTGCCCAGGCCGCGGAAGGGGGCGTTGGCGTTCTTGGCCCGGGGCGCGGCGGGCCCGCCGTCGAGCGGGATGCCGGAGGGGGTTTTGGCCCCGGTGATCCGGCTCAGCTCCGCCTCACCCGAGCGCACCTTGGTGATCGTCGGCTCGATGCCGGCCTCGGCCATCAGCCGGCTCACCTCGTGGCGCTGGCCGGACAGCACCAGCGTGACGACCCTGCCGGACTCCCCGGCCCGGGCGGTACGGCCCGCACGGTGCAGATAGTCCTTGGGGTCGGTGGGCGGGTCGACGTTGACCACGAGATCGAGGTCGTCGACGTGCAGACCACGAGCCGCGACATTGGTCGCCACCAGGACGGTGATCTGGCCGTTCTTGAACTGCGCGAGGGTGCGGGTGCGCTGCGGCTGGGACTTGCCGCTGTGCAGGGCCGCGGCGTGCACTCCGCTGGCCCGCAAATGCCGGGTGAGCTGGTCGACGGCGTGCTTGGTGTCCAGGAACAGCAGCACGCGGCCGTCGCGGGCGGCGATCTCCGTGGTGACGGCGTACCGGTCGGGGCCGTGAACGACCAGCACATGGTGGTCCATCGTCGTGACCGCGCCCGCGGACGGGTCGACCGAGTGGACAACAGGGTCGTGGAGGTAGCGGCGGACCAGATGGTCGACGTCGCGGTCCAAGGTGGCCGAGAACAGCATCCGCTGGCCGTCGCTATGCACCTGGTCGAGCACCTCGGTGACTTGCGGCAGGAAGCCCATGTCGCACATCTGGTCGGCCTCGTCGAGGACGGTGATCCGTACCCGTCCCAGGCGGCAGGCCTTGCGCTCGATGAGGTCGTGCAGTCGGCCAGGGGTGGCGACGACAACCTCGGCCCCGTCGCGCAGCGCAGCGGCCTGTCGGCCGATCGACATGCCGCCGACGACCGTGGCCATCCGCAGCCGGAGCGCGTCGGCATACGGCGCCAGCGCCTCGGTGACCTGCTGGGCCAGCTCCCGGGTAGGCACGAGGATCAGGGCGAGGGGCTGTTTCGGCTCCGCGCGCCGCCCAGCCGTCCGTGCGAGCAGCGGCAGGCCGAAGGCGAGCGTCTTTCCCGACCCGGTGCGTCCGCGCCCCAGGACGTCGCGTCCCGCGAGGGCGTTGGGCAGCGTGGCTGCCTGGATCGGGAAGGGCTCGCGCAGGCCGAGCTCGGTGAGCGTTCGCAGCACCTCGGCCGGCAGTTCCAGGTCGGCGAAGGAGGCGACCGGCGACATCGTCGGGGTGAGGGGAACTGGCCGGGCAAGGTCGCCGTGCGAGGTGCCGAGGCGGTCCGGGTGATTCATGAAGAGCCTTCCGCATGGGGAACGTACCGAGGAAGGCCCGGCAGGAATGAGCAGCCGACGAACAAGGGAACCGGCTGGGCAGAATGGCCAGCCGGCACGGCCGTGCAAACGTTTGAGGCTAACACGAGAGGAAAGTACGACCCGGCACTGTGGTACCGATCACTCCGCAGCCGTCGGTGACGCAACACAGACTCAGAGCCACTTCCGACGTGTGCGGCCGAGTTCCCTATCAGGGCGTAGTCATCACGGAAGAGCCGCCAGCATCACCTTCACATAGCCCTCTGGCAGAGTGCGACCAGGCCTGCGGTGCCACCAGCGGGAGCCGGCACACCAGGCACCTCGTGAGGGGACAGGGCGCAATCCGATTCCGCCCCAGCTGCCTCACCATCCGCCCGTCCAGACGACCACAGCGGCAGACTCGCAGAAGTGAGCTTCTTCGGTGGCGCAGGCTTCTCCCACCGGCGGATGACGTCGCCCAACAGCGGCCTGGCGAGCCGGAGCTGGGCGTCTGCGGCGATCACCAGCCAGGTCCAGCGGTCGACTGCGGCTGAGCCGCGAATCCGCAGCCCGGCCCGGCCGAGGGCCTGTTCGAGCATCCGGAACCTGTGCTCCGGGTCGAATCTCCGCAGGAAGGACTGCCAACAGCGGCCGACGCCCGCCGTGGTGGCGTCGGCGCCCGACCACCACAACCACGGTGAATGACGAAACGGCGGGCGCCGACTCACGCGTGTGCCCGTGCCATCCGCAAGGGTGGAGGTGGCGGGAAGGAACCCGCCGTTTTCGGAGGGCGCTCCGGGCGTGTCACACGCTGAGCGCGTCGCTCGCACACGGGCCCAACGCAGCACTGCCAGCGCACGATCCCGTCCGTGTCGAAGCTCGGTGGCCGTCCGCCGTGGCGCCCCTTCCGACCGGATCATCCCGCGCCGACCGGCTGTAGCCTCGGGCCTTATGAGTTGGCTGCCTGACGATTTCGTCCACCCCGTCTACGTGGCCGTGCCCGACACCGCGCTTCACCTGCGGCCTATCCGGGAAGCGGACACCGCGCTCGACTACCCCGCCGTGATGGGCTCCCGAGAACGCCTGTGGGAGATCTTCGGCCCGGCCTGGGGCTGGCCCAACGAGACAATGACCTATGAAGCGGACCGCATCGACTTGCTGCGGCACGAAAAGGAGATAGCCGCGCACCAGTCGTTCAACTACGCGCTGCTCAACGCGGAAGAGACGGCGCTCCTCGGCTGCGTCTACATCGACCCGCCCGAGCGCACCGGCTCCGACGCAGAAGTCTGCTGGTGGGTGGTGGACAACCTCGCCGGCAGCGAAGTGGAGCGCGCGCTCGACGTGCTGGTCCCGCAGTGGATCACCGCTGACTGGCCCTTCCAGCAGCCCCGTTACCTGGGCCGCGACATTACCTGGCAGGACTGGCTCGCACTGCCGCGCACCTCGTGACACACCCGAGACGGCTCTTGGATCAGGTCCTTCAAGAACGCCTGATCGTTGCGTGGATCTGCCGTTGACGGATGCCCAGTGGACATGAATCGAGCCGCTGCTCCCCGACCGGTCGCCGCACCGCGGCGGCCGATGGCGCGGTCAACGGAAGGGGATCGACCCGATCGGAGGGGCTCGGCAGCAGCACCATGTGATCAGAGCTCGAACATCTGGCCCGGGCGGCCGGCCTCGCGCTTGCAGCGCCTTGAGAACCGGGGTGCTATCGAGAGATCCAACGAGGACCTCAGGAACGGATACAGGCAGGTCGCAGCAGCGACTCTCGTGAGGGAACAAGTGCCGGCCCCAGATGGGTGGATGAACACCTTCACCGATCCCCGTCTCTGCGCGGCCAGCGCCGCCCCACTCACCCGCAACGGCGCGATCATCGAGACGGGCACCGGCTCCTACCGGCTCGCCAGCACCCCAGCCAGCACGGAACAGCGCACTGCTGCCGAATGACTTGAACGGCGCGTGCCGGGCCGCCGTCCACCAGCCAGGATGGCAGGCGGCCCCATCCTGGCCGGGCCGTCAGCCGCGGCACTCATCGCCCGTCTTCGGCCAATACGGCGTAGGCCGGGGACGCCGCAGTGCTCGCAGGAACCATTCGGGCAGGTCCTGGGGTACGGGAGGGGGTAACTGACCACCCTGCCAACGGTGTTGACCGGGACGCTGTTCGGCCGGCTGGACGTTTCGGCGGCGTTGTCATCGCCGGCCTGCCGGTACCAGCCGGCCAGTTGCTCCTACGGCTGGTCGGCGTAGGCCAGGTGCCTCCGCATCCACGCCACGCGACGCTCCACGGAGTGCACCTGGAGCTCGCCGGCCAACCCGCCCTCCATGGCGAGTCCGCCGGCCGCGCGAGCCCAGTCGCCGGGGTGTGAGATCACCGCGTCGCTGAGCATCAGCTCACCGAGGGCCTTCAGGCCCCGTCCGGAGTTCTGATCAGCACCTGCAACGCCTTCACCAGGCGCACCGCGTCCTTCTCGCCGAGTGGGGCGAGAAACTCTCGTTCCGCCGCCTCGCGGGCGTCCTCCGCATCGGCCCGCGCCCGTTTGCCCCGCTCCGTCAACTCAACGACATTGCGGCGGCGGTCCTCTTCGCTGCGGCGCCGCTCCACCAACCCCTTGTCCTCCAGCGCGTCGACGAGCGCGACCATCGTCGTGCGGTCCACGCCCAGCCGCCGCGCGGCCTCCAGTTGCGACAGCGGACGACCCGCCGCCAGCACCGCGAGCACCGCCAACTCCCGTGCATCCAGCCCGTACGGGGCAAGTGCGGGCCCGGCATGCTCGGCCAGCCGCAGCTGCGCGTGCTTCAGCAGGTAGCCCAGCCGCGCGCCGAGCAGCTCCTCGACCGTGGCCCCTTCATCATTCTCCGCCATCCCAAAATCTTAGCCATCGCCTGATAGTCAGGACAGCTGACGATCAACTACCCTGATGGCTATGCTCATTGACGCACCGCACCGCGCGCTCCGCTTCGGCGTCAAGACGACGCCCATGCACCTGGCCTACGACGACATCCTCCGCGTCTGGGAGGAGGCCGACGAACTACCCGAACTCGACGACGCCTGGCTGTGGGACCACCTGATGCCGCTGGCCGGGCCGCCCGGCGGCGCTGTCCTGGAGGGCTGGACGCTCCTGGCCGCACTGGCCGCGCGCACCACACGACTCCGACTCGGTCTGCTCGTCACCAGCAACATGCTGCGCGCCCCCGCCCACCTCGGAAAGATCGCCACCACCGTGGACGTGATCTCCAAAGGGCGCCTGATCATGGGCCTGGGCGTTGGCGGCACCCGACAGCCCGACGGCCCCAATCCGGCCGTCGCCGAGTACGCCGCCTACGGCCTCCCGCTCCCGAGTCCCGGTGAGGGCCTGGCCCGCCTCACCGAGACGATCACCATCCTGCGCCGCATGTGGACCGAGGAGGTCTTCGATCACGACGGCCCCTTCACCACCCTGCGCGGCACCCGCAACGGCCCCGGCCCGGTCCGACCCGGCGGCCCACCGCTGCTGCTCGGCGGCTGGGGCGACCGCACACTGCGCATCATCGCCGAGCACGCCGACATCTGGAACGTCCCCGGCCCGCCCCACAACGGCACCGACTGGATCGCCGAACGCGCCCGCGTCCTGGACGCGCACTGCGCGGCGATCGGCCGCGACCCCGCCGAAATCACCCGATCCGCGCAGATCATCGTCGACTACGCCGACCCCGCCGCCACCCGCGCCCACGTCCGTGCACTCGCCGCCGCCGGCATCCGGCACGTCGTGCTCGCGCTGCCCCGTCCCTATCCGGACAAGGCGGCCCGCTGGCTCGTCGACGAGATCGTCACCCCTGTCCGGGAGAACGACGCTTGACGGTGCCTGCATTACACGGCTGCGCATCACGCCCTGCTCGCGACAGGCTCCGGAGCGGCGGTGTCCGGCAGGCGGGGCACGGTGGCCCGGTGTCCCACGGCCGCCAGTCGTTCGGTCAGGTACGGGAACCAGACGCTGTCGTCGCTGGACACGATCTCTCGGGCGGGCAGCGGGCCGGGGCGGGCCTTGTCACCCCGGCGCTCCTCGGTGCCCGCCCGGGCATCGTCGCGGTGCTGCCGGTCGTCAACAGTTCCATGAGCATTCAACTGACTGCATCTGGTCATCGTTGTGCCGCGCATCTACGGTCCTTGAGGCTTTCGAAGGAAGGGACTCATGGACGCACTCCTCGCAGTCCGGGCTCGCGGGATCACCAAGTGCTTCGGAGATGTCGTCGCGCTCGACGGCGTCGACCTGGAGGTGACGCAGGGGCAGATTCACGGCCTGGCCGGACCGAACGGCGCCGGCAAGACGACCTTGCTCGGCCTCCTGCTGGGTCTGGCCGTCGCCGACAGCGGCAGTCTCGACATGTGGGGTACACCGGTCCGACGGACGCTCGACGCGCCCGACGGAGTCGCGGGCTTCGTGGACGGACCCGGTCTCTACCCCTCGCTCACCGCCCGGCAGAACCTCGCCGCGCTGGCCGCGCTCCGCGGTGACGACGCACGGACGACGGCGATCGACGACGCGCTTGCGCAGGTCGGGCTCACCGATGTCGCCGACGATCGGGCCCGCGGCTTCTCCCTCGGCATGCGACAGCGGTTGGGGCTGGCCGCGGCGCTGCTCACCAAGCCCCGGCTGCTGGTGCTTGACGAGCCGTCCAACGGCCTGGACCCGGCCGGCAAAAAGCACGTACACGGTGTCCTGACCCGGCTCGCGGCGGACGGCACCAGCGTCGTGCTCTCCAGTCACCGCATGGACGACCTCGAGGCCCTGTGCTCCGACGTCACCATCCTCGCCACCGGGCGGGTCGTCTTCTCCGGGCCGCTGAGCAAGCTGGCCCCCGAGGAGCAGGAACTCGACTACCGGGTACGCACCTCCGACGCGCACGCCGCCCGCCAACTGGCTGCCGAAACGGCCGGGATCCGCCTTGTCGACGATACCGGGGCGCGATACGACGCGAAGGTACTCGTCGTACGCGCGCAGGCCGCTGCCCTCGACCAACTGGTGGTGCGGCTGGTGCAGGCGGGCGTCGCAGTACGCGAGCTCTCCCCCCTGGTATCGCCGCTCGAGGCAGCGTTCCTCGCCCTCACCGCACCTGAGGAGGCCGGACGATGACCGCCACCCTCACCCACGCCCAGCCCCACGGTGCCGGTACCCGCCGCGCCTCGGTGGCGCGTTGCTACCGCTTCGAGCTGGTCAAGCTGGTCTCGCAGTGGCGGATCCGCCTGCTGGTTCTCGCCTGCTGGATCGCGCCGGCGCTCTTCGTCGCCGCGGTGAGCCAACAGAGCTCGCTCCCCGTCGACACCCTTTTCGGCCGCTGGATGCACGCCACGGGATGGGCCGGACCGCTGGTGATGCTCGGTTTCGCGGGCACCTGGGCGCTTCCGCTGCTGACCTCGGTGGTCGCCGGCGACGTCTTCGCGGCCGAGGACCGACTCGGCACCTGGCGCCACCTGCTCGTGGCGGTCCGGTCCCCCAGGCGGATCTTCGCCGCGAAGGCGTTCGCCAGCCTCACCGTCCTCCTGCTGCTCGTGGCCGGAATGGCCTGTTCCAGCGCGGCCGGTGGAGCCGTGGCGGTCGGCAACCAGCCACTGGTCGGCCTCGACGGCCACCTGCTGACGCCGACGGACGCCGCCGTCAAGGTCCTGCTCGCCTGGGTCTGCGTCCTCGCTCCGACACTCGCCCTCGCCGGAATCGGACTGCTCGGCTCCGTCGCCCTGGGGCGCTCCCCGATGGGACTGCTGCTGCCCGTGCTCGTCGCCCTCGCGATGCAGCTCGCCCAGATGATGCCACTGCCCGTCGCCGTACGCCTCGCCCTGCCCAGCTACGCCTTCATCGCCTGGAGTGGTCTGTTCACCGGCCCGGCCCAGCTCGCCCCGCTCCTGATCGGCATCGGTGTCAGCCTGGCATGGGCCGTGCTGGCGACAGTGCTGGCCTATCTGCTGTTCCTGCGGCGCGACTTCACGAACCTGAGCTACGACGGCTCGGGGCGCCGCGCGGTCACCGTCGGAGTGCTGCCGCTGATCGGGCTGGTCGCCGTGACGGCGGCGGTCCTCACCACGTCGATCACGGCCACGGCGACCGGCTCCGGGATCGGGCAGGACAAGGTGCAACGCTCGGTCGCCACGGCATTCGCCCACCTGTACCGCATGCAGACCGAGCAACTCCACCGGCCCGCCGTCACCGAGGCCCAGCTGAAAGCCACGGCGACGTGCAACAAGGGCAGCCTCCAGGTCGCCGCGCAGGGACCGGGCAACGACTGGCGCTGCGTCGTCTCCTGGCATCTCCCCGGCGTCCAGGCCGTGGGGCAGGCCATCTATCAGCTCGACGTGACCCCGGACGGGCGGTACATGGCCGATGGCGATGGACCGAAGGAAGTCAACGGCTACTTCCTGGTGCGGACCCCGGAGGGGGACACACCGAACCCGTTGTGGCAGTTCGACGGCAATGTCGAACTTCTCTCCACCTCGAAGGGATGACTCCATGCAGGTCATACGCCGCCGTCGGCATGACGGGAACGACCGTTCCGGCCCTCTCGACAGACGCGTCAGCCGCTTCAGCCGCCGCAGTGCCCTGGCAACGGCCACCGCGGTCGCCCTCGCCGCCACCGCCGGCATCGGCTATGCCCAAACGCACCAGTTCGGCACCGCCCAGGTCGGCCAGAACACGGCAAACGGCCAGGTCATCTCCAGCGACCAGTACATCGCCCCGTACGGCGACCGCCTCGTCATCGACAACGGCAAGATCATGTCGTCCTCGGTCAGCCCGGACGGCACCCACATCGCAGCCTCGCTGACCGACGGCGGAGCGGCGCTGGCCATCGTCGACCGCGAGAACTGGAAGGTGCAGCAGCTCGTCAGCGCCTCCGCATCGTCGAACCCGCGCATCAGCAGCAACTCCGTGGGCCAGGAAGGCCCCACGTACTCGCCCGACGGCAAGCAGCTGTGGCTGGGCCAGACCGACGGCTACACCAAGTTCACCGTGAGCCCGGACGGCAGCGTCACCAACCCGACGTTCATCCGGATCCCGGCGGACGGACCCAAGCGCGCGCTGGTGGGCGAGCCGGTGTTCTCGTCCGACGGCTCCACCGTGTACGCCGCGGTCAACGGCCAGAACAGGGTCGTTGCCCTCGATGCGGCGACCGGGGCCATCACACACAGCTGGGACGTGGGCAACGCCCCGCGTGACATGGTCAAGGTCGGCGACAAGCTCTACGTCAGCAACGAGGGCGGCCGTCCGGCCAAGCCCGGCGACACCACGATCAACTCCTACAACACCCAGGTGCCTGCCAACCCGAAGACCGGTGCCACTACCACCGGCACGGTCAGCGTCATCGACCTGGCGAAGCCGGATGCCGCCGTCGGGAGCATCGACGTCGGTCTGCACCCGACCGCCCTGTACGCCAAGGGCGGGGCACTGTTCGTCACCAACACCGCCACCAACAACGTGTCCGTCATCAACACCGCCGGCGACAAGGTCGTGCAGACCGTCGCCACCCGGCCGTGGCCGGAGGCGTCGGTGGGTTACGAGCCCAACGCGGTGACGCTCACCGACGACGGTCATCTGCTGGTGACGCTCGGCCGCGCCAACGCGGTCGCCGTGTACAGGTACAAGAGCCCGCAGGAGCCGGTCAGTTACGTCGGTCTGCTCCCCACGGACTACTTCCCCTCGGAGATCGCCACGGTCGGCAACCAGGTACTGGTCTCCAACACCCGTGGTATCGATGCCCGTCGTCCCAACCCCAGCGGCGCGCACGGCACCCACGACACCACCTCCAGCCTGCAGCGGTTCACCCTGCCGGACGACAGCGTCATCAGGTCCGAGACGGCCAAGGTCTTCAAGCAGAACGGCTGGATGGGCCACTCGGTCAAGAAGACCGACGGCAAGAGCGACACGAAGCCGGTAGCGGTCCCGCAGCGGCTCGGCGCCCCCTCGACGATCAAGCACGTCTTCCTGATCGTCAAGGAGAACCGGACCTACGACCAGGTCTTCGGCGACATGCCACAGGGCAACGGCGATGCGAAGCTGGCGCAGTTCGGCGAGAACGTGACGCCGAACCAGCACGCGCTGGCCAAGCAGTTCGGGCTGTACGACAACATGTACGACATCGGCACGAACTCCGCCGAGGGCCACAACTGGCTGATGCAGAGCGACAATCCGGAGTACACCGAGTCCTCGGCCGGTGAGTACCAGCGCAGCTACGACACCGAGAACGACGCTCTTGGCCACCAGAAGTCCGGTTTCCTGTGGACCGGTGCGCAGGCGGCGGGCAAGTCCGTCAAGGACTTCGGTGAGTTCCAGTCGGTGGAGAGCAAGCCGTCCGGAGCGTCCTGGCAGAACCTGTACTGCGACGCCAAGACCATGGACGCAACCGGGCAGCGCACGGCCTACCCCATCAACACCGGGTCGGCGATCCCCTCGCTCAACGACGTGTCGGTGCCCGGCTTCCCGATGTTCGACCTCGACGTCCCGGACATCTACAAGTACCAGATCTGGAAACAGGACTTCGAGAAGAACGGGCCGGCGAACCTGAACATGTTCTGGTTCTCCAACGACCACACCGGTGGTCCCGCGAGCCCGTCCGCCCAGGTCGCGGACAACGACCTCGCGGTCGGCAAGATGGTCGACAAGATCTCGCACAGCAAGTACTGGAAGAACTCGGCCATCTTCGTCGTCGAGGACGACTCCCAGGCCGGCCTCGACCACGTCGACGGGCACCGGGCCCCGATCCAGATCATCAGCCCCTGGGCACGGCACGGCAAGACCGACAGCCACTACTACACCCAGATCACGATGATCCGGACCATCGAGCAGATCCTCGGGATCCACCCGATGAACCAGAAGGACAGCGCGGCCAGCCCCATGAGCAGCGCCTTCACCCCCTACCCGGACACCACCCCGTTCAAGGCGCAGCCCAACCGCGTCCCGCTCACCGACGGCCTGAAGACCCTGCCGCCCTGCGGCCCGGACACCCCGGCACCACAGAACCCCCAAGCAGCGACCGTCGCGCCCGCGAAGGTACCCGCGGACAAGCAGGACCTGGCGGCAATCTGGGACAAGTGGAAGTCCAAGCAGCGGCTGACCGGCCCCCACGCCGTCCCCGACTACGCCAACCCCGCCCAGATGAACCACCTCACCTGGTACGAGACGCACAACTGGAACAAGCCGTACCCGGGCGAGAACAAGATCTACGCGCCGAAGGATGTGCCGGGGGCGTACCTTCCTTCCTCCGAGAACGACGGCTGATGTCTGCCGGAGACTGAGGAGCGACTGGCTTCACCGCGGCCTGGACCTGAGCGGTCCGGGCCGCGATCAGCCCGGAACGCAGCCGCTCCGGGCCGTCGGGTCGCCTTCTTCTGACCGCCGCACGTGGAAAGCTGGCGGGTCGACGGCGTGCGTCCGCAGTCAACGGGTGTGCGCTTCCGGTCAATGACTCCCCGGACTGCCTCCGATGACACTACTGGGCGACAACGAACGCCGGCCATCGAGAGAGGGCAGCATGTCGATATCCATGGACACAGACACCATCATCCGCGCCTGGACCGATCAGAGCTTCCACGACTCCTTGTCCGAGGAGGAGATCCGCGCCATCCCGGCCAACCCCGCCGGGGAGTTCCAGGAGATCCTCGCCTTCAACGGCACGCACGCGATCGAAGCCAGCACCGTGTCCATCGTCTGTATCACGTCGTGCATGTTCACCTTCGGGTACACCTCCGACAACTGCTGTGCCGGCTAGCGGAGTTGCGCTCCCGTGTCCGCGTCGCATTCCGGCCCGCCTGTTCGTCTCGACGCCCGCGCGAGCCACTGGTATCTGGCAACCCGCCTGGACGAACGAGTCGCTGCCGGCAGCGCTGCCCTCGGCGACGCGGGCCACGCTGCCGCAGCCAGGAGGCTGGATGCCCTCCGCGAGCAGTTCCCGTATTCCGATGACGAACTGTTCACCCGCATGCTGCGGCAGCGAGGCCTGACCCCACTGGACTTCGCAGCGGTGTGCCAGGAGACCGCGGAAGAAGTACGCATGCGCTTCGCGCAGCCTCCGCCGTGGTTGTCGAAGCTGCACGGAATGCCGCTGGTGGGAACCGCCGACGCCCCGTTCCTGGCGTCGGCGCCCGGCTTGCCCGGCGCTCAACCCGGCCACCGGCAGGACCGAATGGCCCGCCTCCTCGGCTTCCTCTCCCCCGTCTTGGAGCGCGGAATCGACACTCTCACCACCGGTGTGCGGGACATCCTGCGCTCCTCCGGCTCGGTGACAGACGCTGACCGGATGGGTGAACTACTGGCCCGCACCTGGCCCCGGCGGGCCCTGACTCGCTTGGTGCTGCGCGTGTTGATCCTCGAGCTCAACGTGGCACGGTTGCAAGGGAAGCTCACCGGCACCGACAGCGAGGCGCGGTTCGCCGAGTTCGCTTCCTGGCTTTCCGATCCCGTCCGCTGCCCGTTGCTGTGGGAGAGCTACCCGCTCCTGCTCAGGGAGTGCTGTGCCACCGTCGATGCCTGGGTCGCCGCTCGGCTGGAATTCTGTTCCCACCTGTGCGCGGATCGGGAGTTGGTCGACGAGCTCGCACCGGCCGCCGGCGCGAGGGAACTGACCGATGTGGCGTTCGAAGCCGGAGACGGTCACCGCGGCGGGCGTTCGGTCGGCATCCTGACCTTCGCCGACGGGGGCAAGGTCGTCTACAAGCCCCGCTCGCTCGCCGTCGACCAGCACTTCCAGGCTCTGCTGAGCTGGGCGAACGATGAAGGGTTCGAACCGGCCTTCCCGGTGTTGCGGGTGGTCGGCTGCGGCGACCACGGGTGGTCGCAATGCGTCGCGCCATCGGACTGCACCGATCCTGAGCAGGTCGGGCGTTTCTACCGCCGGCACGGTGGCTACCTCGCCCTCGCACATGCCCTGCGCGCGACGGATCTGCACTTCGAGAACGTGATAGCGGCCGGCGAGTTTCCCTACCTGGTCGACCTCGAGGCGCTGTTCGGCGCCGACCTGCACCGTGCGGGCGGCAGCAGTGACGAGGTCGCCTCCGCACTCACCGCCTCGACCGTGCTGGCAACCGGTCTGCTCCCCAACCCGGTCGTGTCGTTCGATGACGCTGACGGCGGACGCACAGACCTGTCCGGCATGGCCTACCGCCCCGGCCAGTTGACGCCCGGCAAAGTGGCGACCTGGGCGGATCCCGCCACGGACACGATGCGTATCGTCCACCGCCGGATGCCGATGGGCGGGTCCCGGAACACCCCTTCACTCGCGGGCCGGGCCGTCCTCCCCACCGATCACGTCACACAGGTGACAGCCGGCTTCGAAGCCATGTACCGCATCCTCCACCGTCGGAAATCCGAGCTCGCCAGTCCCGGCGGGATGCTGGAGAGCTTTCGCGGCGACACGGTTCGACGGGTGTTGGAGGCCACCGAAACGTACAGCGCCTTCCTCTGGGACAGCTATCACCCCAACCTGCTGCGCAACGGGGTGGATCGAGACCGGTACCTCGACCGCACACTCACCCGATACGACTCTCTGCGCGTCGGTCCGTCCTTGGCGGCCAGCGAGCGACGCCAGCTGGCTGACGGTGACATACCCCTCTTCACCAGCACTGTCGACGGGCGCGGCCTGACCGGGGGTGAGGGAACGGTCATTGATGACGCCTTGGAGACGACCGGCCTGCAGGCCGCCCGCGATCGCATCATGGGTCTCTCCGCCGCTGACATGGAGCACCAGCAGTGGGTGATCAGGTCGGCATTCGCCTGCGTGGCAACCGAGGAACTCCACTCGTCCTGGCCGGTCCACACCGTCACCACCACCGACCACAACGTTGCGCCGAGCGCCCTGATCGACCATGCGCGCCGCATCGGTGGCAAGCTCCTGGCCTCCGCGGTCCGGACCGCGGAGGAGATCGGCTGGCTGGGCATCTGTCCCTCCGGTCCATCGGCCTGGCGGCTCGGCCCCACCCTGTCCGGCATGTACTCGGGCGCGGCCGGGATCGCCTTCTTCCTGATGCACCTCGGGCTGGTCACGGGCAACGCCGGCTACACCGAGGCCGCCGCCGACGTGGCCCGATCACTCGCCCGCCGGGTACGACGCAACAGCGACCTGCCGCCTCCCCCGGCCGAAGTGCCGGCCCTGGGCTTGACCGGAGAGGTCGACGGCGGGCTGTACTTCGTGGCGCACTGGTCAGCAGCCACCGGTGACCTCGGTCTCCTGGCGGACATGATCGACCACGTGCTGCCCCGGCTGAGGAAGACGGTGCGGAGGACGACGGCATCGGACCTGGTGGACGGGCTCGCCGGTACTCTGATGGCCCTCAGCGCCGCGCATCACGTCCTGCCCAGCGATGCGGTCGCCGAGGTGATGGAGCAGTGCGCGGAAGCCGTCGTCCGAGCCAGGACCCTCCTCACCGTCGGGGCGGGCTGGGCCTTCACGGCAGCCGGGGACAGGCCGCTGTGCGGAATGTCGCACGGGGCGTCCGGCATCGCACTGGCCCTCGCCCGCTGTGCGCAACGGCTGGGAACCACTCGCTACGACGAGGTCATCCAGGACGCTCTCCGGTACGAGGACAGCCTTGTCGATCCCGAACGGCGATGCTGGCCCGACCTACGGCCGGCAAGCGGGGATCGCACCATGACAGCCTGGTGCCACGGCGCACCGGGGATCGGGACCGCACGGGCGACGCTGGCCGCGTACGGCGACCCGGGCATCGCGAAGGCAGCGGCCGCCGGCCTCGAGACCGCGGTGGAGGCCACCTTGCGGCACTACGGTGACGCCGGTGTCGTCACCGTGCGCAACCTCTCCCTGTGCCATGGTGAGCTGGGCAATCTGGACTTCCTCGCCACGGCGACCCGCGGCGTGGACAACCCCGCGGCTCGGATCGTCACCGCCCGGCTAACTCACGCGGTATGCGCAACCCTGGACGAACGCGGGCCCATATGCGGTGTGCCCGAAGGCATCAGCACTCCCGGGCTGATGACCGGCATCGCAGGCATCGGCTACGGCCTGCTCCGTTCCGCGGCCCCCGATCGCCTCCCCGACGTGCTCTCCTTCGAACCGCCCAGGCCGGCCCATCTGACGGCCGGTGTCACCGGTCCGAAGACGAGTGCTGACCGCCGCAATGGCAGCGCTCGGCCCCCATCAGGCCCAGGCACCGACGATTGACCGGGCTTTGACCCTGCATACGGCCGAGGAGATCACCCGTCATCTGGCCGACCTGGGCTGCCAGGACGTGCGCGCTGGTGCAGTCACCCCGGCGGCCTCCCGCACACCGCCGGCGAACACGGCGCACGTGTACGCGATCACAAGGGCCGTCCACTCCCAGGAGGCAAACACAATCACTGGTACGACGAACATCGAATGGACGGCGGAGACGACAAAGGCCGCCCGCGCCCAGCCTCCGCCGGTCACCCGCCGACGTACGGTCGCCCAGTGACGCCACCAGAGTCCGGCGGCCACCGCGGCACTGCCGGCCATCACGGCAGCGCCCAGCCGGGCCACATCAGCATCGGTCACGCTCTCAGGGTCCAGTGCGGGCGAGCCGGTCATGTGCACGCTCAGTGCGACCGCAGTCCATCCGAGGGCCACCGCGCTCAACAAGGAAGTCAGAACTGCTGCGCGCCGCCGGGACCAACTGGCTCCGGAATGCATGGAGTTCGAATTCATGACTCATTCTAGCCACCGCTCGGAACAGGGACGCGATCACGAGCCTCCCCCGGGGATTCCCCCGGGGGCTGATGAAGGCCGGCCCATGATGGCCGCCGCACGAAGTGTGCCCGGGTCGGTCTCAGCTCGCCGCCCCTGGCCACCGCTCCCCCCTCGCCGCAGCCCGCACCCGGCACCCGGCACCCGGCGGCCGGCACGATCATGCCTGACATGAGAGATTGGGATCGGTGTGAGAGTGGGCACGGAAGGGGTGATCCCCGTGTCGGACCAAGCACACGCGTCCGCCGGTCCAGACACAGCCGTCGACGAGAGCCGCCTGGAAGAACTGATCATCGAGGCGCAGACAGCCCTGCCGTTCGAACTGCCCGCCCTGGCGAACCGGTGCGCCTCCGCCCTCGGCCTGGACGCTGCGCTGATCTACCTCGTCGACCTGCAACAACAGTTGCTCATCCCGCTCGACGAGGCCATGGAGCCACTGCCGGTGGACCGCTCGTCGGCCGGCTGGGCGTACCGCACGGTCTCCCCGCGGGTGGCCGAGGCCGATGACGGCATGATCGTCTGGCTGCCGCTGGTCGACGGTGCGGAGCGGCTGGGCGCGCTGGCGGTGCGGACTGCCTCGCTCGACGGGGCGCGGATGCGCCGCAGCCGCATGCTGGCCCATCTGCTCGCCATGCTGATCACCTCCAAGCGCGCCTACAGCGACTGGCTCGCCGGCCTCGCGCGCACCGCCACCATGCGGTTGCCCACCGAGATGCTGCGGGCCTTCCTGCCACCCCACACCGTCGGCAGCAGAAGGTGCGTCTCGACCGCGGTCCTGGAGCCGGCATACGACGTCGCCGGTGACGCCTACGACCACTCGGTGGTCAAGGACATTCTGCACACCATGATCCTCGACTCCATGGGGCACGATCTGGCCGCCGGCCTGACCACCTCGGTCGCCATGGCGGCGGCACGGAACGCCCGCCGCGGCGGTGGGGACCTGGCCGATGTCGTCGGCTCCGTCGACCAGGCGCTTGCCCAGTGGCTGCCCGACCACTTCTGCACCGGCGTGCTGTGCCGGCTCGACGCGGTCACCGGGGTACTGCAGTGGGTCAACTGCGGTCACCCGCCGCCGCTGCTGATCCGTGCCAAGCGGGTGCTCGACGGCGTGCTGGACAGCCCCCCGCAGCCTCCGATCGGCCTGGTCGGAGAACTCGCCCCGGCAGCCCGGAAGGTCCACGAGACGACACTGGAACCGGGCGACTGCGTCCTGCTCTACACCGACGGTGTCGTAGAGGCTCGCGACGCAGACGGTGCGGAGTTCGGCCTCGGCCGGTTCACCGACTTCATCATCCGCTCGTCCGCCGCCGGTCAGCTCCCGGCCGAGGTGCTGCGGCTGCTCATCCACGCCATCCTCGATTACCAGCGCAATCAACTACGGGACGACGCGACCATCCTGCTCTTCGAGTGGCGCCCGCAGCACCGGTGACGCGGTGGTGCACCGAGCCTCGCTGTGCTCGTACACCGTCTTCGGCCGGAGCGCGCACTCGGCCGGCACGTCCGGGGCCATCGCGAGCTGCTCGGTGACGAACGCCTCCGCCGGCGCCGGCGCTGACACCCCACCTGGTTCGTCCGGCAGTAACGTGCCGAGCGAGCATCCGCACCGTCGCCCACCCCGCCGCGCCGCACAGCGCCGCACAGCAGCCGGCGCGCGGGCCGTGCGCCGCAATCAGGCCCCCCTCTTGGCTGGAGCGGCCAATACCCGGCGGGCGCGGGTCACCGCTGACTCCCAGTCCTGGGTAACCGACTGCAGCGTTGACAGGTCGCGAGCCGAGAGCCTGCTGACTTGCCTCCTGCGGGCGCGCAGAAGCTCGGCAGGCAGGTGAGTGCGGCTCGCACACTCACCGTCGGAAACGGCCACCGCTCTCTCCAGGCGCTGAAAGCGCGCGCCCTTCGCTCCCCGCTCGTGCTCCAGTTGCAGGCGAGCCACCGCGGCGTCCGGGCTCGCGTACGTGTAGCCGGCCTGCGCCATACAGGCGCGCCACCGGACAAGAGCGGCTCGGTATCCGGTGTCCGTCAGCGCCTTGCGACTGGTCTGGTCGTCGAACTGCTGGGGTATGTAGGAGACCTCAGCCCACGTGTGCACGTCTCCGGCCAGTGCCGTACGCGCACGTGCGACACAGCCGGCGGTGGGAACGGTGGCCGTTGCCTTCCCCTTCAACGCGACACCGGTCCTCGGCATCCCCGGCCCGAACTGCGCGCTTCCGAAGCGCTGCCGGTCCTCGGCGGACAGAGAGGACGCGTACGCGTTCGGGTTCCCGGCCGCGGCGGAACTGTCATGGGCCATCGATATTCCGTAACCGCGTCGCCTGCGGGCAGCCAGGTCGATGGTGGCGGCCTCGTTCTCGGGTGACGGCAACGTCACCTTCGGGGCGGCCGGAAGGTGGAACCCGGCCTTGCTCAGGCATGTGCGATCCAACTGGTCGAAGGCGGCCTGGAGTTGATCCGCACCGGTTGGCCAGCGGCCCGATCTCGTGGCCACGTCCGTCATCGCGGCGGACACCGGCGGGCCGGTCGGCTGCGCGGAGGTGCAGCCGACCAGCCCCGCAGCCATGGCACATCCCGTCAGAAGCGCCGCCGCTGCTCTACTGATCACCTTGGAGTGCACCAGTGGTTGGAACTGATCGACTTGTCGAACGACGGGTCGTTGTAGCCGCCCTCCGATACCGGGGCCGCGAAGTCCCACACCGCGTCACCGAGGGACAAGCTGTGGTATCGGCCGGTGTAGCCGGCGCCGGGCCAGAAATAGACCGTACACAGCGTGCCGCCGTTCTGGATGGAGTTGATGCAGTCGTTCCAGTTGTGGTTCTTGCAGCCAGTGCTGTTGTAGAGCTTCGTGAAATCGCTGTTGTTGTCGGTGACCTCGCCCAGCGTGCCTATGCCGTACTTGTTGGGCCAGAAGCAGGCGGTGCCGCTGTACGTCCTGCAGCCGCCGTCCTGGACAGTGTGTGGCGCTGCCGCCTGGCGCTGAGCGGCGGAGGCCGAGGACGTGAACGCCGTGGCCCCGGCGACGAGGGCGACGGAGGCCAGACTCGTCGCCGCGCACTTGCGTAACCGCATCGTGTTCTCCCGTGTCGTTGATGGGAACGAGGAAGAGCGAACAGGCCGCTGAGACTCATGGGCACACCAGGCCCAAGGTTCCGAAACCGGATCCCCGTCATCGCCGGAGGTTTCGGATTTCACCACCACGATGTACCGCTGTCGGATCCACACCGGCCTACGCCGTTCCGCGGCTGGACCAAGGGGATCGCTAGAAGGTCCGTGCCCTCCCCCGTCGGACAACCCGAGTATGGCCGGCCCGCCCCGGCCCGGACCACGGCTCGCGAACCCTTGGCACCACCACGGGACGGCCCACCTCCTGACCAGGCCGGATCCACGCACCACGGACATCTTCCTGGGACACCGGCCCTCTCTACGGGCGCCGCCTTGCACCCGCCGCGCCAGGCGGTGCACACACTCGCACCACGGTGCACCGCCAGGCGGACCGGTCAGACTCGGGTCTCGACCTGATGCTTCACAGCCGCCGGACGCGCAGCGCGCCGGTCAGCATCGGGAGAGTGAACTCGCCGCCGGCGGTCTCCGGTCTCCCCGCGAGGAATGCGCGGATCCGGCCCAGCGTGGCCTCGCGTTCCTCTTCCGGCATGACGAGCATCCCCGCGCGCGTCGCGAGGGTCGCGACGAGAGAGTCGGCGGTGCGGCGCTGCCCGTGGGGGAACTCGGCCTGCTCCGGCGAGCCGAACCGGGCGGCCACGCCAGTCTTCGGAAGGTGCATGTCCGCCGTCGCAGCGCGCCAGCTGGTGGGCGTGTCGCGCGGGCCGATGGCCGCGCTCCCGCTGATCCGCGCGAGCCCGGCAACCCACTCGACCTGGTCGTCCATGAGGTTCCACAGGCCGCCCAGGAGGCCGCCGGGTGCGAGGACCCTGGCGATCTCGGGCCCCGCGACAGCCATGTCGAACCAGTGCATGGCATTGCCGGCCAACACGGCATCGACGGAAGCGTCCGGCAGCGGTATCGCCTCGGCACTACCTGACAGGGCACGGACGGCCGGCAGCGAGCGGCGCAGCTCGGCCAGCATCTCCGGGTCGGGCTCAACCGCAACGACTTCGGCACCCAGCGCGACCAGCGTGGCGGTCAGCTTGCCGGTGCCGGCGCCCAGGTCGAGCACGCGTGGGCCGGGCGCGGGTGCAAGCGCCCAACGCACCGCGGCCTGCGCGTAGTCCGGACGGTGCTCAGCGTATGCGGCCGCCGCTGCACCGAACGACGAGGCGTGACATAGCCGTTCATCTTGATCCATCCGGCAACGCTATCGACGCAGCTGGCGGCCAGCTACCCCCTCACCACTTCGGCGACGGCCACCCGATGACTCAGCACGAGAACGCACGACTTGGCCTCCCACAGGCGAATGCAACGAGCGCGAGGGGCAGCGCTGCATGGATCGGGGCTGGGGGCGGATCGTGAACGTCCCGCCGGAACCGCCCTCCCTCCGTGGTCGTCTTGTGCGCTGACTGTGTACGAAGCAGGGATATGGGGGACGTAGTGACGCGGAACGTGACGAAGGCCGGTCTCATAGTGGTGGCCATGGCGACGGTGCTCGGGGCCTCGGCCTGCCGCGCGGAAGCCGGCGCCGCGGCCGGAGGAAGCGGCGAAACGCACCCCGCGCACGGGAAGGGGACGTCCATGGCCTCCGGGGGCAGGGCCTCGTCCGGCTCGGCGCCGGTGTCTCCCGGCACCGTGGGGAAGTCGTCCGGTATCGCGCAGACCGCGGCGTCGCCCATCACCCGGCACGTGCCGTGGAACCTGGACATTCTGGACCAGCGGTCGCGGCCGCTGAACGGGAATTTCACCACCACCGCCACGGGCAAGGGCGTTCACGTGTATGTGATCGACACCGGGATGGACGTCGCTCACAAGGAGTTCGGCGGACGGGCGCGCCTCGGCGCCGACTTCGTGGGCCCGAAGGACTCCGGTGACTGCTTCAGCGAGGCGGGGATGGGCCATGGCACCTTCGTCGCGGGCATCATCGGCGGCACGAGATACGGGGTGGCGCCGAAGGCGGAGCTCGTACGGGTCCAGGGCATCCAGTGTGAGAGCGAGGGCGGCGGCTCCCCGGCGGCGGCCGAAGCGGCCTTGGTGAAGTCGGTCAAGTGGGTCACCGCGCACGCGCAGAAGCCTGCGGTGGTGAACATGTCGCTCAACCTCGACCACCGGTCAGCCGCCCTGGAGTCCGCCGTGAAGAAGATGGTCGACGCGGGGATCCCGACGGTGGTGTCGGCCGGCAACTTCCATGACGACGCCTGCAAGCACTCCCCGGCCGGCGTCCCCGGCACGATCGTCGTGGCGGCCTCCACCTCGAACGACCGCGCCTGGAGCGACGGCGGCTCCTACGGATCGGGCTTCGGACGGTGTGTGGACCTGTACGCCCCCGGCCAGAAGGTGACCGCCGCCCTCGCGGGCGGCGGTACGACCACGGACAATGACGGCGCGACGTCCTGGGCCGCGCCCCATGCGACCGGCGTGATCGCGCTGTACCTGTCGGCACACCCCCACGCCACGGCCAACGAGGTCCACCTCTGGCTCGACCACACGGCCACCCGCGGTGTCGTGCGCGGCGTCCGCTCCGATACCCCCAACCGGCTGCTCAACGCCGGCGGCCTCTGACCTGCCCCGGCCGCCCCGGTCGCACGGTCGCCAAGCGCCGCGCCGTACCGGAATGGCGGGCGCAATTCGCGTGGCCAGGACGGAGGCTAGCCGCGCCCAGGCGATCTTCTTGGCGCGGGCTGCGCCGGTGATACGTGCCGCGTCGACCATGAGCTCGTCGCGCAACGTTCGGATCACCGGCAGGGCCGCGAGGTGGACCTGCCATATGAGGGGATGCCCTACCCGTACCGTGCGCCGCGGCCCGGCCGCCGTCCTCGGCGCACGGCACGCCCCGCCGAGTGGTCACCGCCACTGACAGCCCTCAAGTGGTGTTGTCCGCGGCCTCGCCGGGGGCCGACCCAGGGTCCGCCCGGAGACGACGAGACCGGGAGGCGGTACGAGCAGCGCTTACCCGCCCGCCGAGTCGAAGTGGATCAATGGCTTGATGATCCCTCCCTCCTTCGAGGCCATCATCGTGAATGCCCGCTCGATCTCGTCGAAGCCGAACTCATGCGTGGTCATCGGCGTGGGATCGACTTTCCCGGTCTCCATCAACCGGAAGATCCGCCGAAGCCACCCCCTGCCTCCGCGGTTGAACCCGCCGTAGACCTGCTTGTCGGACATGCCGTATCCGAACGGCTCCAGGGGGATCCGCAGCGGCTCGGGGGACTCGCCGTGGTACCCGACGTTGGAAATGCGCCCGCCCGGCTTCGTGACCCGGAAGGTCGCCTCCCAGGGTTCGGGGATCGACTTGGCCATGACGCCGACCTCGCCGACCTTCCGGAGGACAAACGCTTTCACGATGGCTTACCTGCCGTTCGCTGCAAGTGAGTGGCTCACCTCATCGCCTTTCCCGCCCCAGCGCGCCCGACGGTGGTCAGCGCGGCACCTGCCACCCGTTCGGGCGCACCGGATCCCCGGCCCTTGGCGACGTGGCCACGGGCCGGGGGCCTGGCCTTCGTAGGCCGTGGTGGTCAGGGGTAGGAGACCACCGTGGACGGCACCGTCGAGGTGCCCGAGGTGGCGGCGCCGACGTCGTTGATCACGTGCTCGTACTGGCCCTTACCGCCCAGCGAGACCACGAGCAGATCGTGGAACTTCACACCCGGCTTGTGCGGGGCCTCGAAGCCGTGGTCCTGCCGGATGGTGGGATCCACGTTGTAGTAGCAGTAGCTGCCCAGGCCCCACCCTTCGTGGGTGGTCACCGTGTCGGCGATCTTGTACGCGGCGAAGCCCTTGGTGTTGCCGTTCTGGACCGCGGCCTGATTGGGCGCGTCGTACGCCTTCTCGTTCTGGAAGAAGACCGTACGGCCCCGCTCGCCGCGCCACTCCACGTCGTACTTGTTGAAGTGCTCGACGAACAGCCCTGTGGCCAGGACGTCGGCACCGTTGACGCGGATGCCGTAGTCGGCGCGGTTGGTCTCCCAGCCCACCCCGTCCCCGTGGTCGGCGCGCCAGACCCAGGTGTGATCGATGATGGTGTGGTTGCTGTTGATCACCATGCTGGTGGTCGCCTTGCCGGGGCCGGCGCCGCCGATCCGTACGAAGACGTCCTGCACCGTCGTCGGATTGGCCGCGTGGTCCGCGGAAGCCCCGTCGGGGCCGACCTCCAACAGCGTGGCCGAGTTGACCGGGCCGGCGTCGATGAGGAACCCCGCCAGGCGCACCCCGTCGACGTCGGCGACCTTCATGGCGGTCACCCCGTTGTCCGGCACGATGGTCGCGTATCCCAGCCCCAGGACCACGGTGTTCGCCCGCTGCACCTCGATCGGCCGGTCGACATGGTAAATGCCGGGCGTGAGAAGCAAGTTGAGGCCCTGGGCCAGTGCGGCGTTGAGGGTTGCCGCGTCGGTGCCGGGCTTGGCCAAGTAGAACTGGCTCAGCGGAAGGGACTCGCCCCGCGGTGTGCCGTTGCCCCAGGTGGTGCCGCGGGCGTTGACCCGCTTCTCGGGGAGGAACACCCGGTAGTCGCCGCCCGCGAGGTAGAGGAAGGGCTTTTCGCGCGAGATCGGAGTGGTGTCCAGGGTGGTGTACGGCGGGTCGGGAAACGTCTGCCCGGGGGCTCCCTCGACCCCGGAGAACACCATGTTCCACACGGCGTTGTGCCAGCCGCCCACCGAACTGTCGCGCGTGTACCACTGCTGTTGGGAGTACGGGCCGACCGTGCCGTCGATCCGGCTGTCTGCGATGTACCCGCCGCTGGCCCAGCCGTAGCCGTCGGGTGCCAGGTTCAGTCCGCCCTTGACGTGCATCCGCCGGAACGGTGCCGCCTGCGCGACGGCCCACCGGTTCGTGCCGTTGACGGGGATGAGCGCAAGGTTCTCCGCCGAGCGCCAGAAGTTCTGCGTCGCATTGCCGTTGAACCAGCCGGCGTCGACGGTCACATCGCCGTTGATGGTCGTGTCGTCGGGCGACAGCCCCAGGCCCGCGATCGAGGTGTAGAAGCCGAGCTGGGCGTTCAGGCCGTTGTACGTGCCCGGTTTGAACAGGAGGGCGTACCTGGCGGTGCCGAACTGGGCCGACTCCTGCTGCTTGAAGATCTCATCGAGCTTGCCCTGGATGTTGGGCGTGGCGGGGTCGAAGACCAGCACGTTCGGGCCGAGGTCGCCGCCGCCGGGCAACGCAGCGGCAGCGGGCGCCGCGGAGGCTCGGGAGGACAGGACGGGCAGTCCGGCGGCGGGGAGTGCGGCCGCCATCGCGGCCAGGACTGTGCGGCGTGAGGGTCTGGATGTGCGGTGAGCGGTTGCGTCTGCGGGGGGTGTGGGCATGGAAGCTCTCCTGATTCGGATTCAGGAAGTGAACTGATGACGTTCATGGGAGCGCTCTCTTGCTCGTTGCATGTTCACCATGTGTGAATAGCGCGTCAAGGGTTCTGTCCAGAGTCGCGGTAAGTCCCCGCTGATGTACCGTCAATTAGCTGGTGCTTTGGGCAAGTTGCTAACCATTTAACCGCGGCCGTAGGCCAGCCTGCCGACCGCGATGAGCTGACCGCTGCGTATTCAGGAGGTGTTGAGAAGCAAGAGGCCCGTCGATCCCACGCTTCCTCCTGTCGGCGACCGCACCTCACTCCCCCGCCGTGATCCGAAGGCCCAGGCCCCAAGCAAGAAGGAAGGAGCGGAGGCTGCGCTCGCAGGTCAATGCAAGGCGTGGCATGGCATGGCCATTGCACCTGACGGCCCGTCACCCTACACTCCCCGCACCCCCACCGCACCGGGGCGCTCGTACGGTCTCACTCCTACGATCCCGTGCGCGGTGCAGCGGGGCGGCGCGCCGCGTGCCGGAAGGACTGCCATGTCCGACGACAGCGCTCGAAGAACTTCCCTCACCCGCCGCACACTCCTGACCGCGACCGCCGCTGCGGGGCTCGCCGCGGCAGCCGGTCTGCAGCCCTCGCATCGCATCCCCGCGGGCAGCGCCGCGGCCACCCTCACCCCGCCGCCCGGCTTCCCCGCCGGCATCCCCCTCTCCCAACAGGCCTTTCGCAACTGGTCGTTAGAGATCCGCGTCGAGGACGTCTGGACCGCTTCGGCCCGTACCCCCGACGACGTGGTGACCCTCGCCAACTGGGCCCACGAGCACGGCTACCGTCTCCGAGCCCGAGGCAAGGGCCACACCTGGTCACCGCTGGTGGTACCCGCCGGCGCCGACACCTCCCGCACCATCATCGTCGACACCACCTCCCACCTCACCGCGGTCAGCGTCCGCGGCGGCACCCCCGGGAGCGTCACCGCGCAAACCGGGGCGACCCTCGACACCATCCTCGCCCGCCTGGAGGAGTCGGGGCTCGGCCTCGCCACGACCACTGCGCCCGGCGACCTCACCATCGGCGGGGTGCTCGCCATCGGTGGCCACGGCACCGGGCTGCCCACCGCCGGCGAACACCCGCCCGCGGGCTCCGGCTTCGGCACCCTGAGCTCTCTGGTCACCTCTCTCACAGCCGTGGTGTGGAGCGCGGCGGAAGGCCGCTACGCACTCCGGACCTTCACTCGCTCCGACCCCGACATCCGTGCCTTCCTCGTCCACCTGGGCCGCGCCTTCATCACCGAAGTGACCATGACCGCCGCGGCCAACACGCGTCTGCGCTGCCGGAACTGGTACGACGTCAACGTCGCCACCGTCTTCGGTCCCCCCGGTACCGGTGGCCGGACGATCAGCTCCTATGTTGCGGGCACCGGACGCGTCGAGGCGATCTGGTTCCCGTTCACCGATGTGCCGTGGCTGAAGGTGTGGAGTGTGGCACCGACCAAGCCCCTACTGGCCAAACAGCTCGACGCGCCCTACCCCTACTCCTTCGCCAACCGTGTCACCGAGGACATGTCGGCGTTGCTCGGCGAGATCGCCGCCGGCGGGGGCGACAAGACACCTGACTTCACGAAGCTCGCCATGTCCATCGTCGGCTCCGGGCTGATCGTCACCGGCACCTGGGACGTCTGGGGCTGGTCGAAGAACAGTCTGCTGTACGTCGAACCCACGACACTGCGCATCGTCGAAGCCGGCTGGGCGGTACTGACCTCCCGGGCGAATGTGCAGCGAGTGGTGAGCGACTTCTACGGTCACTACAAGAGCGTGCTGGCCGCTCACCAGAGCCGCGGCTCCTACCCCGTCAACGGCCCGATCGAGCTCCGCATCACCGGCACCGACCCGCACGACGGCCCCTTCCTCTCGCCGGCCCTCGCCCGCCCCGACCATCCTGAATGGGACACCGTGGTGTGGCTCGACTTCGCCACCTACCCAGGCACTCCCGGCGCGGCCCCCTTCTTCCGCGAAATGGAGCAACGGATCTGGCAGACCTACACCGGCTCGTACGCGACCGTACGTCCCGAGTGGTCCAAGGGCTGGGCCTACACGGACAACGGCCCGTGGACGGACCCTGCCACGCTGGGCAACACCGTGCCGGCCGCGTTCAACGACTGGCGCACGGCCCGGAACACACTCAACTCCTACGATCCGGCTCGGGTGTTCTCCAACGCCTTCCTCGACACGCTGCTGTGACCGAACGCGATCCATCGAGGCGTGCGAGGCAGCGGCTGGCGGTGACGCACCATGGGGAGCAGGTGAGCGGCGGCATCGCCGCCGCCTGCCGCTCCTCCGGCATCAGCCGCCAGTGCTCTTGCACCGCTGGCTGCGGCGCTACGGGGCAGAGGGGCTGGAGCGGCGGAAGGACCGCTCCAGCTCCCCGCACCGGATGCCCACCTGATATCGGAGTGCGAACTGCCTCGGGAGAGTGTCACAGTCACTGTCGTGACCTTGATGGACGTACTCGTCGACTTCGCCCGCACTGGCCGGATCGGGCCCCTGAACTGCGGAATGACTCTGGCTGAGGCGGAAAAACTCCTCGGCCCGGGGCGCCCGCACCCCGCCCACATCATGAAGGGGCCCGATATCGACGGCTACCCGTACTCCTGGGACGGGCTGCAGCTGGTGGTCACTCAGCGGGCCGTCAGCGGGATCTGGATCAACCTCTGGCCCGGTTCGACCGCCCAACTTCCGCCGCTCGTCCTGCCTGATTCCGAGTCATGCGACGCCACCGTCCTCCGTGAGGAGCTGATCGCCGCCCTGGACAACGCAGGCTGCCGACATGCGGTCAACAGCGCCCTCACCTTCGGCCAGCAGGCAAGCCTCATCACCCAACCCGCTGACGTCTGCGCGGTTTTCAGCCTGCCGAGACGGGACAACCACGTGCCGCACCGTGATCGGCACTACCTCGACGTGATGCACAAACACACGGCTTGACATCGCTGATTCCACAGAATGATGCGGTTGGCGTGAGCTTCGACGGGACCTGAGTTCGGGGGGCGGGAAGGCCCGCGGTGACGGCCGGGGGGAGCCGCCGGTGCTCGCTGGTTCTTTGATGCGTTGGTGTCACCGCTTGCGGCGATCCGCTGCTGGAGCGGGTCAGTGTGCGAAGAGGGTGCTGGCCAGAGCGACGTTGACGGTGGTGCCGCCGATGAGGCTCAGCAGGGTGTTGCGGCGCCACAGGTGCAGTCCGATGGTGACGGCGAGTGCCACCAGGGGTGGGATGGCGCCTGAGTGGGGCAGCGGGAGATCGCGCAGGCAATAGGCGAGCAGGATCACCATGACGCCGGCCGGCATACGGGTGCTGAGGTACTGGACGGTCTTACTGGAGCGCAGCGGAGCCAGGACGGTGAAGGGCACGGCACGCAGGGCCCAGGTGATGGCGGCCGAGACCGCGGCGGCCAGGAGTAGGTAGCGGATGTCAGGCATGGTGCGACCTCTTGCCGGTGGCGAGGTGCCGGGCCAGGAGAGCGGCGGTGAACAGGGAAAAGGCCACGAGCAGCAGCTGCCCGGGGAAGAAGAGACGGGCGGCCAGCGCGCTGAACAGTGCGAGGACGGGGGTGGGCAGGTCGTTGCGGCGTTCGGCGACGGCGTCCGTGGCCAGGATGGCGAACAGGGCAGTCATCGCGAAGTCCAGACCGGTGATGCGGTCGGGTATCAGTGAGCCGAGCAGGGCGCCGGTGGTGGCACCGCCGACCCAGTACAGCTGGAAGATCCCCTGCAGCGACAGGATGCGTGCGCTGGACCATGACTGGGCCTGCCCGCCGGTGGTCATGGCGTATGCCTCGTCGGTCAGGGCGAAGGTGCTGTAGCCCTTGGCGAGGCGCCCGCGCACGCGGTGCAGGGGGAAGGACAGCGCGTAGAAGACGTGCCGGACGTTCACCAGGAATGCGGTCAGCGCGATCGTCGCCAGGGGCGTGGCCGCGACGGTCAGGCCCACGAGCAGGAACTCGAACGAGCCGGCGTAGACGACGGCGGCGAACAGCGGCGCGCACCACCAGGGCAGGCCGGCACGGGTGATGACCACGCCGAGGGCGAGGCCGAGCGGCAGCAGGGCCAGCCCGACGGAGGTGGAGTCTTTCAGGGCCGCCAAGGCCTCGGACGACGGTCGAGGCGGGGGCGCGGAGGTAGGACAAGGGCGATCGCCCACAGCGGTCGAATGCGCGTGCATGCCGCAATTTTAGAAGGGTTCTCGACACATTTGATTTCAAAAAATTCCTCTACCATGCACTTATGGGCAATGAACTCAGCCTCGATGGCGTAGATAGAGAAATCTTGTTTCATCTGAGCCAGGACGGTCGGCTGACGAACGTGGAACTGGCCAAGCGGGTCGGCCTGACCCCGCCACCGTGCCTGCGCCGTCTCAAGCGACTGGAGGAGGCCGGCGTCATCACCGGCTACCGTGCCGTCATCAATCCCGAAGCGGTCGGCCGCGGCCTGGAGGTCATGGTCGACGTCGAGGTCTACGCCAACGACCTCAAGACCATCGAGACGCTGGAGGAAACGCTGGCCTCCTACGAGGAAGTCATCGAGTTCCGCCGGATGTTCGGCCGCCCCGACTACTTCCTGCGCGTCGCCGTCGCCGACCACGCCGCCTACAACGCCTTCCTCACGGCCAAGCTCACCGGCCTCCCCGGCATCCTGCGCGTCGAGTCCCACCTGACCATGAAGAAGATCAAGACCGACTGACGTTCATGGTCCCGGCGGGTGCGGTGACCGCCATCCGCGTGCCACGCCATGCTTCGGCCGACGGCCACGCGGGGCTGCGATCCGACCTCGCGGCCGGGCTCAGGACGGTGCGCACCGCCCCGACGCGCCGCCGGTCATCGTGACGTGCGCACTCGCACTGAAGCGGACGGCTACCGCTTGTCCCGCTGGGCGGCCACGACCTGGCTGATGGTGCGCTCGGCGCTGGAGCCGCGCTGCACCTTCTCCGCGAAGGCGGGGAACTGCCCGGCGATGGCGCTGAGCACCTTCAACTCCACCGGCGCGACATTGACTTCGCACAGATCGCGCTCGACGGCCCGAACCACTCCCGCCACCACCTGTCCCGGGGAGACCGTGCGCACGCCGGCCGGCGGGGTGGCGCCCGTGACGGCGAACATGCCTGCGTCGCGTACGGCGCCGGGTTGGACCAGCGACACCCCCACCCCCGTACCGTGCAGGTCCTGGCGGAGGGAGAGCGCGAAGCCGCGCAGTCCGAACTTGGCCGCGCTGTAGAGCGAGGAGTACTTGGTGGCCGCCTTCCCGGAGATCGACCCGACGAAGACGATATGGCCCCGACCTGCCTTGACCATCCGGGGCGCGAGCGCGCGGGTCAGCATGACGGGGGCGCGCAGGTTCACGGTCAGCGCGCGGTCGATCTGCTCGGGCGTGTAGTCGAGCAGTTCGCCGCTGGAGGGCAGAGCGGCGTTGGCGATCACCATGTCCACGTCGGGGCATGCCTCGGCGAGGCGGTCGACCTGATCCGGGTCGGCGAGATCGGCGGTGACCGCTCGGGCACCGAGCTCGTCGGCGAGCGCCTCCAGGGCATCGGCACGGCGCCCGGAGAGGACCAACTTGGCTCCCTTCGCAGCCAGTTCACGGGCGATGGCCTGACCGAGACCGCCCACGGCCCCGGTCAGGAGAACGGTTGATCCTGCGATGCGCATAAGACGAGCCTCCCGGAAACTGTTCGTTCGAACGAACAGTATGGAGGGTGGGTCACCCTGTCAACAGCGGATGGAGTCGCTGATCCGCCTGGAGCACCGATCCGCTTGCCGCCCGGCCTGAGGTCGGTCTGCTCTGGCCGGAACGGCTCCCGGCCCTTCCCACCAGCCAGGAAGGCGCCGCTGGCACAATGACTGCCATGTCCAAGCCCCCCGGAACCCGGCAGAGCATCATCGACGCCGTCCTGCGCATCATCGGTGAGGACGGCGTCGCCGCGGTCACCAATCGGCGGATCGCCAAGGAGGCCAACGTCTCCCTCGGATCGGTCACCTACCACTTCGCGACCCAGCACGAAATGCTGCGCGAGAGCCTGCTGCACTTCGTCGCAGAGGAGACCCGGCGCCTCACCGAGCTCGCCGCCCAGTGCCAGACCGACGGAATGGACGCCGATCGGGCCGCCGCCACAGTCAGCCAGGTCGCCGGGGGTACGCCGTTCGACAGCAGGCACATCGCACCCTTCGAGCTCTACATCCAGGCCGGCCGCGACGAGCGGTTGCGCAGCGCGGCCGCGGAGTCCTTCGCCGCATACGACCAGTTGGCCGCCCGGATCCTCACCGGTCTCGGCGTACCCGACGCCGAGCGGCTGGCGAGCAGTGCCATCGCGCTGGTCTTCGGGCTGCAACTGCGCAGCCTGGCCACCGGTCAACCCGCCGAGGAACTCGTCGACGCCTTCATGCTGCTGGCACGCGGGGCGCAGCACTCCTGACCCTCGGGGCCGGCTCGGGGTACGCCAGGCCCCTGGCGCCCGCCACGTACGAGGCATCCACGTCGCGTGGCCCCGGGGCGACGCCCCCCGCAGCCAGGAACGACAGACCTGACGAGCGCACCGGCGCCGGGCCGTCCGTGAGGGCGGCCCGACGTCCGGCACTCCCCTGCCGTCCGGTGCGGTGGTGTGGGCCGTTGGCGGCAACGTAGCCGGCGCCCGCTTGCGCCTACAGCCAGGTCACCCGGACCACGCGAACAATCAGCCTGGTCAGGACACAACGACGTGTCTGCGTGGCTTCGGGAGGTACGAGCGATGGACAGAGCCGGACATCCGGACCGTAGAGCGCTGCTCGGCATCGGACTTGCTGGCGCCGCGGCAGCCCTTGCCGGGTGCTCCTCGACGAGGACTGCCGCGCCGACCAGCGCTTCGCCCGAAGCGCGGGCCGCCCAGACGACCACCGCATCGCCCCAGGCCCGGCCGACCACACCCGCCGCGGCGTTCGCGAGGCTGATGGAAGGCAACAAGCGCTGGGTGAGCGGAGACCTTCACCACCCCGACCGGGATCCGAACCGGCGTCAGCTCGTGGCCCAGCACCAGGAACCTTTCGGGTCGATCCTCTCGTGCATCGACTCCCGCGTGCCGCCTGAACTCCTCTTCGATACCGGCCTGGGCGACCTTTACGTGATGCGCACGGGCGGGGAGGCGATCGACCCGGTGGTCACAGGTTCCGTCGAGTACGGGCCCATGACGAGTGGCACCCCGCTCGTCGTGGTCCTCGGGCATCAGCGCTGCGGCGCCGTCGCGGCGGCGTACAAGTCCCTTCGGGACGGCAAACCGCTGCCCGGCAACCTGCAGGCGATCGTCAAGGCCCTGGAGCCGGCATACAGACAAGCAGTCCGGCAAGGCGGCGCCGACCCGGTCGAGACCATGGCCCGCGCCCAGGTCACCGTGACCGCGGCGGATCTGCGCTCCAACCAGGACCTGGGCCCGCTGGTGGCGAAGGGCACCCTGGCCGTGGTCGGCGCCTATTACTCACTCGACACGGGCAAGGTCGAAGTCCTGAGCGGCGCGCCCTCCTGACCGGCCGGCCGAGGCGAACGGAAGGGTCTCGTGACAGAGCGAGGGTTCGTGTCGCACGCCCGACCGCCGGCCTGAGACGCCGTCCGCTGCCCGCCCAGGTGTGCTGAAGGCCGGACGCCCGGATCGCAGTTGAGCTCTGCGGTCCGGGCGCGAGGGCCGACTGGCGTCAGGCGCTGTGCTGGTCGAGGAATTCGGTGATGAGCTTCTGCCATTCCTCGGGCCGTTCGACCATGGGCAGGTGGCCGGTGCGGATCTCCACGAGCTGGGCGCCGGGGATGGCATCGGCGAGCTGGCGGTGCAGGCGGGTGGAGGTGAACCAGTCCTGGGTGGTGGAGATGACCAGGGTGGGTGCCTGGATGCCCGGCAGGTCTTCGCGGACATCGACCCGGGGGGCCAGCTCGGCGTGCTCGGGGGTGCCGTCCGCGACGCTGGCGGCGGTGAAGGCGAGGGCCTGCTGGAGTTGCTCGTTCGGCATCGCCTCCAGCGCGTCGGCGCCGAGGGCCATCATCGTGAGGAACTCGGCCAGCAGTGCGCGGTTGCCCGGCTCGGCCAGCTTGCGCCAGATCGGCAGGGCGAGCGCGAGCCGGTTGTCCCGGTGGGGGAAGGTCGCGGTCAGTACGAGGGCGGTGACGCGCTCGGGGTGCCGGGCGGCCGCACGGATCGCCACGGGTCCGCCGAGGGAGTAGCCGGATACCGCGAAGGTGTCCAGGCCCTCGGCGACGGCGGCGGCGACGAGCTGGTCGGCCAGGTCGTCCAGCGACAGCGGCGTGGCGGAGCGGGGAGTGTCGCCGCTGCCGGGGTAGTCGACGCCGACGACGGTGTGGTGGGCGGCCAGACCTTCCAGGATCGGACCGTAGGTGCCGGCCACGCTGCTGCCGGCGCCGTGCGCGAGGGCGAGGCCGGGGCCGGAACCCAGGACGGTGCGGGCGAGGGTCGCCTCGGGAAGGGCGCGTGCGGACATGGGAAGTTCCGTTCTTCGGAGAGGGAGCGGAGGAGAGGGACGGGATCAGGTGGTGCGGTGGTGCGCCCAGGAGCGGATCTGCTCCAGGGCCGGTAGGAGGGCTCGGCCCTCGGCGGTGAGGGTGTAGGTGGCGGGTCCGGGCGGGAGCCGGTCGTGGGTGACGAGCCCGGCCTCGACGAGTTCGCGCAGCCGGTCGGCGAGCACCTTGGTGCTGATCGAGCCGATGGCGGTGTGCAGTTCGCCGTAGCGGGCGGGACGGGGGGCCAGGGTGTGGAGGATGATGCCGTTCCACTTCTGGCCGAGGACCTCGAACGCGTCGATGAGGTCCGCATCAGCGGTCAGCGGCGTGAGCGTGGGCCACGCTGTCATCGGGTCCTGGTACTCCGTCCCTGGTTGTGCGGCGATGCGGGGGGATGGGCCGCAGCCGGCCGAGAGGTTCCGGCTGCGGCCCCGTTGCCGCCTTGTCTGCTCCACGACAGGGCGAGGTGGCAGCACGGCGCGTCAGGGAAGGAGAACGACCTTGCCCTGATTGCGTCGGGCCTCAAGGTCGGCGTGGGCGGTGGCGGCCTCGTCGAGCGGGTAGGCGCGCCAGACGGGCACGTCGAGATGGCCGCCGGCGGCCAGTTGCACGAGCTCCGGCAGAGATTCTTCGGCCTGGTCGGCGCTTCCGGCACTGAAGGCGACGCCGTGCTGCGCGGCGGACATGTCGGCGATGGTGATGACATGTGCGCTGTCGCCGGTCAGGGCGACGGAGTCGGCAAGCACGCCGGCTCCGGAGGCGTCGAAGACGAAGTCGACTCCCTGCGCGGCCGCGGCCGTCACCCGCTCCACCCAGCCGTCGCCGTAGCGGACCGCAGTGGCTCCGAGCGCGGTGACGCGCTCGATGTCGTGCTCGCCGGCCGTTCCGACGACGGTGATGCCGCGGGCGACGGCCAGCTGCACCGCGATGGTGCCCACGCTGCCGCCGGCACCGTGGATCAAAAGGGTCTGACCCGCTTGCACCCCCAGCTGCCCAAGGACACGGAACGCGGTCCGGCCGACCGTGACCAGCGAGGCGGCGACCTCCCACGACAGGGCAGCGGGCTTGGCCACCGGCCGATCGAGCAGGGCGTGTTCGCCGTAGCTGCCACCGACGGTGCCGCCGAGGACCTCGTCCCCCACGGACGCGTCGGCTCCCTCGCCGACGGCGTCGACGACGCCGGCCGCGTCCAGGCCGGGGATCACGGGAAAGCGGGCGGGAACCGCGCCGGCCATCAGACCGGATCGGATCTTGATGTCGAGAGGGTTCACGGAGGCGGCCCGCACTCGGATGCGGACCTGGCCGGGGCCGGGCTCAGGAAGGGTGACCTCCGACAGTTGCAGCACCTCGGGCGGGCCGTACGCGGAGAAAGTAATCGCTTGGGACATCGGAAAACTCCCGGGTAGAGGTGAGGAGAGGGGAACCGCAGGCGCTGTGGCTCACCAGGCGGCCACCTCGGCAGGGTCGCCGCTCAGGCGGTGTGGGTGGGGTAGTCGGTGTAGCCGCGGTGGTCGCCGCCGTAGAAGGTGGCCTTGTCGGGGGTGTTGAACGGACCGCCGGTGGCGAGGCGCCGGGGCAGGTCGGGGTTGGCCAGGAACAGCGCCCCGTAGGCCACCATGTCCGCGCTCCCGTCCTCGATGAGCTGCAGCGCGTCGGGGCCGGTGACGTCGGGGTGGGTGAACGGGTTGAGGACGAAGGTGCCGGGCCAGTCCTTGCGCAGCCGCGCGGTCAGGGAGCGGTCCGGGCCCTCCATCAGGTGCAGATAGGCCAGTTCGAGGCCGGCGAGCCGCTCCAGCAGTGCCCCGTAGACCTCGGCCGGGTCGTCCTCCGCCATGTCGTTGTACACGTTTCCGGGCGAGATCCGCAGGCCGACCCGGTCGCTGCCGATCGCCTCGGCCACGGCCGTGACGACCTCGACGGCGAAGCGGATCCGGCCCTCGGTGGTGCCGCCCCAGGCATCGGTGCGCTGGTTGGAGTTGGGCGCGAGGAACTGGTGGATCAGGTAGCCGTTGGCGCCGTGGATCTCCACGCCGTCGAACCCGGCCTCGACCGCGTTGCGGGCCGCTGCGGCGAAGTCGGCGATCGTCTGCCGGATCTCGGCCTCGCTCAGCTCCTTCGGCGTCACGAACTCCTTCGGTCCCTCGTGGGTGTAGACCTGCCCCTTGGCGGCCACCGGCGACGGCCCCACCGGCACCAGGCCGTCGGGCAGCAGGCTCGGGTGTCCGATCCGGCCGGTGTGCATCAGCTGCGCGAAGATCACCCCGCCCTCGCGGTGCACGGCGTCGGTGACCGTGCGCCACGCCCGCACCTGCCCAGGGGTGTGCAGGCCGGGGGTGTCGGGGTAGCCCTGGCCGACCGGCGAGGGCTGGATGCCCTCGGTGACGATCAACCCCGCACTGGCGCGCTGCGCGTAGTAGGTCGCCATCAGCTCGGTCGGCTCGGCACCGGGCCCATAGGCGCGGCTGCGGGTCATCGGCGCCATCACGACGCGGTTTGCCAGGGGCTTGCCGCCCAGGACGATCGGGTCGAAAGCAGTGGTCATGGTCTCTTCCTCCGGGTGAGTGGTACTCCGCGGCCGGGACGCTGTGGTGCCCGCACCAGCAGATGCCTGTCCGAACAAGTAAAGCACTTGTCCGAACAGGTAATGCCCTTCAGCCCACTCTCGCTTCCCGATGTGAAGCACATAACACTGCGACTACCTGCTCATACGTGCATGTACATGCGCATCGACTCCGCGGCAGCCCAGTCAGCAAGGTAGGATCACACTGCCTAAACAGGGAAGTGAGAAACGGATGACGCAGTCCACGCCGGAAGCCGGGAACGGCCCCGCAGAGATCGGGCAAGAAGCCACCGTCCCCGTGCCGGCCGCGGCCAGTGGCGGACCGGTCAGTCACGCGATCTTCCGCCTGGCCCGCCTGCACCGCATGTTCGCCGGACAGCTGCTGCGCCGCATCGGCCTGCACCCGGGCCAGGAACTGGTCATGATGCACCTCTGGGAACTCGGCCCCCAGCGTCAGACCGACCTGGTACGGCTGATGGACTCCGACGCCGCCACCATGACCCGCACCGTCCGGCGCCTGGAGCAGGCCGGCTTCGTCCGCCGCCGCCCCTCCCCCACCGACAAACGCGCCTCACTCATCGAACCAACAGCGGCCAGCCACGCCCTGCGCGACCAAGTCGAGCAGGTCTGGAGCCAGCTCGAAGACCTCTCGACAGCGGGCCTCACCGACGACGAGCGGACCGCGGCCCTGGCCACCCTCGAACGCCTGGAGCGCAACCTCGTACAGGCCGCCACCCATCCCCAGTCATAGCAACGGGGCAGGTAGCAGGCTGCGCGGCCAAGCGCGCAGACCTCTCGGGTGAGGAAGGGCGCTGGTCACAGCCGGACGATGATCAGTGCGACGTCGTCGCGGCCGCCGCCGGCCAGGCCGAGGCGGGCCAGCAAGGTGTCGGCCAGGTGCTCCGGGGCGAGCTGGTGGGACTGGCTGAGGGTGTCTGTCAGCCGGGCCAGGCCGGTGTCGATGTCTTCGTCGCGGCGTTCGATCAGGCCGTCGGTGTAGAGCACGAGGGTGTCGCCGGGGCTGTAGATGGCCGTGGCCTGGGGACGGGGGACGTGCAGGGGGCGAACCCCCAGGGGCGGGTCGGTGGCCCGGTCCAGCAGCTCGCAGGTGCCGTCGCCGTGCACCAGGATCGGGGGTGGGTGGCCGGCGTTGCTGTAGATGATCAGGCAGCTTGCGGGGTCGACCAGCGCTTTGACGGCGGTGGTGTTCAGCGCGCCCTCGACCGAGCGGGCGTACAGCCCCAGTACCTCAAGGGCCTGGGCCGGCCGCTCCAGGGCGCGGATGGCCGCGCTCAGTGCGCTGCGGAGCATTCCCATGACGGCGGCGGCCTCCAGGCCGTGCCCGACGACGTCGCCCACCGCCACCGAGAAGCGGCCGTCGGTCAGGTCTGCCACGTCATACCAGTCGCCGCACACGTTCAGCGATCCGGCTGCGGGCAGATAGCGCACGGCGACGTTCTGGTGCCGGGCCAGGTCAGGTGACTGGAGCATGCCCTCCTGCAAAGTGACGGCCACCTGGCGCTCGCGGCCGTGGGCCTGCCGCAGCTCCTCGTTCAGCCGCTGTAGCTCCCGGGCCCGCGCGTACAGCTCGGCCTCCAACGCTTCGCGCTCGGTCAGCTGGCCGGTCGGCGGCCTGGCCCCGGCGGTGCGAGCCTGGACGAACGCGGTCACGTCCTCCACCCGGTGGATGATCCACACCACCGTGCCGTCCGGGGCGAGGATCGGCGTGTTGATCGGGGACCACCACCGCTCCTCGAAGACCCCCGGCCGGCCCATGATGGGGATGTCGTACTTCTGCAGTGCCATCGGGTCGGGCTCGCCCGTGGTCAGGACCCGGTGCAGCGAGGCGCTCAAGTTCCGCACCCCGTCGGCCTGGGGGTCGGCCGGGTTGTCCGGGAAGGCATCGAAGACGTACTTCCCGATCAGGTCTTCCCTCGTCCGGACAGTCGCGTCGAGGTATGCCTGGTTGACCTCCACGATCACCAGATCCGGCCCCAGCACCAGATACGGGCTCGGCGTGGCGGCGAACAGCGCCGCGTAATCCATCCCCGCCACGGCCACCGTCCCTTCTCCGGCCTTCCTCCCGGCACCCCCTCTGCCCGCTCCTCTCACGCTACGATCCCTCCCGCTCACCCGCCTGCTGCGACAACGTCGGCCGCTCCATCGCGCCCGACCGCTTGCGGGACAGCGGGCGGGGCAGCCGGCCCCGCCCGTTTCCGCCGACCGCCTCGAAGCACGGCCACCGTGTCTGGTCCGCGGTTACATTCACGCCGTGACCAGCGCGAATGCCGGGCTCGACCGCCGGAGTCTGCTGAGGCTCGGCATCGGCGGGCTCGCCGCCGTCCTGGCCGGGTGCGCGGCGGAGTCCGGTCCCGTGGAGCAGCTGCGGTTCGCCACGGGCCGCAGGGCGGGCCGTACCACGCCTTCGGTCAGGCACTGGCCGACGCCGTCGCCACGAGCGGCCACCGGCTGAAGATCATGCCGGTGGGCACCGCGGCGAGCGTGGACAAGGGAGGTTCGCCGAGCTGTGCGCAACCGGAGCGGTGGCCACGCACCGTGAGGACCACAGGACCATCGACCACCCGTCGGTGGGCCCGATCACGGTGGACTGCGACGTCCTGACCGACGGCGACTCCGAGCTCAAGATCGTCGTCATGACCACCGTGCCCGGAAGTGAGGACGAGGGCGGCGCCCGTGAGTTGCGCCGACCTGCGTTGTGGCCTCGTGCGTCAGGGGGTAAGGGTGGCGGCCGGTGGGGTCCAGCGGCGGCTCGCAGGCACCGTGTCGGAGATGCCGTAGTCCTTCTTCAGGTGTTCGGGGATGGCGTAGTGCATGACGCGGCCGCGGGTGAGGGAGGACAGTTCGAAGATCGTGGTGAGGTGGCCGAGGCGGTCCAGGGCCCAGGCACCGAACGGAGAGCGGTCTTCGACGGTCTCCAGGACACCCAGCAGGTGCGGGACTGCTTTGACGACGGTGTCCCACGGGGTGCGCGGGACTTTCAGCCAGTCGGCGCAGGTGTCGCCGATGAGGTAGCGGATGAGAGCGGAGACGATCGGGTCGAAGAATGTTCCCGGGACGACTTCCTCGTACAGGTCGATCAGCTGCCGGGTCAGGTGGGCGCCCTCCTCGGAGGGACCCATGTGCCGGACCATGTACAGGTCGAGGAACTGCCGTGCTTCCTGAAGGGTCTTGGGCACGGCGTTCTGGTCGACGCCGAGCATGGCGCCGACCACCCGCCAGGCGTAGAAGTAGGCCTGCGCGCCCTCCTCCGACATGTGGATGCCCAGGCGGTGCAGGCTGTCGAGGACCAGCAAGGAGAAGAACATCTGCCCGCCGATCATGTCCTCCAGGCAGATCGGCACACCCAGTGACGCGATGTCCCAGCGGTCTTCCCGCTGCAGGTGGTGGCGGATGGAGGCGTGCAGCAGGCGGACCTTCTGCGCGGCGGGGATGAAGCGGCTGCCGGCTTCGAAAGCACCGGGCTGCATCAGGTAGACGGTGAACTGCCCGGTCTCCGCCATCCGCTTGGCCGGGTACTTCAGCGAGTGGGTCGCCGACAGCAGCTTCGCCACGTGCGGCACGACGTAGCAGGCCGGCATGGAGGCGAACGACAGCGCCGTGGAGATGTGCACGTTGTTGTCGAGGAAGAACAGCCGCGCCTTCTCCATCTCCCCCCAGTCCACCCAGGCAGGCGGAACGCTGGTTGCCTGCAGGTACTCGCGGGCCACGTCGGGCAACCCGTCGGGCAGTGGCGCGCCCGCGGTGGAGACGTACCGCATCAGGGTGTTGAACGTGCCCACCTCACCACGTTCGAAGAGAGCGGCCACGGTCGCATCCGCGAGTTCGTCGCCGACCTGGCGCAGGGCGTCCAGCGACGCCTCGGTGTAGGTCATGACAGAAGACTCCCTTGGTGTGTGCCGCCTTGCCTTGTCAGTACTCGCGATGCGTGGCCGAGTGAGCCAGGGTCTGCAGGGCTTTGGCGGCGGGCGGGGGCAGGCGCAGGTCGTCCACGGCGGCCAGGGCTTCGTCGACGCGCTGGGAGATCATGGCTTCGACGCGGTCCGGCGCCTTCAGCCGGAACATCAGCTCCCGGGCCGCCTGCAGACACCGACCGTCGGGATCCGAACGGCCCAACAGGCCCCGCAGCAGTTCCCGTTCGGTCTCGTCGGCCAGGCGCCATGTCTCGGCGAGCAGCGCGGTGGGGCGGTAACCGCGGAGGTCATCGATGTTTGCCTTGCCCGTGACGTGCGGGTCCCCGAACAGGCCGAGCAGATCGTCGCGAAGTTGGAAGGCCTCCCCCAGCGGCACGCCGTAGGCGCGGTAACCCGCCCGCATCCGCTCACCGGCCCCGGCCAGCGCACCGCCGATCAAAAGGGGCTGTTCGACGGTGTACTTGGCGGTCTTGTAGCGGATCACCTTCAGCGAGGCCACCGTGTCCGGGGCGCCTGCGGTGTGCAGGATCTCCAGGCACTCACCCGCGATCAGCTCCCGGGCCAGCACTCCCCACAAGGGACGGGCCCGGCTGAGATAGGCCGCCGGCAGCCCACTGGTGGCGAAGAGCTGTCCTGCCAGCGACATCAACGCATCGCCGACCAGCATCGCCAGTGATCGTGCCGCATGGGCGGCACGAGGGCGGCGGCGCACCGTCGAGCGCAAGGCGAGGTGAGCGGTGGGCCGGCCGTGGCGTAGCGGGCTGTCGTCGATGAGGTCGTCGTGGACGATCGCGGCGGCGTGTACCAGCTCCATGGAGGCCGCCGCCCGCACCATGGCGTCGCTGTCGGGCTGGCCGGACGCCCGCCAGCCCCAGTAGCAGAACGCCGCCCGCAGCCGCTTGCCCTGCGCGACCGCCGACTCCAACTGCCCGGCGACCGGGCCGAGGGCCGGATCGATGGCCGTCAACTGATCGGCCTCTTCGCTGACGACCTCTCGCAGCACGGCGTCCACACGGGCCTTGAAGGCCGACGCATCCCACTGCTCAGGCACCGTCACGCGCCTGCCTGGCCAGGACGTGCTGGGCCAGAACCTCAAGATGGGCCGGCGGCACGGCCGTATACCGGTCCACCACCAGTCGTCCACGTGCCCTCAAGTCCTGCTCCGCCTCGGCCGCCAGCTGCGCGGCATCCGAACGACGCAGCAACCCGCGCACCGCCCCCACGACCGACCCGACCGTGCTCAGCGCCAGATCGGCCAGACCCGCCACCAGCAACACGGCCTGCTCGTCCAGACCCTCACGCCGTCCAGCCTCAGTCGTCACGCTTCCCCCTCATGAACCCCCGCGCGATGCCGGTCGCGCCCCCTCACATGGTGACCACCCGGTTGCGGGGGCAGTCGCAGAACTCACCAACGAGGGATCACCTCGCACATGCGTCCGCGACCGCGGCGCTTCCCGCTCGGCGGGTGTCTGTCGCGTTCACCGGCCCTTCGCGGAGAGGTCGCGGGTTGCTTCGAGGAGGGGCAGCGGGAGGACACCGCCTGCCGGCCGGCTGTCGGAGGGTTCTCCGTGCGGCTGGACGGACATGACGACGGCGACCTGGTAGTCGCCGGGGTGCCTGTCCACGTCGGACCACGTGGTGCCGTCGCAGAGGCTGTCGATCGCCAACGTCCCCGTGTACGGGCGCCGACCGACGGGATACCCGATGGCCGGGCTGCCGTCCGGGCCCTTGTCTGCGGCGGGCTTCTGGCGGCCGACGACGACGCCGTGCTTGAGCAGGCGGGCCGTGGGCGGGACCTCACCGATCGGCAGGCTGAGCATTTCCTTCCGGTCGCCGGAGGTGATGCGGTAGGCGGTCCGCAGCCCAGAGCCTTGGCGCCGCAGGGACGTGACGGTCAGTTGCAGAGGCTCGTCGGGGCCGCTGACGACGACGGGGCGATCGACGGTGCGGCCGCAGGGCAGCGAGCGGTCCTGCTCTCTCAGTGAGGGGCTCGTGGTGGTGGAGTCAGGATGGGCAGGATCGACGGTCACCGCGTCGGACCGGCTCCCGCATCCGGCGAGGACGAGCAGCAGGACGGGGACGGCGGGCAGCAGGGTGCGGCGCATGGGTTTCTCCGTGAAGTCGTGAGCTGTCGAGAGCGGTGCCGAGCATTCATCCGACCAGGGGGGCGCGGGCCACTACCAACGCATCGGGGGCCCAGGTTCCGGGGGGCGCCGCGCGCTGGGTGGCGAGGACGACGGCCACTTCGTAGCCGCCCTTCCACATCGCACTCCAGGTGGTTCCCGCGCAGGGGCGGCCCGGTACGGGTGCGAGCCGGACGTGCTGGGGACGGTCGGGGGCGACGGTCGTCCGGCGCGCGGTGTTCTCCTCTCCCGTCGGTCGGTTGGCCGGTGGTCCGGCCGGATCCTGACCGGCCACCACCCGGCCTTCTTTCAGGACGAGGATCCGCGGCGCACCGGACAGTTCGGAGGGTGCGGTCGCGGTCGCCGCGTAGCTGACCCGCGGGGCGCCGTCGGGAGCCTTGCGCACACCGGAGATGCGTACGGTCACGGTTCCCCGGCCGGAACTTGCCGGGATTCTCGTACCGCAGGTGTAGTGAGGGAGCGGTGGTACGCCGGTCTGGTTTCCGCCCGGTGGTGTGCCGCCAGTCGCTGTGGGCTGCCGGTGGACCGAGCCGGTCGGTGTCCTGGTCTCCGGTGGGGAGGTGGACGGCAACGTGTTCAGCACCGCCGCGGCGGCCACGGCCAGGCCTGCCCCGGCCAGGGCGGTGTACCGGACGCTTCTGCGCCGGCGCACCCGGCTCCGCACGCGGTCGGTGTCGATCTCCGGCGGCGGTGTGCGGTGCGCGGCGGCCAGCAACTGTTCGCGCAGCTCCTCCGGCGTCATGTCTCCAGCCTTTCCTCCGCGACGTGATGTGCGCGTGTTCGCAACCGGGCGCCCAACCGTGCCAGCGCGTCGCTCAGATGACGCTTGACCGTGCCTTCACCACAGCCGAGGCGCGCCGCGATGTCCGCGGTGGACAAGTCCTCGTAGTAACGGAGCACCACGCAGGCCCGCTGCCTCGGCGACAGTCCGCGCATGGCGTCCATGAGGTCGATCCGGTGCATGACGTCCGTGCTGTGGTCGGCAACCGGTGCCGTGGACACGAGCCGTGGAAGCGCGCGGATCCAACGGGCACGGCGCCGGTGCAGATCCAGGTAGCGGTTGAGCATCGTGCGGCGTACGTACGCCTCCGCCTCCCCCAATTCCCACGCACGGCGGGGCCGGGAGAAGACCCGTACCAGTGCTTCCTGCACCAGGTCGGCAGCCTCCATGCGGTCGCCGCACAGCAGGAAGCCGTACCGATGCAGCTCCGCGCCGCGCTCCTGCACGAGCTCGGCCACAAGCCTCGACCATTCGGCCACATTCCCTCCGATCCCCTCACCCGGTATCACGAACAACTCGCCCGTCCGGTTGGGGGCTTGCCGCGAGAAGATGGTCGAGCGCGGCCGACCTGGGCCATCATCCGTCCACGATCGGTGAATCGGCCGGGAGATCCTCCGCGCCGCGAGCACCCTGCGGCGGTCGTCGGCGAACTCGCGGCGAGACGCAGATGATCACCGTGACCGTACTGCTGCTCACGCTCGCGGCCGTCACGGCGTGGGGCCGGTTCGGGCCGTACTCCGTCCAGGCGCGTATCGGGTGGTGCTCGATCCGCGGGAATCGCCCTCACGCCGGCCCGGATTCGGCCGACCGTCTTGCGTGCAGCGCAGGCAACTGGCGTGTGCGGGGCGGGAGTCCGGCCAAAGTCAGTCCGGCCAAAGTTCGCCGAAGGAATCAGTCACACACCACCGACCGGATCCGGCCCAGGCATCCCGGCCGGCCCGCGCCCACGACTGAGCCCGCATCAGAGACGCACCGCCCCGTGGCGGCCTCAGAGGTCGACGGGCAAGTGGCGGGGGCCGCGGAGCATGGCGTTCTGCCGGTAGGGGGGCGGGTCCTGGGACAGGCGTGCCGAGCCGAGCCACGGGATCAGCGCGCCGAGCGCGGACTCGGCCTCGATGCGGGCGAGGGGTGCGCCGTAGCACAGGTGGATGCCGCCGCCGAAGCCGAGGTGCTCGATGTCCGGGCGGGTGGGGTCGAAGCGGTCGGGGTCGGGGAACCGCTTGGGGTCGCGGTTGCCCGAGGCCAGCACCAGGACGACGGACGTGCCCGGGGAGATCGTGGTACCGCTGACCTCGATGTCCGCGTGGGGAACGCGCTCCCGCATGTGGACCGGGGGTTCATAGCGCAGCAGTTCCTCGACCGCTCGCGGCAGCAGGGCGGGCTCGCGCCGCAGGTGGTCCAGATGCTCGGGTTGGCGCAGCAGGGTGAGCACACCGTTGGTGATCAGGTTGACCGTGGTCTCGTGTCCGGCGATGAGGAGCAGCACGGCGGTTTCCGCGAGTTCCTCCTGGGTGAGCCGCAGGGCCGGGTCCGGTTCGTTGACGAAGGCGGAGAGCATGTCGTCGCCCGGCCGGCCACGGCGCTGCTCGGCGAGGTTCACCAGGTACCCGCCCATCTCGATCCGCGCCTGGTCGCCCGCCTTGTCCGCCTCGGTGGTGTCCGCTTCGGGCCTGACGTCGGCGGCTGCGACCAGGGCGTCGGACCAGGCCCGGAACAGCGGCTCGTCCTCGCGCGGCACGCCGAGCAGACGGCAGATCACCGTGACGGGCAGGGGGTAGGCGAAATCGTCGACGATGTCGACCTGGCTGCCCGCCTCGAACGGCTCCATCAGTCCCTCGGTGATCCGGTCGATCTCGCCGCGCATGGCGTCGACCCGGCCCGGACTGTGCGGGGGACCGAACGGCCGCATGGCCAAAGTGCGCAGCCGGTGGTGCTCCGGGTCGTCGAGCCGCAGGAACGGCGGCTTGTGTGTCACCTCGCCACGGGTACGGGGATCGACACTCATCCGCGGGTCGTGGAGCAGAGCTGCGATCTCGTGGTAGGTGCCGACCAGACAGCTGCCGTCCGCCTGCCGCACCACGGGACCGGCCTCGCGCAGTTCCGCGTACAGCGGGTAGGGATGGGGGCGACTGGTGTAGTCGGTGATCCGTGCCAGCAAGGTGTCGGGCTCCATGGTGACTCCTCGTGGTGGAGCGGGACGTGGCTCAGCCTCAGGGCCGTACCACGGTCAGTCGGCGATCGGGCAGATAGCCCGTGAGTGCCACGGTGGGGCCGTGGGACAGCCCCTTCGGATCCGGGACGTCGGACGGGATCGGGATGTCGGCCGCGATCGCACGGTCCGCCGCTCCGGTCGGGGGCGGGAACGGAGCGGCCGTCTCGATCAGGCTTCGGTAGTAGTCGAGCGACTTGGCCATGTCGACGGTGACCGCGGCGGTGACCCGCCCTTGGTAGCCGTAGACCATCGCCAGACGGCGCGCCTCCAGAGAGCCCTGGGCAATGACCACATGGTCGGAGTAGGTGGGCACCCCCACCGACTTGATGTTGAACCCGAACTGAGTCGACCAGAACGTCGGGATGGCCAGGTGCGGGCGCTGCAGTGGCCCTGGATTGACCATGTTGTGGGCCGCCACCTCGGCCTGCTCGACCGCGTTGCCCCAGTGCTCCAGGGAGAGCATCTGGTATCCGAACAGCGGGTGGGGAAAGCGGGACACGTCGCCGGCCACGAAGACGTCGTCGGTGACGATCCCGTACATGGTGAAGGCCCGGCAGCCGGCGTCACAGGCGATCCCCCGCGGGCCGGCGGCCAGCCCGGACTCCGCGAGCCATTCGACGTTGCGGACGGCTCCCAGCGCCACGACGCACAGGTCCGCGTCGACGCGGGTGCCGTCGGACAGGTCCGCACCGGTGAACCGGCCGTTCCCGTCGCCGCGCAAGGCGGTGACCGTGACCCCGCAGCGCAGGTCGACGCCGTGGTTGCGCTGCATGACAGCGGCAAGCCTCGACAGGGTGCCGCCCAGCGCGCCCACCAGGGGTGCGGGCCCGCGTTCGGCGACCGTGACCGCCAGCCCCCGTTCCCGGCAGGCCGAGGCGATCTCCGAGCCGGTGAAACCGGCACCGATCACCAGCACCCGCTGCGGCCCGGCGGCCAGACACTCGGCCAGCCTTCCGGCTTCGTCCCGGGTACGGAGCGTGAACACCCCGTCCAGGGCGGCCTCCTCCGGGTTGGGCCAGGGCCGCGCGCGGGTCCCGGTGGCGATGAGCACCCGGTCGTACGGCAGTGACTCGCCGTCGTCCAGCACCACCCGTTTCCCGAGCAGGTCCAGCCCCGTGGCAGGTGTCCCCAGCCGCCAGTCGGCGTCCGGGTCCCGCCGCATCGGCAGTCCGGTGGTGTCCGCCGCCGCCTTGCCGAGGAGCACCTGCTTGGACAGCGGCGGCCGGTCGTAGGGCGGATGGGGCTCGTCGCCGACCACGGTCAGTGAGCCGGTGAAGCCCTCCGTACGCAGCGTCTCCGCGGCCCTCAACCCGGCCAGCGACGCGCCGACGATGACGACACGGCCGTCTGCGAGGTCACCGGGCACCGGCGCTCACCTCCTCACCGAGGAGGATCGCCTGTACCGGGCAGGCCACCGCGGCCTGGCGCACCCGCTCGATCTGGTCGTCGGGGACGGCAGGGGCGTACAGCAATCCCTCCTCCCCGTGCAGCTGGAACACTTCCGGCGCGAGGAACACGCACTGCGCATAGCCCTGGCAGCGCGTGAGGTCCACAACGGTCCGCATCCTCACCACTTCCTCCGTCGCCTACCCCCCTCACTTCCAGCATGGGGCGAGATCCGGACGCCCGCACCCAGCGAGCGGCGCCCGCCGGTGACGAAGGGCCGGCCCACCGGCTCGTCGGACCCGGGCTACCTCGCGGCCGTCATCACCGATGCCCGTGGCGGTGGTGACACCGAGGCCTTCAGGCATTCACCGGTCGGGTATCGGAAGTGGTGGCCTGAGCACCGTTCGCTCCGGCCGGCGGCACACCCTCGGCCTCGTCCGTCACGGGGTGTCAGCCGGCGGACGGCTCGTCGGCGAGGTAGGGCGGAGCCGGCTCGTACTGGATGTAGCGGCGGACGGCGCGGGCGTGGTCGCGGCCGTGGAGGCGGCCGATGAGCCACAGGGCCATGTCGATCCCGGCCGAGACGCCCTGGCTGGTGATCAGGTTCCCATCGACGACGTAACGGGCGTCGCGGACCACGGTGATGTCGCCCCTGGCCTGCAGGGTGTCCTCGAACAGGTAGTGGGTCGCGACCCGGCGGCCGCGGGCCGGACCTGCCTCGTGCAGCAGCAGGGCTCCGGTGCACACCCCGGCGGTCCAGGCGGTGCCGGCGGCGGTCTTGCGGATCCAGTCGATGAGCACGGGGTTGGACACTTCGCGGCGGGTCCCGTTACCGCCGGGGACCAGGAGGACGTCCAGCGGAGGGTGGTCGTCCAGGGTGTGGTCCGGCAGCACCCGCATGCCCTTGTTGCAGCGGACGACGCCGGGGCGTTCGGCGATGAGCAGCGCGGTGTCGGCATGGTCGCGCAGCATGGAGGATGCGGTGAACACCTCCCAAGGCCCGGCGAAGTCCAGCTCCTCCGCACCGTCGAACGTCAGCAGTCCGTAGGTGGTCATAGGTACTCCCTGGTGGAACGGAATCGGTCGCGGTAGTCGGACGGTGCAATGCCCAGGTGCCGGTGGAACGCGCGGCGCAGCGTCTCCGCGGTGCCGAAGCCGTACCGTCGTGCGATGGTCTCGACGGGGTGGCCGGACTCGGCGAGGGCCCGTTTCGCCGCCTCGATGCGTACGCCCTCGACATACGTGGCGGGCGGGATGCCGAGTTCGGCCGTGAACCTGCGCTGGAGGTGACGGGGGCTCAGCCCGGCGTGCGAGGCGAGGTCGGCGATGCCGTGCCGGGCACCGGGGTCGGCGTGGATCGCCGAGACCACCGCGCGGATGGGATCAGTGGACGGCTGCCCGGACCACAACGGCACGCTGAACTGCGACTGGTTGCCGGGGCGGCGCAGGAACAGCACCATCTCCTGCGCGATGGCGTGGGCGACCTCCCGGCCCACGTCGTCCTCCACCAGGGCGAGTGCCAGGTCCATCCCCGCCGTCACCCCGGCCGATGTCCACACCCGCCCATCCCTGAGGAAGATCGGATCGCAGTCGACGACCAGTTCGGGATGCTCCCGTATGAGTTGCTGCTCACGTGCCCAGTGGGTGGTCACCCTCCGTCCCTGGAGCAGTCCGGCGGCCGCCAGCAGGAACACCCCGCTACACACCGAGGCAACGCGTCGGGCGCCGGCCCCCGCGTCGGTGATCCAGCCTGTCAGCGCCCGATCGTGACGGGCCTGGTCGACTCCTCCGCCACCGGCGACCACCAGCGTGTCGATCCCCGCAGGGTCCAGCTCGGCCACACCGTACGGAACGTGTACCGGAAGGCCGCTGCCGGACCGTACCGGCCCCGGTCGCGGTGCCGTGACCTGGCAGGAGTACCTGCCGGTGTGTTGATGGGCATGCTCGAACACCTCGTACGGACCGAAGAGGTCAAGGGGTTGGAACCCCTCGAAAATCACGAAGACGATGCGGCGCTGATCCACCTCTCCACCCTGCGATCCGGCATCGGATGGCGTCAACGACAGATACCCCACGCTTTGCGCCATACCAGGGGTGTGACAGCAGCAGTGGGACGGCTTGGCACGGTCCGGCCCGCCGACACGACCGCCACCGGGTGGCCACGAAGGGCGAGGGCACTCCCCGCGGACGGCGAGTTGCCCGTAGCGCGTGGCAACTATCCGATGCCGTACGGCTGTTCACGGAGCGGGGTACGTGGAGTTGGAGTGGGGAATGGGAATGGGAAGGGGAATTGGTGTTGGGTTGTCCGCCGGCTCCCGCTGCGCCGTCACGCGACACCCAGCACCAGTCACCCCCGCGTCCCGGCCCCCAGGCTCGCAACCAACCTCACGCTTCCTCTCCCCTACGCCCGTCCCGCGGCAGCGTGAACGTCGCGCCGGCCGTCAGTACGAGCCCGGCCGCCGCGATCAGCATGCTCCACCGCATACCGGCCAGGAAGGTCTCCGACCCCGCCAGCAGCGCCCCGAAGCCGCCACCGCGATCGCTCCGCCCACCTGGCGGCCGGTGTTGAGCACCGCGGCCGCGGTACCCGCCCGGTCCGCGGGCACGGCGTCGAGCAGCATCGCGGTCAGCGCCGGCACCGTCAGCGCCCCGCCGAGGCCGACGGGCACCATCAGCGCCGCCACCACCCACACGTTGGTGTGCGCGCCGACGGTGAGCAGTGCCAGCAGGCCGGCCGTCCCGAGCAGCTGTCCTGCGACCATCGGCACCCGCGGGCCGAACAGCCCGGCCAGCTTGGCCGAGGCCAGGTTCACCACGGCGACCAGTGCCGTCATCGGAATGAACATCAGGCCCGCGTGCAGGGCGGACTGCCCGCGCTCCTGCTGCAGATACAGGCTGAAGATGAACACCCCTCCGTAGTAGGCGGCATTGAGCATGAAGCCGACCACCAAGGACACCGCCACCACCCGCGAACGGAACAGCGGCAGCGGGAGCATCGGATGCGCGCCCCTGGCCTGCGCGGTGAGGAAGGCGGCTGCCGCGGCGGCAGCCACCAGCAGCGACACCACCACGAGCGGCCGGCCGAAGCCCTTGTCGCCGCCCTCGATCACGCCGTACGTCAGCGCGCCCATCGCGACCACCGCCGTCACCTGCCCCACCACGTCCAGCCGTGCGGGCAGCCGCGGGGAGGCCGGCACCCGGGCCAGCAGAGCGAGCGCCAGCAGGCCCGCCGGGAGGTTGACGAAGAAGATCCACCGCCAGCCGACGGAAGCGGTGAGGGCCCCGCCGAGCACCGGTCCGGCCGCCACCGCGACCGCGCCGCCCACGGTCCAGAGGGCGATGGCCCGAGCCCGCTTCGCCTGGTCGGGAAAGCCCTGCCGGACCAGGGCGAGGGACGCCGGCATCATCACCGCCGCCGCACCCCCCTGCACCAGCCGCGCCACCACCAGCACACCGAGGTTGGGCGCGAACCCGCACGCCGCCGAGGCCAGCGCGAAAAGCACCAGGCCGCCGCCGTACGCCTGGCGCGCCCCGATGCGGTCGGAGAGGGAACCCGCGGAGAGCATCAGGGCGGCGAATATCAGCGTGTATCCGTCCACCACCCACTGCAGGCCGGACATGCCGCCGCCGAGGCTGTGGCCGATGGCGGGCAGTGCGACGGTCACGATCAACGCGTCCAGCGAGATGAGGAAGAAGCCCAACAGGGCGGCACCGAGCACCACGGTGGAACCACCCCGGGCCGCCTGCGGCGTATCGGCCGCGGCGCCGGAGGCAGAGGAGGAATTGAGTAGCGATTTCATGAGGGCACTCCTGAAACGGTCTTGAAGGCGTGCAATCGAGAGGGGAGGTGGAGGTCAGGAACGACCAATGACTGGCCGGCTGGGAGCGGGAGCACCCCGGCGCGGTCAAGTAAGCGGATCGGGATGTGCGGCGGCCGGGTCGGCCTGCGCCTCGGTCCGTCGGGCCGTGCCAACCACCGTGTCACCGGCGGCGACCGCAGCCTCGGCAATGACTCGCCCGAATCCGCTGCGCGCGCCGGTGACCAGCCAGACCTTGCCGTTCTCGGTCATCTCTTCGTCTCCCTGGTCAACTGCCGTTCGGGACCCGCCCGTCGACAGCCACCATCCTTCGCCGGGATCCGGGGTCACGTCCAAGACCAGTCGTGATAGCTATGCGTTATGGGTGTCCATGGACACGATCCGCGCTACTTCGCCGCAGTAGCCGAGGAGTTGAACGGCACACGGGCCGCCGAGAGGCTGTCGTCTCCCAGCCCGCGCTCTTAGCCTGGCCGCAGATCCCGAAAACGTGCCGATCACCTAGTCGTCAGGGTGGCCGACCATGGGACGGCCACCCTGACGGAGCGGGCAGAGAAGAAGGAGAGACCGGAATGAAGCGGCAAGAGGACACAGTGACACTCCGAAGGAAGTCCCAGCGCATCCTGCAGTGGTTCTTCTCCGTTCTCCTCCTCGCCCTCGCGGCTCTCGTTGCGAAGAGAATGGGCTTCAATGGGCCAAATAAGGCTCAAGTTGGCCTCACGGCCTCTTTTGCGACCGTATTCTTGATACAGCGGATTTTTCGAACTCGCGTGCTCATCTCTCAAGATGAGGTGTGCGTCGTCAACGCGGTATTCAAATACAGCGTGACCCGTGACGCCATAGCCCAAGCCCTCATCGACGCCCAAGGGAATTTAAAGCTAAAAACGACAGCGGGTGAGGAGGTTTACATAGCGGCCTACAGTGGCTCACTCATAGATCATTATGTAGGGAGCGCGGACAGGGCGGCCGAAGTGATCCGCCAGCGCCTGAAAGCGAAACCGACGGCCTCACGAAACTCTACCGTCCGGAGAAGAATCGCAATGTCCTGGCTCTCGGAGATTTGGCTGGCCGGCGCGGTGATCTGTGCGACGTGGACCGCAATTGGCAATGCGGTTGGCTAGAGTTGTAGCCGCAGTCAATGAGTAGGCATGCAAACCCCAATGCGGGATCGAGTCAACTACTCCACCGCATACAGCAGCTTGTACTCAACGCCATCCGCCTGGAAACGCAGACTGCGCTCACCAGGCGTATCCGTAATCCAGTGCTTCCCGAGCGTGTCAGTCTCCACCCGATCGTCGTCCTCCCCGAGGGAGACAGCGATCTTTCCCGTGAAGTCGCAGTCGTACTTGACGGTGTACATCCGGTCTCCCAGCACCGTTCCGTTCCACACAGTGCCGCGATCCTGGACAACGAGCCTCGGCTCATCGGAGCCGCTCCAGCCCTCAGTCGTGACGCACTTGAGCTTCTCCAGATAGAGCTTGGCCATACCGTCCCCTGTGAAGGATCCTTCCCGACACTGCACATCCTGCCGAAGCTCAATAAACGATCACTAAACGATCAGGTGCGGTGTCCGCCGCCCAGGCGGTGCCCCGCCCGGCACAGGGCGCACCGCGGTAGCCCCCGTCGGAACAGCCAGGGGGCGCCGGCCGGCCGGTGCCGCGGCGTGGGTTCGGGAGGGCAGCCGCTGAACCCCGGTCAGCGGGAAAGCGAGCGCCACACCGTTCCCACGACATGCGCGGACGCGAAGTAGCCCCGGTGGCGGGAGTCGAAGCTGGCCGTCGGATTGTCCCCGAGCAGGACCAACTGTCCGTGGGGCACGTACCGCTCGGGAACACCGGCCAGTGCGGCCACCCGGTCGCGGGGCACCGGGTCCCCGGGCACCGCGGCCACGCGCTTGATCAGCAGGGCCGGGCCCGGCACCGCGCGGGTCGCGGCGGTGGGTACCGGGGCGGTGGTCGGGCCGGTGGCCGGGAGGTCTCGCACCACGACCACCTGGCCCGGTGCGGGCAGGCGGCCGCGGCGTACCAGGACACGGTCGCCGTCCCGGTAGGCCGGTTCCATGCTCGCGCCGCGCACGGTGACCGCGACCAGCCGCCGTCGCAGCGCGGAGGCGGTCAGGACGAGGCCGACCGCGAGTACCGGCACTCCGGCCACCAGGGCCCATGACGCCGGCCTCATGACCACGCCGCACCGGGCTCGGCGCCCACCGGCTCGCCGTCCGTCCGGTAACCGGTCGCCTGCAGGGTGAACAGGCGGGCGTACTCGCCGTCCAGCGCCATCAGCGCGTCATGGCTGCCCTGTTCGGCGATGAGGCCGTCCTTGAGCACGACGATCCGGTCCGCGTCGCGTACCGCGCTGAGCCGGTGGGAGATCAGCAGGCCGGTGCGGTCGCCCCGGTGGCCGCACAGGGCGGCGTGGATCTCGTGCTCGGCCGCGGCGTCGAGGCCGGCCGAGGGTTCGTCCAGGATCATCAGGTCCCGCCCCTCACGCAGGAACGCGCGGGCCAGCGCCAGCCGTTGCCACTGTCCGCCGGAGAGCATCACCCCGCTCTGTGCCCCGTCCCCCTCGGGGCGGGTGAAGAAGATCCGCGACAGGAGGGTGCGGTAGCCGTGCGGCAGGTCCGCCAACTTCTCGTGGATGCCGGCCCGTTCGGCGGCAGCGCGAAGCCGCTGGTCGTCGTGGAGCGCGTCCAGATCCCCGAGCGCGATGTTCTCCGCCGCCGTCATGTCGTAGTGCATATAGTCCTGGAACACCACGCTGAGGCGTCGGCGGTAGGCGGTGACGTCCACCTCGCGCAGGTCCACTCCGTCCCACAGGATCGCTCCGCGGGTGGGGTCGTAGAACCGGCACAGCAGCTTGACCAGCGTGGACTTCCCGGCTCCGTTGAGCCCGACGAGCGCCAGCGCCCGGCCGTGCGGGATGTGCAGGCTGACCCCGCGCAGGATCCACGGATGCGCGTCGGAGTATCGGAACCACACGTCGCGGAGTTCGATTCCACCGCTCAGGGCGGGCAGCGGCCGGGGCGCCGCCGCGAGGGGCAGATCGGGACCGGCGGTGGTCACCGCCAGGTAGTGGTCGAGCAGCAGCAGCGCCTGGTGCGTGCGGGCGACCTCCAGCGCGAGCGTGGCGAGCGCGCCCTGCACCCCGGCCACCGCGGCCACGAACAGGGTGACGTCACCGGGCGACAGGTCGCCGGACCGCGCCGCGCCCACCGCCCACACGAGTCCGCAGCCGGAGATCAGCGCGGCGAGCAGCCCGAGCCCCGCCTGGGCGCGGACCTCCCGCCGGTCCACCGCTCGCTTGGCGGCGTCGGACGTGCGCCGCTCGGCCAGCATCCGCCCGCGCAGAAAGCCCCCGATGCCGAACAGCCGCACCTCCTTGGCGGCTTCCATGCTGGAGAGCAGATCGTTGTAGAACAGCTCCCGCCGCTCGGCGGGGCCGATGTCCCACATCATCCGCGCCCGCCGTCGCGACAGCGCGATCTCCGCGCACAGCACCGGCACTCCGGCCACCAGCACCAGCCCGGTCAGGACGGGACTGAGCACCAGCAGCGAGCCGACGAACCCGGTGAGGGTGACGGCGGCCCGGACGAGGCCCAGTGCCCCGGAGACGGTTTCGTTGGGGGTGCCGCCGGCGGTCTGCTGGGCCAGCCGCAGTCGGTCCAGGAAGTGGGGGTTCTCGAACCGTTCCAGTCCGACGAACCCGTCCACGGCGGTGAACAGCCGGTCCTGCATGAGCAGTCCGACCCGGCGGTCGAGCTCCGCGCGCAGATACTGGCCGACCTGCGGCGCCGCCCCGGTCACGACGCCGACCGCGGCGAGGCAGAGCCCCAGCCCGGTCAGGGTCCCGGTCGAGGCACCGGCGACCAGGTGATCCAGGATGAGTTTGGTCAGCAGCGCCGTGACGACCGGCAGCCCGCCGGTCGCCAGCGTCAGCAGCACAAAGGCGACAAGGGTGCCGGGCGCGGCCTTGGCCGCAAGCGACCACGCCGTGGTGACCCGGGCCCCCGTGTCCCGGGTCACCCGGCGTCCGCGCGGTGTTTCGTCCGTGTCCGTCATCGCGCCGCGGTGACCGGTCGGTCCAGCGCTATGCGGTTCGCGGTGACCAGGACCCGGCCGTCGCCGTACGGGGACACCCGCAGCACCGTGGGGAACGAGCGCGCCCGGAACGCGGCGCTCAGCGGGTCCTCAGGCCCCTCCTCGACGACCACGCGGGCGACCGGGGACAGCTCGGCCACGAACGCGGCTGCCTCGGCGGGATCGCCGACCACGACCGCCACCACCTGCGCCCGCCCACCGGGCAGGGCCCGCGCGTGGTCCACGAACGCCGGCATCTTCTCCCGGCACGGCTGACAACCGGGGGCGAAGAACGCCACCAGCGTGTCCGCGGCGAGCATCCCGCGGCTCAGCCGCTCGCCGTCCACGGTGGACGTGGTGAACTCCCCCACCTCCTCCCCCACGGCCATGTCGAGGGTGTCGAACCGGCCGCCCGGGCCGCTCGTCCCGGACAGCCGCTCGGAGTGCTCCCGCAGCCGTTTGATCACCCCCAGGGTGAGTACCAGGTCCAGCGTGCACAGCGCTCCGACGAACACCACTGCCGCAATCAGGAAAGACATCGCCCAACTCCCCTTGTCCGTACGGCCCCTGCGGTGCCGGGCCGATGTTGATCCCTCAGTCGCGGGCGGGTTCCGGCCGGGCCGGCAGCGACGGGCGGAACAGCGCCGCGAGGTCTTCGAGCCTGGTCACCAGCGCCCCGACGACGGCCCCGCCGGCCACGGCCACCGCCGCGTACGCCGGTGCGACCGCTCCGATGTCACTGCTGCTGAGCGCTCCCCCCGCCGCGATCAGCGTCAGCACACCGTTGCGCAGCACATGAAGCCGGCCCATCGGGGTGCCGGAGGCCCCGAAGCAGCGGCACTCCGCACGTACCCCTCGGACGACCATGAGCGCGGCGCCCGAGGTGAACGCCAGCAGCAGTCCGGCAGCGAGGAGGAACGCCACGAGGCCCGCAGGCGCCGTCAACGGGCTTGCCAGCAGCAGGAGGAGCACTGCCACCTCGCTCCCCGCCACGAGCACGGCGCAGGGGCGCACCCAGCCGGCCGGCAGCAGGTCCATGGTGGTCAGCGACTGCGCGAACCGGGAGAACGCGGCCCTGCTGCGGACCTTGCCCAGCGCCGCCGCGCCGAAGACCACGGCAAGGCAGGAAGCGCAGGCCACAGCGAGTATGTCCACGGTACGGATCCCCCTTCATGCGCCGGAGCCGGCCGGGCGGCGCGGCTGTGCGCGACCCGGCCGGACGACGGTGATCTGTCAGAACCGCGCCGTCAGAAGCAGCCGCAGCGGATGAACGTATTCGTGCACTGGTCCTTGACCCAGGTGTGATTCCACCGCGCGCAGCCGGACCCCGGCCCGCCGGTGACGCACACATAGCAGCCGGCGGCGGATGCCTCGGCCTTGGGCACGAACCGTTCCAGGAGCCTGCTCCCCATCGCTTCGATCTTCCGGTACACGTCCACACTCCCTACTCGTTCCAGGTGCCGTATTGGCACCTCTCACGATGCTCGGGCGGTCCTGGACAAACCTTGTCCAATTCTTGAATGAGCTGGTCAGGAGCGGTTTTGGAGTTTGCCGCGGAGCCGGTGAAGGTCCGCGTCGTGGTGTCCCGTGGCGTGCAGGAGGTCCGCCGCCCGCTGCCAGGCCGCGCGGGCCGCCGCGGTGTCCCCGCCGGCTTCGTGGGTGTCGCCGAGATGCTCCAGCGTCTCGGCCTGGTTGTACTGGTGGCCGAGTTCCTCGTTCAGATGCAGGCTCCGCAGGAAGCAGTCGGCCGCCTGCCGGTGGTCGCCGAGGTGCTGGAGCGCGTACCCGAGGCTGTCCCAGGTGTTCGCCTCGCCGCGGCGGTCGCCGAGATGCTGCTGCAGGGCGAGCGCCTCCCGGCAGAAGTCGGCCGCTTCCTCGTACTTGCCGAGCTGCGCATGGTCCCAGCCGGCGGCATTGAGGGCCCTGGCCCGGCCGGTCTCGTGGTCCGCGGCCTCGAAGCGGTCCAGTGCGAGCAGATCGTGTTCCAGGCCCCTTTGCTGATCTCCCCGGCGCTCCCACAGCCAGCCGAGGTTGAGGTGGGTGTGGGCCTGGCCGACCGTGTCGCCCAGCTCCCGGTACAAGTCGAGGGCCTGTTCCAGGTGGGCCTGCGCATCGTCGAAGCAGCCGGTTTCGCAGCAGGAGTTGCCCAGTTCGCGGTGGGCACGTGCCTGGTACGAGCGGTCGGCCAGGGCGGTCGCCGCTTCGAGCCCGGCGAACTGCGTCGCGGTGAGCTCGTCCCACAGGCCGCGTCGCGCCAGGAACGTGGGCAGGACGGCTGCCAACTGCCAGGTTTTGACGTGCAGTTCGGCATGGCGAGCCTGAGCCACGAGGGAGGTCAGCACGGCGTGTTCGGCGGCGAACCACGCCAGGGCGGCCTGGTGGTCGGCCAGCTGGACGGGCGCCGCGCCCGGCAGCGCCGGCGTCAGGGCGATCGGCTCTCCGTGGGGAGACAGCAGCCGGTCGGCGGCATGGGCGGTGTGCAGATAGTGGTCGACCAGGCGCTCGAAGGCGGACCGGCTCGCCGGGTCCGCCGCGGCCAGCTCCGCGGCGTAGGCGCGCAGCAGATCGTGCATCGTGTAGCGGTCGGGCCGGTGGGCGGTCACCAGGTGCGCGCGGACCAGTTCGGTCAGGGCCCGGCCGACCTGACGGGGCTCGGCCCCGGCCAGAGCGGCCACCGCGGCCAGGCCGATGTCGGGCCCGGCGAGCAGACCGAGCAGGGGGAAGATCCGGCGTGCGGGTTCACTGAGCGCGCCGTAGGACGAGGCGAAGACGGCCCGCAGGTCGGCGGAGTCGTCCCCCGCGTCGAGGGTGTCGAGGGCGCCGCCCGCCCCGTGCAGATCGCGGATGAGCCCCTGCAGCGGGAACGTCGGATGGACGGCGGCGCGGGCGGCGATGATGCTGATGGCCAGCGGCAGACCGCCGCACAGCTGGAGCAGACCGGCGGCCGCGGCGGGTTCCTTGTGCACCCGCTCCCGGCCGAGCCGGCGGGTGAGCAGGGACGCGGCGTCGGCGGTGGACAGCGGGCCGAGCGTGAGAAGGCGGGCGCCATGCGTGGTGACCAGGCCGGCCAGGTGGTGGCGGCTGGTGACGATGACGACGCAGGTGGGGCTGCCGGGGAGCAGGGGCAGGACCTGTTCGGCGTCGCGTGCGTTGTCCAGGATCACCAGGATGCGGCGTCCCTGGATGAGGCTGCGGTAGAGCCCCGCCCGGGCGTTCAGCCCGGTGGGGACGGATCCCTCGGGTGCGCCCAGGCTGTCGAGCAGGTCGCGGAGGGCCGAGGCGACGGTCGTCGGCGTCCCGGAGGGTTCGAAGCCGCGCAGGTTCAGGTAGAGCTGTCCCTCGGGGAACTGGTCCAGCCGCTGGTGCGCCCAGTGCAGGGCGAGGCAGGTCTTGCCGATGCCGCCGGATCCGCCGATGCCCGCGATCGGCACCGTACCGCCGTGGCCGGACGGCGGTTCCAGGAGCCGGTCGAGCTCCGCCATGGCGCGCCCCCTCCCGGTGAACACCGGTGGGGGCGACGGTAATTGACGCGGCACCGGGAACCGCGCCTCTGCGGGGACCGCCACCGGCGTTGGGCGGTGCCCCTCATCGGAGCCGGCCCCGGGGCCGGAGCCGGATGCGGACCCGGAGCCGGATCCGGAGCCGGGAGGCGTGTCGGCGAGAGGCCCGCCCGCACTGTCGACGGCCAGGAGTGGCGCGCCTACGAGGATGTCCTGGTGCAATTGCCGGAGCGAGGGGCTCGGGGCGAGTCCCAGCTCCGCGTCCAGGAGTCGGGTGATGCCCCGGTAGACCTCCAGCGCCTGCGGGGTCCGGCCCTGCCGGTGCAGGGCGAGCATCAGTTGCGCGGCGATCCGCTCGTCGAGGGGGTGTGCCTGGGCCAGCAGGCGCAGCGGGGCCGGCAGTTCGGATTCCCGGCCCTGCCGTAGCAGCACGTCGTTGAGGTCCAGCTCGGCGGCCAGGCGCTCACCTTCGAGGGTGTCGCGCAGCGCGTTGAACCACGGGGTGTCCGGCTCGGCCGGCGTGTCGCCGGGCCACAGCCGCAGCGCCTCGGTGAGCAGCCGTGCGGCGTGGGTGTCGTCCCCGGCGGAACGGGCACGTGCGACCAGGTCACGGAAACGGTGCAGGTCGACCGCTTGCGGGTCCACCTCGCACACATAGCCTTGCGGGTGGCGGCTGATCGACGCGCCGAGCGGCTCGATGACGCGACGCAGCCGCGACAGATAGCTGTAGAGCGTCGTCGCGGCGCGCTGCGGCGGGCCTTCGCCCCACAGCCGGTCGATCAACCGCTCCACGGAGACGGGGCGATTGGCGTCGACGAGAAGAGCCGCGAGCACCTGACGCTGGCGCAGATGCCCCAGATCCACCTCCCGGCCGTCCACCTGCGCACTGATGGTCTGAAGCAAGCAGAATTCGACGGCCACCCCGTCCCCCTCCCCCGTCCCCCTCCGCGTCAGTGTTCGGGCATCGGAGAGGGGAATCAAGGGACATCCAGGACTTTTTCCGTCCACCCGGTGCGTGAGCGCGGTCGTCCGCCCGGGTGCTCCAGCACTCCACTACTCCAGAACTCCAGTGCTCCAGTACTCCAGTCAGAGATCGTTGCCGGAGATGGTTCTTCCTCGGTAGTGGCAGTGCCGGGCCGTGGCTTGGTGGCGTCTGCGCCGGTAGGACCGGTTCAGGGAGTGTGTGACTGGGCCGGTCTGGGGCTTGCGTCCGGGGCTTGGGGCGAGGAAGCAGAGCGTCCGGGGGCCGCCGGATCTCCGCCACGGTGAGGAACGGTCCCGGTGGCGTCGTTTCTGCTGGCACACGGCGCTCATACGGATTCGACCCGCCGTTCAATCGCCCTTCCACGGCGCCGAGTTATACCGATCAGCCCTCAGCAACCGACAGCCTTCGCTCGAACCGACCACTTCACGCACAGGGCCGGATCCGGCGAGTCGGCAGCAGGTCAGTGATCGTCCCCGTCACCCGACGCCGTCTTGGAGAAGCCGTCGTGCCAGGCGGCCTTCGCCCCGGAGTCTCCGATGCGGTAAACGTCCACGACGGCTCCCGTGGCCACGACGAGCGACAGGAGCACAGCCGCGATGCGAGCCGGCGCGACCGACCGGCGTGCGCTGCGCGAGGTCCCGGCCGCGGCGTTGCGGCGGGCCACCCACCAGACGGCGACCGCCAGGACGAACAGACCCGCCGCCCAGGGAAGCAGGCCGTCGCCGAGTTCGGTGTGCCGGCGAACCAGTGCATTGCTGTCGACGTGCCCCTCCAGCCACTCCCCGGCATTGGTGGTCAGCGGCACACTCGCGAACGTGACCAGCGCGAACAGCGGCAATGCGATGCCGATGCGCTGCGCCACGGCCGGCCAGATCGCACAGGCCACCAATGCGAGCGCGGTCAGGGGAACGAACACGACGACGAAATGCACGAGCAGAACGTGCGCGGGCAGACCGTTGATCAAGCTCATCGGCAGATCCTCCTCCGGCGGGTGAGGACAAGATAGATCGAAAGGGCGCGCCAGCCGGGCAATGCGGAGCTCTCAGTTTGCTCTGAATCCCGGGTGGGCGGTCCCGGTGGTCGGTGAGGACGGCTCTGGGCCGGAGCTGGTGTGGTGAGTGCTCTCCGCGGCCGGGGGGGGGTGGAGCGTGGGCCGGCCCGTCGACGGTTGGCAGGCGCACGAACAGGAAGCTCCTGGGGAACGCGCGCCCACCAACGGATCACCGCGCCCCAGGGGCCCCCTTCGCGTGCCACTTTCGCGTGCCACGTCTCAGTGGTTCTCCGCGCCAGGCGCCGCGGGGGACGCCAGGGCAGCCTGCATCGCCACCCCGTCCACGTAGGAATGCTTTCCCGCACGGCACCGTTGTCGACCAGGACGAAGTCCGCCAGGTCCACGTCCACGGCAGCACCGGACACGGACGTCCCAGACAGCTTCCACTGGACGACCCAGAAGTCCTCGCCGGTGCGTAGCGAGACGAACGTGAAGGTCAAGTCCGGTACGAGCGAGAACACTTGGGCCACCGCCTCCCGGATCGCCGCCCGCCCCCGCACAGGAGCCTGGCCCGAGTGCAGGTGGAACACTGAGCCGGCGTGTGAAGTTCGGCGATCCGGTCAGGGTCGGGGGCCTCCCAGCCGGCGGGGTACCGCTCCAACGCCACCCTGCCGTCGCCACCCGGTACGTCGAACTCGCCATGCGCTACGAAGCAACCGTGCAGGCCGCCGTCATCAACGAATGCCTGTAACCGGCACGTGACCACGTCTCAAGCCCACACCGCCTTGACTACGGCGTGGCCTACTGCAGCCGCTCGCTCGTAGAACCCCACGAGGTCCCTGTGATGGTCGAGGAACTCCTGCCTGGCCTGTGCCTCGTCTTGGCCGTAGCGGCGAAGCTTGGCACTGGCGACGTTCCACAGCTCTTCGAAAGAGACGCTCGCAAGGAACTCTGCTGCCTGTGACACCCCGGCCGGCTCCAGAATCATCAGGGGCGGGTTCGAGGGGTCGGCTTCGGCGCTGTGTGCCACGGGGCGACCGCCGTAGATCGGCAGCGTCCACAGCTTGCCGGCGTCCGCTTCGAGGACATCGGCAGCGGCGTAGAGGTCATTGACAGCGTCCCAGACCTTGTCGATCGAGTCGGCGATACCCGCTGCGTACTCCTCGGGGTGGTCGTCCCAAGCCGCCCACATAAACGCCGCGAGCCAGGTGTGGTCGTCCCGGATCTCGGACTCCGCGACGGCACGAAGGTGTAGGTGGATGCTCACAGCGACGAGCCCTTCAGTCCGTTCGGCCCGCCTATCAGGCCGAACGGACAGAACTTACTCGACGACACTGACAGCGAGACGTCACGTCTCCCGGCGCGGAATCCCAGGAGCTGTCAAGGCGCCTTGAGGCCCCAAGCGCCGTGTGTCATCGAGATCAACCGCTGCGGACCAGCCATCCGACGCACCTTTCGCAACGTGCCCTGGCCGGCCCACCGAAGTCAGCTGCGGCCGGTGATGACGAAGAACGGGTTCGGCACCAGCCACACGATGCATTGCAGGAGTCGTTCCAGGTCGAGTACGGAAAGGGCGCCCGGGCTCTGGCCGGGCGCCCACGGGTTGCAGCGGGCACCGTGGCGCGATGACATGGAAGGCGGAGGCCATCCGCGAAGGAAGCGCCGCCACGGGGCCCAATGCCATCGCCAAGGCGCCGATTGCCTTCGGCTTCTCTCCGTCCCGGTGAGCGGGTGCGCCGCCGCCGGTCCCGCCGGTCGCCGCTGCACGAGTGTCGCCCGAGGGATGCCGAGACGCCCTACCGCGGCGCCTCCGTCAACCGGCACAGCCCGACCAATGGAAACGGCTCCCTGGACGGCACCGGGCTGCAGTGGCGCAACGGCGCCGCCGCGATGTAGCGCCTCGGCGGCGTTGGGCTTGTGGAATTGGTGCGCCGGGTATCGCGGTCGGCGGAGAAAGGCCAGAGATGGACAACGACGGCATTCCGGCCCCGAATGAGGGGCTTCTGATGACGCATTTCTTGACGGTGCGTGATGTGGCACGTTCGCGCCGCTTCTACAGCGAGGTGCTCGGCGGGCAGGTCGTCCTGGACGAGAACCCTTGCATCGTGCGGCTCGCCAACAGTTGGATCATCATGAACCCGGGCGGAGGCCCGACCCCGGACAAGCCCGACGTGACACTGGTCCCACCCAGCGAACCGCACACCGTCTCCAGCTTCATGAACCTTCGGGTCGCCGACATCGAGGATTGCTACGCCCAATGGAGCGCGAAAGGAGCGGAGTTCCTGACGCCGCCGATCGACCGGCGTGCCGAGGTCCGCTGCTACCTGCGCGATCCTGATGGCTATCTGATCGAGGTCGGGCAGGCCACCGGAATGCTGGAAGGTATTTTCGCCCGCACCGACTCCGGTCCCGAGTAATTCAACTTCCCCCAGTCCATGACGCTGCGCTCCCAGGCAGGTCCGGCCCCGTGTCGTCCCTCCGATCTGCGCAGGCCACCCGGCAAGGGCGGTCGAGGGCTTCCCGCCACAGTTGTCCGCAGAGCACCTTTGCCGGCGCTCAGGGGCCTGCTGGACGCGAGCCAATCGCCGTCTGATCCGACAGAGGCGCTCCGCAGTCCTTTGGTGGCGCGGCTTCCCGAAGACTGAGCCCAGCTTGATCCACCGGACAGGTCCTCGTCGTCCCGCTTCAGGCCAGTGATCACCTATGAGTCGCATCTCGCATCTCGAGTGCCGAAGCCGACGACATGACGTGCGGGTCCGGTTCCATTTCGATCCGGGCTCTCCTGGGGTGCTCTCCTTGGCGAAAATATCGAGTCGCTGGGACAGGCACGGCACCTGAGCGCCGCCGGCCGCCGGACCGGCCCGCGTCGTCGCATTGGCAGCGATCCGGAGCGGCACTTAGCGTAGGAGGGGACCGGCAGTTCGCCCGCATGGCACGGTGGGCTCGCGCGGCCAGACCGCCCTCGACGTGGAGGACCGGGATGGCATCTGTTTCCTTCCTGCTCGTGGCCGTGATCCTCACCGCCCTGGCCTTCGACTTCACCAACGGGTTTCACGACACCGCCAACTCGATGGCCACCTCCATCGCCACCGGGGCACTGAGCCCCCGGGTCGCCGTCGCCGTCGCGGGTCTGCTCAATCTGGCCGGAGCCTTCCTCTCCACGGAGGTGGCCAAGACGATCTCGGGCGGCATCGTCCAAGACAGCGAAGTGTCCCTGGTGATGATCTTCGCCGGGTTGATCGGGGCGATCCTGTGGAATCTGGTCACCTGGCTCCTCGGACTGCCCTCCAGCTCGTCCCACGCACTGTTCGGCGGGCTGATCGGGGCGGTCTGGGTGGGGGCCGGGGGTTCCGCGGTGCGCTTCGGCGCGATCATCGAGAAGATCGTGATCCCTGCGGTGGCCTCACCGTTGGTGGCCTGCGTGGTAGCGCTGTTGGCCACCTACCTCGCCTATGTGATCACCAGGAGGACCTCGGCACGCACCGTCGGGAAGGGCTTCCGTGCCGGACAGGTCGGGTCGGCGTCCTTGGTGGCACTGGCGCACGGCACCAATGACGCGCAGAAGACGATGGGGGTCATCACCCTGGCGCTCATCTCGAGCGGAGTGCTCAGCCATGGCGCGGGGCCGCCCTGGTGGGTGGTGCTGAGTGCGGGGCTGGCGATCGCCCTGGGCACATACGTCGGCGGCTGGCGGATCATCCGGACCATGGGCAAAGGACTCACCGACATCCAGGCCCCGCAGGGCTTCGCCGCCGAGACCAGCGCGACCGCGGTGATCCTTGCCTCGTCGCACATGGGTTTCGCGCTGTCGACCACCCAGGTGTGCACAGGCAGCATCCTCGGCGCGGGACTGGGCCGCAGGCTGGCACACGTGCGCTGGGGCATCGCAGGGCGGATCGCGGTGTCCTGGCTGCTGACACTGCCGGCCGCGGCCGCCGTGGGAGGCATGGCAGCGTGGGTGGCCGGTCGGGGCGAGCTGGGGGTGGCCCTGGTGGCGGGTGTCGCCCTGACCGCCGCGGCGGCTTTCTACGTGCTCTCCCGCCGCCGCCCGGTGAACCCGGAGAACGTCAATGAGATGCCGGCAAGCGCTACGAAGCCCACTGCCAGGTCGGCCGCCTGAACCGGCCCGACCAGCGGCCGAGCCGTCGCCGAGGAAGAGGCAAAGGAGGGAGAAACGGGATGGACATCGACTGGGGCACTCTGGCCGGGGTCTTCGGAGTCAGCCTCGGCATCACCGTGGTGGTCGTCGTGATGTTCTCGCTCGGCCTGGCGGCGTGGGCCCGCGCCGGACACGGGGAGCCCGCCCCCGACACGCCCTCGGGTCGACACCAGAAGGTGGCAGCTATCACGGCCGTGCTGTGCTTCGCCGCCTGCCTCACGGTCACGGCCTACGGGATCGATCTGATCGTTCCCGGCTGACCCCGCCCCTGCTACCTCACTCGCCCGGTGGGCGAGGTGCCTCGCGCAAAGCCCCCTCCACGATGCCGTCGGCGATGGGGTTCTTGCAGGTCGGTCAGTGGTTCGGTGCCTGGGAGATTCGGGTGCGCAGGGTGCGGTCGGCAACGGTCATCACGACCAGGACGACGCTGATTCCCACCATGATCCAGGCAACCAGGTGCATCCCGTGGTCCGAGACCTGGGTGTGGAAGACGACGCCGGTGAGGGCGGAGGCGGCGATCGAGCCAAGGTAGCCGAAGGTGCGCAACAGACCCGAGGCGGTGCCGAGTTGTTCGGCGGGCGCCTGGAGGTAGAGGGCGGTCTGGTTGCCGGCCGCGGCCGTTCCCATGGCGATGCCGAAGACGAGGGTGACCACCACGACCCAGCCGATCCAGGCCGCGGTACCGAGCAGCAGCACGCCGGCTGAGCCGATCAGGCAGGCCAGGCCTGCGGCGATGACCGGACCGCGGACGAGGTTGCGCCGCGAGACGGGCGAGATCACCAGGCCGGACACGAGGGTCATGGGCAACAGCAGCAGTCCGGCTTCGGTCTCGGACAGGCCCCGGACGGTCTGGACCCACTGCGTGACGCCGTAGAGCACGACGTAGACGCAGAGCAGGACCAGTCCGAAGCGAAGGTAGGTGCTGGTCAGGGCTCGGTTGCCGGCGAGCAGGCGGAAGTCGAGGAACGGCGTGCGGGCGCGCAGTTCCCACCGCACCAGGGCGATCCACAGCGCAACAGAGATCGTCAGGAGGTACCAGTGCGCGGTGGGCAGGCCGAACAGGAACAGCAGCAGCGCGATCATCGCCGCGGCGAAGCCGGCTATGCCGATGACGTCCAGACCGGCTGCGATGCCGCGGGCGCTGAGGGTACGGTCCAGCGGGTCATCGGAGGAAACCCAGCACAGCGTCGCGACCAGGGCGACCAGGGCGACCGGGACGTTGATGAAGAAGACTGCTCGCCAGCCCAGCGCGCCCACCAGCACCCCACCGAGGGGCAGCCCGAGCGAGGCGGTGGCGATACCGGCGATCTGCAGACCACCCAGGACTGCGCCCGGTGGCTTCTCCAGGCCCGCGTCCCGTGCGCGTCGGCGGATCAGCAGCATGGCCGTCGGATAGGCGCACGAGGTGCCCAGGCCGAGCAGCACCCGGCTGATCAACAGCGTGAGGAGGTCCTGGGCGAAGCCGCCGACGAGTCCTCCGACGATGACCAGCCCGATGCCGGTGAGGAACACGCGCCGTGGCCCCAATACTTCGGCGGCCTTGCCCGCGGTGGGTTGCGCGATCGCGCTGGCCAGGTACAGGGCCGTGACCAGTGCGGCGGTCTGCCCGATCGAGACGCCCAGCCCGTCGGCGATCGGCACGAGAGCGGTGGCGACCAGGGAGCTGTTGATGGGGTTGAGCGCCGAACCGATGAACAACGGAGTGGCGAACCGCCACGAGAACGGATGATCGCGCGACGTCTCGATCACCGCCGGGTCACTGGTCGAGGGCCGGGAAGGGGGCATCGGGATCTCCAGTACGTCGTGCTCACAGGAGCTGGGCGAGACGTTCGATCAACCGGGCGGCGGCATCGAGGGTCGCGATCTCTTCGCTGGTGAACGACTCGGCCAGCACGCCGGCGACCTGATCGACGATGGCGCTGCGGCCCGAACGGACCGCAGCTCGGCCCGCCGGGGTCAGGCTCAGGATCGCGCGGCGCCCGTCGCCGGAATCCGGCCGTCGCACGACCAGATCACGCTTCTCAAGGCTCGCGATCGTGGCCCCCATCGCCTGCGGGGTGATCTGCTCGCGTCGGGCCAGCTCAGCGGTCGTGGACGGACCGAGGCGATCGAGCCGCGACAAGGCCGTCAGCTGCGGCACGGTCAGGTCACCCTCGGACAGCCTCTCCTGCGTGCGCCGCTTGAACGCCCCGACACCCACCCGCAACCGGGTGGCGGTCTCGCGGACCGCGGCGTCCTGCGCGGTCGGCTTCTGTACATCGCTCACGTTTAGAAGGCTAGCCTTCCAAACGTGACCTTGTAAACCCAGCCTTCCAATATTCGGGCGGCACCCGGTGCGCTTCCATCCCCGAAGCAGGGCGGCCGGCTCCAGTGCGCCGTCCTGGCGCAGCCAGGCGCGCCCCTGGGCTACAGGATGCGCCCCTGGTCATCGAAGCCTTGTGTCCGCTGGACCGATCTGTCGTGTGAGAAGCGGTTCGCGGTTCGCTTCGGGCGAGGGTGAGTTTCGTCGACGAGGTCAGCGAGACAGTCCAGCTGGCCCGGACGTCGCATCGCTTCTTCGATCCGCCCGACAGGGATCAGGCCGTCGAGGACGTCGACGACGAACTGGGACACGGGGCATGGCTTCGCACTCGTCTCGTGAGTCGTCGTTCAGCACCGTGTGCGTATCAGGTGACGGATGCTCAGCGATGGCTGGGCCCGCCGGTCAGTCGATGCCTTCGATGATGCGGAAGTCGCGCTCGACGCCGTCGGGGAGGGCCACCAGCGCCTTCTGGTATGCCTCGCTCTCGTATGCCGCGACGGCCTGTTCAAAGCTGTCGAACTCGATCAGAACGACGCGTTGCGTGATTCCGGCCTCGTGGGCGACGACTCGACCACCACGGGACGGAATCCGGGACAGGGTGCGCCCGCCCCCAGCCTGGACAGCCGGACCGGCCAGCTTGTCGTAGGCAGTCAGCCCCTCAGGGTCGGATATGGCGGGGTAGACACTGACCCAGTAGCCCTTAGCCATGGAAACCTCCTGTGTTCGGCCGGACACGTCCGACTTCGCATTGACACTCAGATCGATCGATCCCGGCGACGGCCACCGCGGTCAGTTGAACCGTCATATGCGCAGGTTAGGGCTTGATGCGCGGGCGAGGGAAAGACCGGTACGGGATAGGCTCAGAACGGATCGTTATCAATCGGCAGGGAGGGCACGTGGCGCCGGATACGGTGAGCCTGCGGTACTTCCTGGTGCTGGCGCAGGAGTTGAACTTCACCCGCGCGGCCGCACGGATCGGTATCGCACAGCCCGCACTCAGCGCCCGGATGCGCCGATTGGAGGCGGAACTCGGTACGGCCCTGCTGGTCCGCAACACGCGTAGCGTCGTATTGACCACGGCCGGTGCGGCTTTGGCGGAGTCCGCGCCGCCCGCGCTGGCGGCGCTGGACCGGGCATGGGACACCGCCCGGAGCGCGGCGGCCGGTGAACTGGGCACGCTGCGCATCGGATACAGCCTCAGCGCCGGGGCCGAGACGGCACCGGCCCTGGTGGACAGGCTGATTCGCGGCAACAGCGGACTCGAGGTCGGCGCGGTCCCGATGGCGACACCGGAGATCTCCCCCGCGGTCGCCGACGGCCGCATCGATGCCGGGATCACCCGCGGTGAACAGCCGGGCCGTGGCGTGCGCCGGTTCCTGCTGCGGCGTGCGCGCATCGGGGTCCAGCTGGCGCAGCACCATCCGCTGGCCGAACACCCGGAGATCGAGATCGCCGACGCGGCCGCGTATCCGCTGAGACTCCCGGACCGTGCGGCCAACCCCGTGATCCACGATCAGCTGTCCGCACTGTTCCGAGACACCCGACCACACCCCCGATTCCACACGCCCGCAGTCTCTTTCGACATGTCTCAGCGCGACCTGCGCGACGGGGGCACCCTCGCCCCGGCCGGCGAAGCCGCGGCCACGGCACAACCGGCCGGTCTCACCTGGCGACCGCTGCGGGGCGCGCCCAGCCTGACGTTCCACCTGGTCCTCCCACGCGAGCAGTCGCCGCTACACCGCCGCATCCGTGCCGTCGCCAAAACCCTGGCGCACGAGCTGCACTGGCTGCCGGACTGACGCGCAAGAGGTCAAGCGAGACGGACGCCTGCGGTGGCGAGGCCGAAGACCTTGCGCCCGGCGGACTTCGCGGTGATGACGACGACGGCGGTCTTGCGGGGGACAAGCACGGGTAACCGGCGGGAACGCCCGCCGTCAACGGCGTCCATGACGTCGGTCAATGCTTCACGCCAACCACTGTTCCATTGCTCCCCGAGGCCGGCTTCGTCCGGCCACGTCTCGACATCACCGCCGCGGAGGTATCGCCCTCCAATCTCCTGCTGAACATGGCCCCTGACCATCTGGCCGCCGCCGGGCAGGCGCTGGCCGACCACCCCTCGGTGCACGGCGCGTTCGCGAGGTCGGGACCCGGCTCGTAGGACGCTCAGTCGAGACAGAACTCGTTGCCCTCGATGTCCTGCATCACGATGCACGAATCGTTGCCGTCATACAGGAGTCGCACGCGTACCGCGCCGAGCGGGATCAGTCGTGCGCACTCGGCTTCGAGCGCGGCGAGGCGCTCTTCCCCCACGAGCCCGGTGCCGACCCGCACGCACAGATGCACCCGATTCTTGACGACCTTGCCTTCGGGAACGCGCTGAAAGAACAGTCGCGGGCCCACACCTGTGGGATCACTGCAGGCGAACCAGGAACCTCGATCCTCAGGCGGCCGCGACCGGTCGAAATCGTCCCAAGTGGCAAACCCCGCCGGTGGCGGCGATACGACGTACCCCAACACCTCGCACCAGAAACGAGCGACGCGCTCAGGTTCTGCGCAGTCAAAGGTGACTTGGAACTGCTTGATCGATGGCATCGGCGCACCATAGCAGGGGGCTCTGTTGCTCATCTCCCCATAGCGATCCGCACGTTGACGGAAGGATCGTCCTTGCGAGCCGCTGCTGGGTCGTGGCGTGGGGCCGGCCCTGCCGGAGCCGGCTCCACGCCACCTTCTCGGTCACCTCGCGCAGGCGGTTCAGGAGGAGGTGGGAGCGCCGGCGACACGGCGCTCGCCACCGTTGCGCTCCTGCCAGAACCGGTAGACCTCCACGGCTGCGTCGCGGGGCCCGTAGCGCATGGGAAGGCGACGCTCGGTGTGGTCCTTGGCGAACTCCTCGTAGAAGGTGTTCAGTTCGAAGTACTTGCGGTCGTCGACGTAGTGGGGCTCATAGGCGTCGCGGGTGGTGAGGAAGACGACCTCGTCCGGGGAGCAGTAGTACAGCGAGCCCAGGCACATGGGGCAGGGGTGGGCCAGGACGTAGATGGTGGTGCCGGTCAGGTGCTCGGTGCCGAGCTTCACGCACGCCTCGCGGATGGCGAGGATCTCGGCGTGGGCGGTGGGGTCGTTCGTCTGGGCGACCTTGTTGCCGCTCTCGGCGAGGATCTCGCCGTCCTTGACGATGACGGTCGCGAAGGGGCGGCCGCCCTCGGCGACGTTCTGCCGGGCGAGGTCGATGGTGCGCTGGACGAAGTCCATGGGGTTCCTCCAGGGAGGGGCTTGCGGGCAGGGGGCGCTCAGAAGGGCTTGGTCGGCAGGTACTTGCCGTCCAGGGTGATCACCGCGCGCTCGCCGCCCTCGGGATCGGCGACCTTCTTCACGTCGAGCTTGAAATTGATCGCGGAGATGATGCCGTCGCCGAACTGCTCATGGACCAGGGCCTTCAGCGTGGTGCCGTAGACCTGGAGCATCTCGTAGAAGCGATAGATCGTCGGGTCGGTCGGGATGCCGCCGGGGATCGAACCGCGGGTGGGGATGGTCTGCAGCAGCATCACCGCGTCCTCGTCCAGGCCGAGCAGCTCTGCGACCGCCTTGGCCGACTTCTCCGGAAGGGCGTGCTGGCCGAGCACGGCGGCGGTGGTGAAGGCCACCGACAGGCCGGAGGCCCCGGCGATCTGCTCCCACGTCAGGTTCTTGCGGGTCTTGGCCTCGACCGCCTGCACGGCAAGGTCCTGGCGGGCGGCGGGGTCGATCTGTGCGTGCACCATGAGGTGGGGTTTCCTTTCGGGGGTGGTAATGCCTGGTACGCGCTTGCGCACGTCGGTGGTGGGACGGGGGCCCGTGCCGCGAGGGGCGACGCGGGAGGTCGAGGTCAGGGCGCGACGGCGGCGGAACGGCAGGCAGGGTCCAGCTCGTCGACGCGGCCGGTGGGGATGTCGTAGACCCAGCCGTGCAGGGTGACCGTCCGCTCCGCCAGCGCACGTGCGAGGGAGGGGTGGGTGGCCAGGTTCGCCAGCTGCGCGAGCACGTTCTGCCGTACCAGCGCATCGACGTCACCGGCGAGGGCGGTGCGGGCCCGGGAGGCGTCCGCATGCCGCAGCCAGTCGGCGATCGCCGGAGCGCCGGACAGGTCGTGGTGGTGGGCGAGGGCGGTCATCGCACCGCAGGCCGAGTGCCCGCACACCACGATGTCTCGCACGCCCAGGACGGCGACGGCGTACTCGATGCTCGCCGCGACCCCGTCGGGAGCCGGGCTGTAGGCGGGCACGAGATTGCCGGCGGTGCGGATGACGAACAGCTCGCCGGGCTCACTGCCGGTGATCAGCTCCGGGACGACACGGGCGTCCGAGCAGCTGATGAACAGCGTGTGCGGGTCGTGGTGACCGGCCAGATGGGCGAACAGGCCCTCCTTGGTCGGGAAGACGTCCCGCTGGAACCGCGCGACGCCCTCGGCAAGGCCATGCATGGGGTCACTCCCTTTCGGTGGATGCCGCCCTCGCTGGGCTGGCGAAATCCACGATGCACGACCTGCATCTATAGCGTCCAAGACTTACTGTCCATAGCCCTCATAGTCCACATCTATACTTGGGTCCATGGCCCTGGAACTGCGCCATCTGCGCTACCTGCTCGCCGTCGCCGAGAACGGCACCTTCACCCGCGCCGCCGAAGAACTGCACATCTCCCAGCCCACCCTCTCCCAGCAGATCAAGCAGCTGGAGCGGATCCTCGACGTGCAGCTGCTGGACCGCACCGGCCGCACCGTGCGCCTCACCGACGCCGGCGTGGCATACGTCCACCACGCCCGCCGCGCCCTGCGTGACCTCGCCGCCGCGGAACGCGCCGTCCACGACGTGCACGACCTCACCCGCGGCCACCTGCGCCTGGCGGTCACCCCCACCTTCACCGCCTATCTCACCGGCCCGCTCGCCGCCGAACTCCACACCCGCCACCCCGGCATCACGATGACCCTGCGGGAGATGCCCCAGGACCGCATCGAATCCGGCCTGCTCGCCGACGAGATCGACCTCGGCATCGCCTTCACCGGCACCCACCTCCCCGGCATCTCCGCCACCGAACTGTTCACCGAAACCCTCACCCTCGTCACCAGCGCCCGCCACCCCGCCGGTCACGACCACCCCCTGCCCGTAGACGACCTCGCCGGACTCCAACTCGCCCTGCTGAGCGGCGACTTCGCCACCCGGGGCCACATCGACGACTACTTCACCCAGCACGGCGTGAGCCCCCACATCGCGGTGGAGGCCAACTCCATCCAGGCCATCACCGAGATCGTCCAGCGCACCACACTGGCCACCGTGCTCCCCGACGCCCTCACCCACGACCACCCCCACCTCATCCCCATCCCCCTCGACCCGCCCCTCCCCAGCCGCACCGTCGCCCTCCTCACCCGCACCGACGCCTACCGAAGCTCCGCCGGTCGCGCCTTCACCCGCCTCACCCACGACCTCATCCGCACCCGCCCCTACACCGGACCGGGGACCGGTACAGCCGCTGGCTCCGAAGCGGATGCGGATCTTGAGCCTCCGGCGGAGCACTGACCGGGACCCGCGCACGGCACGTCCCAACGACCCGTAAGCCGCCGGCACCAGCCAAAGAGCGTCGAACGGGTTTTCCCCAGCCCCGGACATTTCCCCGGAATCTGTGTGACGATCTTCCAATGCGTCGCACCGTACTGATCGATGCCCCGTCCAACCTGGGACTGCGGCCGCCCGCGCCCGGCACCGTCCCCGGCTGCGCCAAGCTCGCCGGGGCGCTGCGCGAACAGGGCCTGCTGCGTCGACTGGGCGCGCTGGAGGGCGGCGTCGTGGTGCCGCCGCGCTACGACCTCACGGGCTGGCGGGAGGGGGTGGACGGGGACTTCAACGCCGCGGCCCTGGCCGAGTACACCCGCAAGCTGGCCGCCCGCGTCGAGGACCGGGTGCGCAGCGGCGACTTCCCGGTGCTGCTCGGCGGGGACTGCAGCATCCTGCTCGGAGCGGTGCTCGGGCTGCGGCGGCTGGGCCGGTACGGCGTGGCCTACCTCGACGGGCACGGCGACTTCAGGCACCCGGGGAACGTGGCCGTGTCCGGGCCGCTCGGCGCCGCCGCCGGAGAGGGCGTCGCACAGATCACCGGCCGCGGACAGGCCGACCTCACCGACATCGACGGACTGCGTCCCTACGTCCGCGACGAGGACGTGAACGTGCTGGGCATCCGTGACGCGGACGAGAACCAGGAAGAGTTGACCCAGCTCGGCATCCGCCACACCCCCGTCGGGGAGATCCGGCGGCGCGGACCGGAGACGACGGCCCGTGCGGTCCTCGACCACCTCCAAGGGCGTGCGCTCGACGGCTTCTGGATCCACCTCGACGTGGACGTCCTGGACCCCTCCGTGATGCCGGCGGTCGACAGCCCCGACCCCGGCGGACTGCTGACCGACGAACTGCGGGCACTACTGGCCCCGTTGGCCGCCTCGCCGCGCTGCGCCGGGGTGAACGTCACCATCTACGACCCCGACCGCGACCCCGAGGGAAAGGGCGCCGTGCTCCTCGCCGACCTCCTTGAAGACGTCCTCACGCAGCCCTGACGCGCACCCCCTGACCACACCCGGCCACACCGGCGCGGCAGGCAGGCACCGTCCAGCGTCCCCTGAACCCCAAGTCCGGCGACACCAAGACGTACATGATGAGGAGCGTGCACACCGTGGACCAGGAGAACGTGAGCGCCACCCTGACTGTCGCCGTACCCGCAGCGAAGGTGTTCGCGGTGCTGGCGGACCCGACGACCCATTCCGCGATCGATGGCACCGGCTGGGTCCAGGAATCCGTCGACCGGGCCCCGCTGACCGAGGTGGGGCAGATTTTCCGGATGCACATGTATCACGCCAACCATCCGAACGGTGACTACCAGGTGGCCAACCAGGTCCAGTTGCTCGACCCGCCGCGCGCCATCGGCTGGCGGACGGGCACGGAGAAGGACGACGGCCACCTGGAGTTCGGCGGTTGGATCTGGCGTTACGACCTTGCGCCGCTGGGTCCGTCCGAGACTGAGGTCACGCTCACCTACGACTGGTCGGCAGTGCCGCAGTCCATCCGGGAGTACATCCAGTTCCCTCCGTTCGGCCCTGAGCACCTCACCAACTCACTGCAGCACCTGGCCGAGCTCGTCGCCGGCAAGTGATGTCGTCGACCGGCCCCCGCAGCCGCTGACACCGACGTCGGCCCCGGCCCCGCACGTGGGGTGCGCGGGGCCGGGGCCGACGCCGATCTGTGCGCCTGTCCGAACTCACACCGGCGCGACGGGCGCGCTCGGGTGTACTTCACGTTCGATGCGCGGCGTGATCTCGGGGAGGTAGATGTCCTGGATAGCTGCGCCGGAGCCGTGGGCATCCCAATGTCCACGACTCGCCCAGCGCTCGACCAGGACGAATCGCGCGGCGTCCTCGTGCGACTGGTACGCCTCCCAGCTGACGCAGCCGTCTTCGGCCAGGCACAGCGGACGCATACGGGCCAGAGCTTCCGCAACGTGGCCGACGTCTTCGGCTTTGGGCACGCGGATGATGACGATGAGGTCGAACATCATGGCTCCTCGATCGAGGCCGGACACAGCCCGAGCACCCTATCGCGACACCCAGTTGACCTGCGTAAACTTCCCGGAAAGGGAACCTGGTGCTGCGCCGCCGAAGCGGCGGGACACGGGATTGCCGGACGTCCTTCCTTGGACCACGGACGCGTGACTCCCACCGGCGGGCTGAGACTGCGTCATGCTCATTGATCGATGTGGCCGGCCGGCCATAGGTTGTCCGCATGAGGGGCGGATTACGGGAACGGTGGCGGAGTCAGCCCCGGTGGGTGCGATGGATGCTCGCGGTGTACCTGATCGGCTTCCTGGAAGGAGCCTGTGCCCACCTCCTGGATCTGATCCGCGGCGGCATTCACGCCTATGCGTCCTTCGCGCCGGTGCCGCTACAGGTGTTCTTCGTCAGCCTGGTGGTCCTCGACCCGCTGGTCGTCGTGTGGGTGGGCCGGGTCCGCTCCGTGGGCATCCGGCTGGCCGCCGGGGTGATGGTGCTGGATGTCATCGCGAATTGGATTGTCAACTGGCCTTCGTTGCAGATGAATCCGGCATGGTTGCTGCGTCCGGTGGGCTTGCTGCCCCTCACGCTCTTCGGCCTGTTCGTCATCGCGTCCTCGGTCCCCTTGCTGCGGTCGGTGAAGGGGGCGGCGGGGCGTCTCCGCTGAGCCGGCCTGGTGCTCCGTAGGGACCCGCGCAGGAGACCTGCCGGGTGTCCGCGCCGTGGGGTGTTCACGGCTTGTGACAGCTGGGAGCGGGAGATCTGGCCGGCTCATGTGCTGTCGTCGCCGGTCGCGAGGAGGGTGCGGCTGGCCGCGAAGAGCCGTGCACAGCGTTGGGCCATGGCTTCGGGTGACTGGTCGGGGTGGTTGACCCACCAGCGGACCAGGGCGGTGCACAGACCGCGCCAGGCGTATTTGAGGGCGTCGGCGTCGAGCGGGTCGCGGGAGCCGGTCGCGTGCAGGAGGTCGGCGGTGCCGACCGCGGCCAGGTCATCGATGGCGCCGCGGTAGTACGCCGCGCGTTGGGCGGCGTCGCTGTCCGGTGGCAGCGTGGCGTCGTAGAGGACGGACCATGCCTCGCGCTGCTCGTCCAGGGCGGTGAACAGGGAGTGCAGCACGCGCAGGGGGGTGGGCGGTGCGCTGGGGGCGTGTTCTGCCATCGCGCCGCGGATGGCGTCCAGGAGCCGGTCGCCCACCGGGTTCAGGCAGGCGAGGTAGAGGTCTTGCTTGCTGCCGAAGTAATGGTGCAGCAGTGGTTTGGTGACGCCCACGCGGGCGGCGATGGCGGCCACGGTGGTGGCCTCGTAGCCGTGGCGGCCGAACTCCTCGGTGGCCGCGGCCAGGACCTGTTGTTCGCGCGCGGCCCTGGGCACGCCCTTGGTGCCGGCCCTGGAGGGGAGCGTTGTCATGGAAGCCGATATTACCCTAAGGTAATTTTCCGTTGGGTAAATTCCCCGGACCGCGCTGGGAGCACACGCATGCCTGCCACCCCGTCCCACCCCGGAACCTCCCGCACCCGCTCCTGGTGGGGCTGGGGCTACGCCGACGCCCACCCCGACAACGCCGAATGCGCCGCCATGGGCGCCCTGCTGCCGGGCACCCTCGCCCGCCCGCTGCCGATACCCCGGGTCGCCGACCTGGCCATCGCCCGCCCCGGCGCGACACCCCCGCCCGCACTGGCGCACCTGATCACCGCCGACCCCGCAACGCGCGCCGCCCACGCCATGGGCAAGGCCTATCGCGACGTCATCCGGGCCCTGCGCGGCCGGCCCGGCCGGATCCCCGACCTGGTCGCCCACCCGACCACCCATCAAGAGGTCGCCGACCTGCTCGACTGGGCCGGCGGACACGGCGTGGCCGTCATCCCCTTCGGCGGCGGCTCCTCGGTGGTCGGCGGCGTGGAGTACCGCGGCGACGCCCACCGCGCCGTTCTGTCGCTCGACCTGACCTCGATGAACCGGGTCCTGGAGATCGACGCCACCAGCCGCTCGGCACGCATCCAAGCCGGTGCGCTCGGCCCCGTGCTGGAAGAGCAGTTGCGGCCCCACGGCCTCACCCTGCGCCACTTCCCACAGAGCTTCGAGTTCTCCACCCTTGGCGGCTGGCTGGCCACCCGGGCCGGAGGCCACTACGCCACCGTCCACACCCACATCGACGACTTCGTACAGTCCCTGCACGTGGTCACGCCCGCCGGCGCCAGCACGTCCTGGCGCCTGCCCGCCTCCGGCGCCGGACCGTCACCCGACCGCCTGTTCCTCGGCTCCGAGGGCGCGCTCGGCATCATCACCGAGGCGTGGATGCGCCTGCAGGAGCGCCCGCGGTACAAGGCCTCGACGTCCGTCACCTTCGCCGACTTCCACCAGGCGCTGGACGCGGTGCGTGCCATCGCCCAGTCCGACCTGGCCCCAGCCAACTGCCGGCTGCTCGACCCCGGCGAGGCACTGCTGTCCGGCGCCTCGCACGACGGCTCCGCCGTCCTGGTCCTGGGCTTCGAATCCGCCACAGCCCCCGTCGACGACCGCCTCACCAGCGCTCTGGACCTGGCCCGCGCCCACGGCGGCCGCAGCGGGGCGCCGACGGCGGACCGTGACACCCCGGCCGACACGGCCGTGCGCGCCTGGCGTTCGGCGTTCCTGCGCATGCCCTATCTGCGCGACGGTCTGGCCCGCATGGGCGCCGTCGTCGAGACCTTCGAGACCGCCGCCACCTGGGACACCCTTACCGCCCTGATCGACGCCGTACGCACCCAGGTCGGTGCCGCCGCCTTGAAGGCCACCGGCCACCCGGCCACCATCAACTGCCGTCTGACCCACGTCTACCCCGACGGCGCCGCCCCCTACTTCACCGTGGCCGTCGCCGGCCGCCCCGGCGACGAAGTCGAAATCTGGGACGACATCAAAGCCGCCGCGGGCGACGTCCTGCACCGCCACCGCGCCACCATCACCCACCACCACGCCGTCGGCCGCGACCACCGCCCCGGCTACGACCTCCAACGCCCGGAGCCCTTCGCGCTGGCACTGCGCGCCGCCAAGGACGCCCTGGACCCCCACCGCATCCTCAACCCGGGAGTCCTGGTCGACTAACCGGACCGCAGCGGCTGCCTACCGCCGTTCATGCGCGGGCGAGGAGCGTGGTGGCGTGGGCGCGGAACTCTTCGTCCGCGCGGGTCTGGTAGCGGAAGCGTGTCCTGGTCGGTTGGCCTGTGTTGTCCAGGCGCCGTGGATCGGCCAGTTCCTTGCGCAGGAGGGCGGGCAGGCCGGCCGGGAGCGACTCGGTGGGGACCTGACGGTGGAGGCCGGCGGCGATGGTGGCGCGGGCCGAGCGGTCGGTGGTCCAAGCCGTGAGCAGTGCGGTGTCCGCGGCGACCGTATCGGGGCCGTTGCCTGGGCCGCTGACTGCTCGGAGTGCCAGGGCGGTGCGGGCGGTGGTGAGGACGTGGCCGTGGGGCGCGCGGAGGCGAGCCCGGAGGGTGGGGGCGAGTGGGGCCGCCGCCGGGCCCATCGCTGCGACCAAGTCCAGGGCCTCGTGGGTGACGATCCGGTCGTGGGCGTTCTCGATGGTGGCCTCAAGAGCGGTGGTGAGCACCGGCAGTACGGAGGCTGCGTTGTGTTCGGCGTGCCACAGGGCTCGGGCGGCCCCGATGCGGGCCTCCGGGGAGCGGTCGGTGAGGAGGCGGTGCAGCAGGGGTGTGTGGTCGGCGGCGTCGGGGCCGATGCCGTCGGGGTGTTGGAGCAGGAGGAGGCCGGCCCGGTGCAGCCCGGTTTCCTGTTCCTCGGCGCGGTCGGCCAGGGCGTCGAGGAAGGGGGCGATCACGCCGGCAGTTTCGTCGAAGCCCGTTGAGCTCAGTGCGGCCAGGAGGCGCGCGGCCTCGTCGAGGGCATGGTCGTCGTCGGGGTGGTCGCTCATGTGGTCGGCGGCTTGCTGCAGCCGGGCTCCCAGGGCCGGCACCAGCGTGGCTGCGTGCGGGCCCAACGCCCGGCACCAGTCAGGCAGTTCTTCGGGGACGACCCTGCCGTAGAGCAGCTCCGCCAGGTGGTGGGCGCCTCGCCTGTCTTCGGCGGCGATGAGGAGTTGGAGGCATGCGCCGCCGGCGCTGCTCTGCCAGCCGTGGTCGGTGCGGTAGCCGGAAGCGTCGGCGATGCGGTGGGCGGCATCGAGGATGTCGGGGGTGAGGGGCAGACAGCAGCAGCGCAGTTCCTCGGCCGCGGCAGCGGCGACGGCTGCGGTGACGCATGCGCCTGCGACCGAGGCGGCAGTGGAGGGGGAGGTGTCCGCAGGGCTTACGTCCTCGGGCTGGGAATCCGGCTGCCCCTCGGTCTGGGTCTCCAGGGACTCGGCGTAGGCCGTGAGGACCGTTCCGAGCAACTCCGCGACCTGTGCCGCGTGTTGTGGGGGGACCCGCCAGGCACCGTAGAGGTCTCTGATCCGGTCGAAGGTGTCCGTGCGCACGGCGGGAACGGCCCGGCGCAGCTCGTGCAAGACCAGCTGGTGACGGTCGTGCAGGCGGGCGCCGAGTGCTCCGTGAAGGTCGCGCAGGGCGTCCACCAGCCGCATCTCGGTGTCTGTGGGGTAGGCGCTTGCGCGCAGGGTGCGCAGGTAGGACAGCATGGTGTCGGAGTCCGGGCCGCCGGGCGGGGGCGGCGCCGGCTGGTTGCCGGCCCGGTCGAGCGCGGTGAGGGCGCAGTCGGCGGCGTCCGGTGGCAGCGTGTGGGGTGCGTGGGCCGCCAGGGCGGTGAGCGCGGCGAGGACGGTGGCGGGGTCCTGTTCGAGGAGTGGGACCTGTTGCCCGGTGCTCAGGCTGAGGAGCAGGTCGATCGCTGCTTGGAAGTCCTCGGTTGGCGCGCCGGCCCTGGCTGGGTGACCGGCCTGGCCGTCGGGGAGCCGGCCGAACAGGTCGGCCAGGTCCTCGACGAGCGACTGGCGGGTGGCCGGGTGGGGTTCGGTGCGCAAACCTGCCGTCAGCGCGGGCAGCAGCGCGCGGGGTTCGTCGGTGCACCGGACCAGGAAGGTGGCCGCGGCCGCTCGCACGTCCGCCTCGGCGTCAGCGAGCAGGGGAAGCATCGACGGCACCGCGGCGGTCAACGCCCGCTCGGCGAGAAGCTGATGGGCGCAGGCGTACTCCTCCCACCACTCGTCCGGGTCCAGCCCGGCAGCAGCTGCCTCGGCGAGTACCGCCTGCGGGTCGGGCATGGTGGTGCCGTATTCTTCGGCGGCCGCGTTCGCGGTGGCGGCGATGCTGGTCAGCAGGCCGATGACGGGGCCCCGGTCGGGCACGTTCGGGTCCTGGGCGAGGGCCAGCAGATGGGGGATGCACGCCAGCGTCGAGTCGTACACGTCGCCCTGGTGATGAACGCCCCCGTACAGCGCGTCCAGGGCGCGCTCCCGGGTGAGGGCGTCGTCGGACCGCAGGTTCTGCAGAAGGGCGGGGACGTCCTCGGCAGTTCCATATGCGTGTATCAACTTGGCCCAGTCCACGTCCACAGGCGTGTCCAGGTTCGCGTCCATGTCGGTCCTCGTCCCCATCGGTAGTGGCCCAGCAAGCTAACAGTGGAGAAACGCAGTTCCCAAAGGACAACAGGGCCGCCGCAGACCCGGTCCAGCGGCCCGGCCACAAGCGCGTTCCCGCGGAGCCTGTCCGGCCACCCCCGGTCCGGGCCGGCCCGGACCCAGGCTGTGCTGTGAACGGCCGCGGGCCCGGCCGTAATTCGCTTGCCTTGGCCACGGGCCAACGCTGCACTGTGGCGGGGCACCACGAGTCGTGGTGCCGGTATTTCGAGGAGGCAGCGGCAGCGATGAAGATCCGTTCCACGACCGACCAGGACTTCGACGTCTTCGTCGACACACTCCATGCCGCGTTCGGCCGCTTGCCGGAAACCCCGAACAAGGACGGCGGCGGGGTCTGGTGGTCGGCGTTCGAAATGGACCGCAACCTGCTCGCCATGACGGCGGACGGGCGGCCCGTCGGGACCGCCGGTGCGTACTCCTTCGAGCTCACCCTGCCCGGTGAGACCCTCGTCCCGACCACCGGGGTGACCGCCGTCGGCGTCCTGCCCTCGCACCGACGCCAGGGCGTGCTCAGCGCGATGATGCAACGTCAGCTCGCCCAGTTACGGGCCCGCGGAGAGTTCCTCTCCGTACTGCTGGCCTCCGAGGCCACGATCTACGGCAGGTTCGGCTACGGACCGGCGACCTACACGCAGCGTCTGACGGTGCCGCGCCACCGGGCCGCCCTCGCCCTCCCCCGGGCGCGCGGAACGGCCGACGCTCCGGCGACCGGTTCGGACACCGGCACGATCGAGGTGCTGCGGCGGGCCGAGTGCGGCGAGATCCTGGAGGAGGTCTACGACCGCTACCGCCGCGCCCAGCCGGGCGCGCTGTCCCGGCCGCACCGCTGGTGGGCCTCGGGCGCGGGGCAGCCCCCGATCTCGTCGGCGCCGCGCTACGTCGCCGTCCACCGGGACTCCGACGGCACCCCGGACGGTTACGCCAGCTATTCGGCCGGCGAGCCCGACTACACCCTGACGGTCGACGAGACCATCGCCGCCGACGACGCCGTCTTCACGGACCTGGCCCGGTTCGTCCTCGAACACGACCTGGTCACTCAGGTCGTGTTCAAGCACTTCCCGCCCGGACATCCGCTGCGCTGGCAGTTCGCGGACTTCCGCGCCGGCGAGGTGAGCGGCGACACCGACTGGCTCTGGGTGCGGCTGCTGGACATCCCGCGTGCGCTGACCACACGCGGCTGGTTCATGGACGGCGAGCTCGTCCTCGACGTCGAGGACCCGTTCCTCGGCGAGCACGGCCGCTACCTGCTGACCGTCCGGGACGGCAAGGCCGACTGCGGCCCGACGGATCGGGAACCCGACCTGTCCCTGGACGTGAGCGACCTGGGCTCGATCTACCTCGGCGGCACCGCCCCGAGCACGCTCGTGCGTGCCGGACACATCCGGGCCCACCGCCCGGGCGCGGCCACCCTCGCCGACGCCCTCTTCCGCGCCGAGCGCTCCCCGCACTGCCTGCACTGGTTCTGACCGCGCGCCCCCGTTGGCCGGGCCACGAGCTGCTCGCCGAGGTCCGCGCCAACGGCCGGCTCGGCGAGCTCGAAGGACTCCACGTCAGTCTCTGCCGCCGCGACCTGCTCGACACCCTGTTGGCCAACGCGCGCGTGTCCGAGCTATTCGCGGAAGGTGCTGGGGTCGGCGCCGGTCAGATCACGGCTTGCGTCCCACAACCGTGCCGCGACGGAGGGGTCGGCGAGGTGGTTCCACACCGGTTCACGTCGGGGCTCGCCGCGCAGGCCGAAGACGCGCGGTCCCCACAGCTGGCCTCCGCGTACGGCCGGGTCGAGCACCGCCCGGACCGCGGGCCATGCACCGGCGTGCTTGCCCTGGACGAGGAGGGCCGCAGGTGCCGCGCTCAGCCGTGCGCCGGTGGTTCGCACATGGACCGGCGGCCGTGACGGCGTGAGGGAATCCAGCGCGCCGCCGGGATGGACCACCACGCTCGCCACCGTGCTGCCGGCAGCACGCAGGCGCCGGTCGAGTTCGACGCCGAAGTACATCTGTGCCAACTTGGAGCGCCCGTAGGTGCGCTTGGGCCGGTAGTCCTTCCGGGACTGCAGGTCCTCCAGGTCGAGCCGCTCGGACTTCGCCGCGAAGCTGCCCATGGTCACCACACGGGCCGCCGGCGCAGCCGACAGCAGCGGCATCAACCACTGGGTCAAGACGAAGTGCCCGAGGTGGTTCGTGCCGAACATGAGCTCGTGACCGTCCCCGGTCTCCTCGCGCGGCGGGTCGTCCAGCGCGACGCCGGCGTTGTGGACCACCGCGTCGAGGCGTTCCACCTCCAGTGATTCCACCGTTGTTGCGAGCGACGAGAGGTCGGCGAGGTCCAACCGCACGGCCCGCACCCGTGCGCCGGGGACACGCGCACGGATCGAGGCCATGGCGGCCTCCGCCTTGGCGGGATTCCGGCTGCCGAGTACGACGGTGGCTCCGGTTTCCGACAGCTGCTCCGCGACGAAGTACCCGATGCCGGCGTTGCCGCCGGTGACCAGGAAGACGCGGCCATCTGCACCGGGCAGTCGTTGGACATTCCAGGGCGGGCTGGACGGCATGACGACAGGGCTCCCTTGCTGTTGAAGGCGGCTGCGGCTGCCACCCGTTGGGTAACTCGACCCCCACGGTTCCAGCGGCCACCGACACATCGCCCACGGATCACCGACAGTCCCGCCGGCCGGCCGACATCCTGCCGACGCGGCGTGCGCAACTGACCGCTGCGGACTGGGAGTTCATCGAGCCGTAGCTGCCGATCGGCGCGTATGGCCCGTACCCGGTGTGGCTGCGGCAGCAGTTCGAGGGGGTGCTGTGGCGGTGTCGGCCCGCGGGCTCAGGCGAGGGCGGCGACGAGCAGGGTGAAGGCGGCGATGATGACGGCGACGCGGACGTAGTGGAAGCGGTCCCAGCGGTTCATCTGCTCCTTCCAGTCGGCGGGCCGATTCTCGGGGGTCCATGTCTTGCCCCGGTTGTTGATCGGGACGAGCAGCAGGAGCGACATGATCACGCTGAGGATCAGCAGCGCGCCGGCGGTGGCGGCGAGACCGGCGCCGGGGCGGTGCCATCCGGCGATGGCCCAGACGGCGACCAGGACGAGCGAGCCGATGTACCAGACCGGCATCAGGGCGCCGAGCATCCGGCCCCCGTGGGCGCGGCCGAGTTGGCCACTGTCCTCGGGGAGGGCGTTGAGGATCGGGTTGATGACGAAGGCGACGGAGAACTCCACCCCCACCATCACGCCGACGACCACGGTGGTGACGATCTCAAGTGCGTTGAGCATGCTGACTCTCCCGAGATCTAGCATTGATAGCTGTCTTGGCAACGCTAGCCCTGCTGCCGCTCACTTGTCTAGCGGTGCTAGGATCGACTCATGTCGGTACAGGAACGCAAGCAGCGCGAACGGGCGGAGCGCGAACGCCTCATCGTGGCGACGGCCCGCGAACTCGCCGAGCAGCAGGGCTGGGACGCGGTCACCACCCGACGGCTCGCCGAGCGCATCGAGTACAGCCAGCCCGTCCTCTACAGCCACTTCCGCGGCAAGCGCGAGATCATCGGCGCCGTCGCCCTCGAGGGCGCCGCCGAGATGGCCGCGGCGCTGCGGGCCGCGACCTCCGCCGCAGACGACCCCCGCACCCGGGTCACCGCCCTCGCCCGCACCTACCTCGAGTTCGCCGAACGCAACCCGGCGGTCTACGACGCCATATTCCAGCTCGACGGTGGCCTGGCGTTCGCGAAGGAGGACACCCCGGAGCCCCTGAAGGACGCCTTCGCCGCCCTGCTGGAGACTCTCGGCGAGGTCACCGGCGACGGCGTCCACCCGGGACTGTTCACCGAGACGTTCTGGGCGGCGCTACACGGGCTGGCCACCCTGACCCGGGCGGGACGGCTGCCGCCTGGAGACGCCGAGCGGAGGGTGGAACTGCTGGTGGACCGGCTCGCCATGGTCTGACACACCGTCCCGGCGGGCACGCAATCGGGGTCCCCCGTTGCCCCCCGTTGAATACCGGTGGCACTGAACTCGGATCTGCCGCATGATCACGTCATGACGAGTCCTGCTGCCTTCCGGGACCAAACCAACTGGTCCGGTGGCTACTACGAGCTGGCCATAGAGGTTGGATCGAGTGATGACGGCCAGCTGCAGGCCGTCCTGAGTGCTCTGTGGGCCGCCGCAGACGTTCACGGGTGCTTTGGGCAAAGAGACCGTGAACCCGAGGAGCAGGATTCCGTGCCGTGCACGGTTGGCTCTCTGACCGAGTTCGGCCACCTTCACGGTCAGGTTCGTCTGCCGACGGGCCAACTGGTCGTATGCGGCTGCGTGGCGATCCGCGGCGGTGATGAAAGCGGCGACTGGCTGGACTTTTACGTCCCCCTCGGTGCGCTGGATCACGCGGGCCTTGCGTACTGGGACGGTCAGCCGTTCTTCAGGTCCAACGTGATGGACGACTGGCTGGCTGCCATCGGGACCGAGGCTTTCAAGAGCGCCTCCTTCAGCCTGGGGGTCATCGGCTTCGAGGTCTCTGGTTGCACCGACGCATCGACGCTGGCAGGAAAGCTGCCGCGGACCCGGGACATCGGATACCTGCTTCCACAAGGCGACGCCTTGCTCTATGGCGCCGCCAACACCTGAGGCCGCATCGGCGCCTCCGGAACCGCCCGTTGGAGCAGTTCCCACGACTCGTTCGGCGCCAGCCGTCAGCGGGATCGCCGTTCAACGATCCCCACCACGACCGACAGCCTGCCGAGCCGCCCACATGAGATGACGTCTAGGATCGCCTCTCATGCGGGTCATCCGGATCGCGCTCCTGGTGATGGGAGCGGTTGTCGCGCCCTTCTTCGGGTTCCTTCTCGGCGCGATGGCTGCCGCCGTCCTCGTAAGGCCGCTGACCGGTGACCCGGCCACCGTGGACACGGCGATCCCGCTGGTGGGCCTCGGCGGAACTACTGCCGCCGTCGTCGGCTGGATCAGACTGCTGCGCCTCGCGCACTACCGGCACCTGCGACGGCTGCGCCGCTCCGGCCCGGCCGTGCAGGGCAAGGTCGTCGCGGCGCGCACGTCGTTCGCCAAGAACCCGCGGGGTCCTGGCCACTGGACGGTGCGGCTCGAGGTGGTCTGGACGGATCCCCGCAACGGACACACCCACCAGGCGAGCAAGGCTTTTCGGTTCGCCGAGCGGCACGGCGAAGACGCCCACGACTTCCAGCGTCGCCACCGCGCCGAGTCGTCGATCGGTGTACTGCCCGGTCGGCGGCGTGGGTTCTTGCTCGACGTCCCGGAGCTGCCGGCCTGGTGGGATCGCTGGTAGCAGCCTTCCAACCTGGTCGTGCCTGGGAGTTGTCTTCACATCCAGGGCATCAGCTCCAGGGCATCAGCTGATCACACCGCACAAGCCACCGCCGAAGGTCAGCGCCATCGAAATCCAGCGTGAATCTGCTCGCGTCCGGCTCACCGATGCTTGCCATGCCTTCCGGGCGTGGTTTGCCCGTTCACATCCCGGGCCGAACGTCCGCGAGAGGAACACCGCGAGCCGCATCGCCGAAGCCCGCGAAACGGCTGGCTCGTTGAGGCCGAAGAGCTCCAAGTCAGCTTCGACGCCGCCAGCGGCGGGTGTGCGGCCCTGCCGGTGACGGCAGGACTTGTACCTCAGCTCGGCATGCAGGAGCGAAATCGGCGGAGTAGCTCACGCGCGGCAGGGCTCTCGGCGTCGAAGGTCTGGCCCTGTTTCCCGGTGGGAACGTCTGAGCTCCAGATGCGTGCTCCGTGGCAGCGGAAGCAGAAGGCGATCTCGAAGAGCAGATCGGAGGAGCTGCGCGCCCGGACTCCCCAGCCAGGGAGGAAGCAGCGGTACATCTCGCCGCCGGGCAGATCGGCGATCAGCGTCAGGGCCTGTTGGGCTTGGTCACTCTCCCAGATCGCGACAGTGTCCCCGGTCAGGTCCTCCGAGGTGAGGTGCCTGGCGGGATCGGTGATGCGGACGACCTCAAGGAGGTCGGCCTGCACATGAGTGAGGGGCAGCAGCATGCTCCCCAGGCTCCCCGATCACGACGCCGTTGGCCAAACCAGCCGGGAGGCATGCCCGGTCCTGCGGCAAGGGTGCGTGGTGCGTCGTATGGCCTCAAGTTGCTCCGCCAGTACGCTGTGACCAGCAACATGCGGCCTTCCAATGGGTAGTTCCACGGCCGTCTGCACCGCGCTTCGGCCGGCAGCTCGCGGCGCACCGTGGTCACCAACTTGCCCAAGCAGCGGGCTGAGCCCGGTGTACAGCTTCTCCTCACCGCCGCGGCCCCGGTCCTACCTGGAGGAACAGTTCCTTACGCCCGTCGCGAAGGGCAGGTGACCTCCCAGGCTGCCTCGATCATCCGGAAGATCTCGTCCACCGCGGCCTCCGGGTCGGCCGCCTCGCGGGCCAGCGAATAGGCGTCGATCACGAACCTCGCGATCGTCCGGCTCGCCGTTGCGGTCTGTGACAGTTCGAGGTCGGCGGCGATGGCCGTTGCCAGTGTCTCCGCGTGGCGCAGCCTCATCGACTCCTCGTATTTCCGCAGGGCGGGTGAGTCGTCGATCATGCGCCAGATCGGGGCGGCGCCTTCCGCCGTGCAATGTCGCACCAGGGCCTGGATCTCGTGCCGCAGCGCAGGGATGAGCGGCGCGTGCGGCGCCCGGTCGGTGACCGCCTGCGTGAGGCGTTGCTCGAAGTCTTCGTCCTGTTCGAACACCAGGGCCTCTTTGGAGGCGAAGTGGGAGAAGAGGGTGGTGACGGCCACGTCCGCCTCAGCGGCCACTTCGCGGATACCCACCGCGTCGTACCCGTTTTCCAGGAAGAGCCGCAGGGCGGTGTCAGCGATCTTCTGGCGGGTCGCGGCCTTCTTGCGCTCACGGCGCCCGGGCGGCACGGTCATGCCCGCACACTACCAGGTACGAAGCTGTAACCGTTTCAAAACACTAACCGTTAGTGCTACGGTCCACCGCATGAAGAAAGTGAGCTTCGCCGAGTTCGGCGGTCCGGACGTTCTGCAACTCATCGATGCCGAGGAACCCCATGCGGGCCCCGGCCAGGTACGCATCGCCGTGCGGGCGGCGGGCGTGAACCCCGCCGACTGGAGGATCCGTGAAGGCCAGGTCCTGAAGGCCCATCCGGTCGTGTTGCCCGCGGGAGTCGGACTGGACGCCGCAGGAGTGGTGGATGAGGTCGGCGAGGGCGTCGAAGGGGTCGAGGCCGGCGACCACGTGTTCGGCGAAGGCTCAAGCACCTATGCCGAGTTCGCCGTGCTGTCGGCCTGGGCCCGGATGCCGGAGGGCCTGACGTTCGAAGAGGCGGCCGGGTACCCCTCCGTGGTGGAGACCGCGCTGCGCATCCTCCGTGAGGTCGGTGTGCGGTCCGGGCAGACACTGCTGGTCAGCGGTGCGTCCGGGGGAGTCGGATCGGCGGTGCTGCAGATCGCCCGCGACCGCGGCATCGCGGTGATCGGCACGGCCGGGGCCGCGAACCAGGACTATCTGCGGAGCCTGGGTGCCCTCGCCACGACGTACGGCGAGGGCTGGGTCGACCGGGTGCGGCAGCTCGGCCATGTCGACGCGGCCCTCGACCTGGCCGGTTCGGGCGTGATCGGCGAGCTCGTCGAGCTGACCGGGGACCCGCAGAAGGTGATCTCCATCGCCGATCTCGAGGCACCGAAGTTCGGTGTCCGGTTCTCCGGCGTGGCCGGGAGCGTGCCGGATGCGCTCGCCGAGGCCGCCGCCCTCATCTCACGGGGAAGGCTCCACATCCCGGTCGAGAAGGCGTACCCCCTCGCCGAGGCCGCGGCGGCGCACATCGACAGCCAAGCCGGTCACACGCGCGGGCGCCGGGTCGTGGTCGTCTGAGCCGCTTCCTGCGCAGTCGCACGCCCCGGCACACTGCATTCCTTGGCGGTGGTGAACGTGCTTCCCGTCGCCGAGTCCGCCAGGCAGGGACAGCTGCAGGTCTTCGAGCTGCTGCTCGCGGCCTGCGATGCGCGCAATGACCACCTTGGTGGGGTTGCCCGGCCGATCAAGGCTTCGCCTGTGACTGGGCGTTGGCCATCGGCCGGGCGGCCGCGAGACGCGGTCATGCGACCAGGCGCAGCCAGGCCGCCGCCAGTGCGGCGTGACCCGCCGGCGTCGGGTGCACGCCGTCCGCAGCCCAGTACTCCGGTCCGCTCACCGCGGCGAGCTCGGCGAACATGCCGTCCGCGGCGAGCAGATGCGCGCCGTACTCGCGGGCGAGCTCGCGTACGACCTGGATCTTGGGGTCCAGGTCGGCACGCCACTCCTTCCGGACCGCAACGTCGACGTGCGCGTCACCGGCCTTGACGCTGCCGCTGATCGGCAGGAGGAACGGCTCGATGAGGATCAGCTCCGTGCCCGCCGCGGCCAGCGGCGCGAGCAGACGGTCGTAGCCTGCCGCGAAGTCCTCCGCGGGGATCACATGGCCGTCCGGGTCGAGCGTGTGCCAGCCCATGTCATTGACGCCGACGAGGATCGACACCACGTCCGGGCGCGCGTCGAGCACATCCGCCTGCCACCGGGGTTCGAGGTCCCTCACCTTGTGGCCCGCGATCGCGGAGTTCAGCCAGGTCACGGGCCGGTCCGGGTGCCGGAGGCCCCACTCCCCCGCGACGCGCAGCGGGTAGCCGAAACCGAGGCCGTCTTCACTCGCCAACCGCTGGCTGTCGGTGATCGAGTCGCCGGTGAACATCACGGTGGTTCCCGGGCGGAGGGTGATCGTCATGAGTGCTCCTTGACATGTGGATTGGGGGAAAAGGGAGGTCTATCAGGGAATGGGGCGGCGGCTCAGCTTCCCGCAGTGCCGAACCACTGGTCGGCGGCCCGCTCGAACGACTCCCAGCCAGAATCGCGGTCTCCTGCCCAGGCGACGATGCCGTCCGGCCGGATGAGCACGGCGCCCAGTCCGAGGGCGTGCTTCGCCACCCCAGCCGCGTAACGCAGTCGGCTCTGCCGGCCCGTCGCCGCATCGCGCAGGCGGCGGTCGGTGCTGAAATCGAGCGCGACGCCTCGTCCGTCCTGCAACAGCTCGCCGAGTCGAGTGCCGTCTTCGAGACGGAAGTCCGGGGCGTTGCGGCCGACCAGCGGCTGTTCGCTGCCGAGGTCGTAGCGGATCGACGATCCCGACACCTTCTCGAAGACGTGGGTCGTTCCGTCACGGGTCCCGAGCAGGTCGCGCATCAATCCTCGGAGCGCCTGGCCATGGGGGTCCGGCTTCATCACCGCCGCTTGGGCGCGCGTCCAGTCGAGCACCCAAGCGCCGATCGAGTGCCGCTCGTGGGTGTAGGTGTCGAGCAGCCCGTCCGGCGCGTACCCGCGCACGGTCGCCGCGAGCTTCCATCCCAGGTTCATGGCGTCGCCGATGCCGAGGTTGAGTCCCTGCCCGCCGAGGGGCGAGTGAATGTGCGCGGCGTCGCCCGCGAGCAGGACGCGTCCCCGACGGTAGGTCGTCGTCTGCATCGCCCGATCGGTGAAGCTGGAGACGCGATGGACGGCGTTCAGTGTCACGCCGGTGCCGGACACGCGGCGCAGCACCGCCTGGAGGTGGTCGAGAGTCGGCTGCTGCGAGCGGTCGAACGCACCGCCGTCGAAGTCCATCATGCCGATGTGCTCGGTGGACATCCGGAGGTACATGCCGGTCGGCGTCAGGTTGATCCCGGGGCTCAGCTCGTCGGGATCGGCGACGGCGGCAACCATGACATAGCCGGTGAACAGCGGCTCGGTGCCGACGAATTCGAAGTCCGCGAGCCCGCGCACCGCGCTGCGTCCGCCATCGCAGCCAACGAGCCAGCGCGCCGCGTATTCGTGCGCGCCGGCGTGCGCGACCACGCTGTCGTCGTCTTGCGCGATGGCTGAGACCGTGACGCCGCGCCTGATCTCCACTCCGAGCTTTTCGGCCCGCTCGGACAGCACCGTCTCGACCGCTTCGAGGTTCGTCAGCACACCGTCCATCGCCGGGCTGGGAAGCCGATACGGCAGGGCGGCGAGGTCGACCTTGGCCGGATCGAGCACCATGCCGGCGAAGTGGCCCACACCACGGGGAGGTGACGGCTCGTCCGCGTCGGGGTCCGGGCCGCCATCGTCGTGGCGGCCCGACGCCGCCAGCAGGGGGTGCAGCATCCCACGGCGATAGAACGCCTCGACCGAGCCGACGGACAGGCCCCGCATCCCGAGCGGGTCCGCCCGCCACGGGGAGCCGGGCTCCCGCTCCAGCACCAGGACGGAGCAGCCCGCGAGGCCGAGTTCGCAGGCAAGGAACAGACCCACCGGGCCAGCGCCCACGATCACTACGTCATGCATGACAATTCCCTTTCCGAAGCCGTTCTTTGCGACGGGCCAAGACTGCTGTGGGCCACTCACACGGGGCGCACACGGCGTTGACACGAGGGCACACGGGCACTGCCCTGATGTGAGGACCCGACCGCGCGCGTGCGAGGATCGGAGAATGGACGGGGGTGCGCGGCTTCAAGTCACGCTGCTCGACGCCTTTCAGGTGTCTCGTGGTGACACCTCCCTGCCCGTACCGGGTGCCCGGTTGCGGGCTCTGGTCGTACGGCTGGCCCTCGCCGGCGGGCACGCGGTCGAGCAGAGCGGCCTCATCGACGCGATCTGGGCCGAGGACCCGCCGGCCGGACCCGCCCACGCCCTGCAGGCCCTCGTCTCGCGGCTGCGCCGGGCCCTCGGCTCGGCCGGCGACGTCGCACAGTCCGCGGGCGGCTACCGACTGGCCGTGGACGCGGCCGACGTCGACGCGCTGCGGTTCGAGCAGCTCGCCGCCGCAGGCCGTGACCGTCTGCGCGCCGGCGACCCGAATGCCGCGGCGGCCGTGCTCGGCGAGGCCGTCGCGCTATGGGGCGACCGTCCCGGCGCCGAGCCCACGGCCGTCGCCGCGGTGGCGCCCACCGTCGCGACCCGGCTGGCCCACGCCTCGATCAAGGCCGTCGCCGACCTCGCCGACGCCGAACTGACGCTGGGCCGGGCCGACGCGGCCGCCGCCCGTCTGGCCGCACTGCTCGCCGAACACCCCCTCCACGAGCGCGCCGCCGCGCTCCTCATGGACGCGCTCGCCGCCCAGGGGCGCCAGGCCGAGGCCCTCGCCCTGTACGAGCGGGTCCGCGAGAGCCTGGCCGACGTGCTCGGCACCGACCCGGGCGCCGCCCTGGGCGAACGCCACCTGCGCCTGCTGCGCGCCGAGCGGCCCGCCCCCGAGGCCGTGCAGGTCAGGCGGAGCAACCTGCCCGCGCCGCTGACCAGTTTCATCGGCCGCGACGACGACCTTGCCCGGATCGACACGCTGCTCACCTCCGGGCGCTTGGTGACGGTGCTCGGTCCCGGCGGCGCCGGCAAGACACGCCTGGCAGTCGAGGCCGCCCGCCGCCGACGGCACGCATACCCCGACGGCGTGTGGCTGATCGACCTCGCGTCTGTCACCGAGCCCGCCAAGGTCGGCGCGGCGCTGCTGGCCACGATCGGGCTGCGCGGCTCGGCGCTTTTCGAGGCCTCGCCCAAGCTGCGCGGCAACCCGGTCGGCGAGCTGGAGGTGCTGGCGGACCAGCTGGACGGCCGGGAGACCCTGCTCGTGGTGGACAACTGCGAGCACCTCATCGACGCGGTGGCGCACCTGGTCGCGGCGCTGCTGGCCCGCTGCGCCACGCTGCGGGTGCTGGCCACGAGCCGGGAGCCGCTGACGGTCGACGGCGAGGCACTGGTCCCGCTCGGCCCGCTCATCCTGCCCGAGCCGCACGAGGAGGTCGACCAGGCCCGCCGTACCGCGTCGGTGCGCCTGTTCACCGAACGGGCGGCGGCCGTGCGGCCCGGGTTCGACGTCGACGAGCACAACCTCGGCGAGGTGCTGCGCGTCGTCCGCGGCCTGGACGGCATGCCACTCGCACTCGAACTGGCCGCGGCCCGCCTGCGCACGCTCTCACTGACCGGCCTGGCCGCCGGCCTGTCCGACCGATTCCGGCTGCTCACCACCGGCAGCCGCGCCGCCTTCCCACGGCACCGCACGCTGCGCGCGGTCATCGCATGGAGCTGGGACCTGCTCGGCGCGGACGCCCGTACGGTCGCTGAGCGCATCTCGGTCCTGCCCGGCGGCATCACGCCGGCCTCGGCCATCGCGGTCTGCGCAGGCACCACGGTGCCTGCCGACGAGGTCCCGGAACTTCTGGCGGACCTGGTCGACCGCTCTTTGCTGCAGCTCGCGCCGGACACCGGCCGCTACCGGATGCTGGAGACCCTCCGCGAGTACGGCCTGGAGCGCCTGGCCGAGCAAGGCACCCTGACCGGCGCACGAGACCTGGCCGCCGGTCACTTCGCCGAACTGGTCGCCCGCTATGACCCGCTGCTGCGCGGCCCCGAGCAGCTCGACGCACTCCATGTGCTGCACGCCGAGTACGACAACGTACTCGCCGCCCTGCGGCACCTCTGCGACACCGGCGACGCCACCGGCGCGATCGCGCTCGCCGTGAACCTGATCTGGTACTGGCAGATGCTCGGCCGGCACACCGACGCGGCCTACTGGCTCGGTGAAGCGGTCGCGGTGCCGGGCGAGCGACCGAGCATGACGCGCGACATCGCCGAAGGGCTGCTGGTGCTCAACACCGTTGGCACCCTGGGCACATCGGCCAAGGACTGGCTCAAGGAGCGGCGCGAGGAACTGCGGGCGCTCGCGGCCCGGCTGCTCAGCCACCCGGAGCTGCCGGGCCACACCGGCGTACCGACCGCGGTCTGGCTGGGCTCCCTGACGGAGACCGAGGTCGCACCGGCGGTCATCCAGCGGCTGGTCGAAGGCCCCGATGTGTGGCTGGCCGGGATGGCCCGCTTCTTCCGGGCCCAATTCGCCGAAAACGACGGCCATTTCGATCAGGTCCGCAGCGACGTGAGCGCCGCGCTGGAGTGCTTCGCCCGAGCCGGCGACCGCTGGGGCCTGGCCAAGGCGCTGCCCCTGCACGCACTGATGCGGCAGTACGACGGCGATCTCGACGGCGCACTGGCCGACCTGAACGAGGCCAAACGGCTGGCCCGCGAGTTCGGATCGCTCAGCCTCAGCGACGAGATCTTCGTCGACCTGCGCCTGATCGATCTGCACGTGCGGCTCGATGAGACCGCGCGGGCGGCCGAGACGATCGCCGTGGCCCGGGAACGCGTGCTGCGGTCAACGTCACCTGAGATGGCCATTCTGCTCGACGCGCGGGAAGCGGCTCTGTGGGTGCGAACCGGCGTGCTGCCCCAGGCGCGCGAGCTGGTCGAGTCGATCGAGGCCGGACTGTCCGAGCGGGTCCTGTTCGGCGGCGACCAGGGGCAGGCACTGGTCGGCGCGATGCGGGGCGCGCTCTGCCTCGAACTCGGCGACGGGCCGGGCGCCGAAGAGGCGCTGGGCCGGGCGTACGCGGCGGCGGTCGACAGCAAGGACATGCCGATCGTGGCGACGGTGGCGGTGACCGTGGCCGGCCTCGCCGCGCTGTACGGGCGGTACCGCGAAGTCGCCGTCCTGCTCGGCGCGGCGGCCCGCCTGCGCGGCGCCCACGACCGCACCGATCCGCAGATCCGCACGCTGAGCAGCCGCGGCCGAGCCGCCCTCGGCGACGAGCACTTCGCCGAGGCGTACGAGGCCGGCTGGCAACTGGACGCGTCAGCAGCCCTGACCCGATCCGATCCGGCGCGGCTGCGCCGCCTGGCGCCGCCCGCCTCACCTCCCGAGCTGGGTTAGCGGCCTGGTCATGGACCGCCAGGCGTCGTCCCCAACCGACAAGATGTCTGACCTGAAGGGGGCGCGCCACGCGTTCCCATTCTGGAGGAGGCGAGCTCCAGGACGCGGGAAAACCAGCGGCTGCCCCGGCCGGCCCGGGTCATCCCTCCGGTCGAATCCAGGTGGCGGCGAGTTCCGCGACCCAGGTGGCCGCCGCGTCGGGAACGGGCGGGGGTGCGCCGACAACGACGAGTTCGGTGACGCCCGCCGTGCCGAGTACGGGGAGATGCTCCGGGATGCCGTCGCTCAGCGCCACGGCGACCGTGAGCTCGTCGAATGCGCGACCGTGGCGGGTGCACTCGTCGGCAAGAACGGCCATGCGCGCCGGGACGTCGGCCGCCGGTACGTTGAATCCGTACCACCCGTCAGCCAGCGTGACCGCGCGGCGCAAGGCGGCATCGCTGTTTCCGCCTACCACGACCGGGAGCCGGCCGCCGCGCAGCGGCTTCGGGTTGACCCGGATCGCGTCGAAGCGGGTGAACTCCCCCGTGAAGGAGGCTGGGTCCTCGGCCCAGAGGGTGCGCATGGCAGCGAGGTACTCGTCGGTGCGCCGCCCGCGCCCGGCGAAGGGGACCCCGAGCGCGGCGAATTCCTCGGCCGACCAGCCGACCCCGACCCCGAGACAGAACCGCCCGGCGGAGAGCACGTCGAGGGTGGCGGCCTGTTTGGCGAGCAGGACCGGGTTGTGTTCGGGCAGCAGGAGTACACCGGAGGCGAGCTCGATCCGGCTGGTGACCGCCGCCGCGAAGGTCAGGGCAAGCAGCGGGTCCAGCCAGTCCGCGTCCGCGGGCACGGCGATCCGGCCGTCCGCGGAGTAGGGGTAGTGAGAGGCAGAGCCGTCCGCTACGAGGCGACGGTGCTGGTCGCAGCCGTGAACGAGTGGCTGTGACCAGCACCGTCGCAACGGCCCTCAGACGACGTCGAATTCGTTGCCCTCGGGGTCCTGCATGGCGGCGGCGTAGAGCCCCATGTCCGGCTCGTCTTTGATCCGCAGCACGGTGGCACCAGCTTTGACCAGCCGTTCCACCGTGACCTTGACCCGCTGTGTGCGGACGTCCAGTGGGACGTCACGGCCCCCACCGACCTTCAGGTCGAAGTGCCACCGGTTCTTGGCGACCTTAGGCTCCGGAACCTGCTGGAACCACACCCTCGGTCCACGTCCCGCGGGGTCGATGATCGACTCCGGAATATCCCCGGCACCGGCCGGCAACTCTGCCTCGGGCACCCCCAGCGCCGCCCAGTAAGCACGCCACGTGGCGTGCCCGCCCGGCGGAGGCTCAGGCACGTAGCCCAGGGCCTCGGCCCAGAAAACCACCATCCTCTGCGGATCGGAGCAGTCGATCGTCAGCTGCACTGTCATCTCCATGTTCAGAGCATCCCAGGCAGGTCTGACAGACGATCCACTTTCGCAACAGGCCCTACGGGGCCGCCCACAGCGGTGCGGCTCAATCCCTTGCACCTGACGCGCTCTGACGGTGGGACGCAAGGATGTCGCGCCCCGCACCGTCCCCGTTCCGGCGGTGCACGCCGAGTTTTGAGACACGTTTTACACGACGCAGGAAACTTTGGCGCAGGCCGTCGCCGTCTAACAGGGAGTCGGGCCTTTCGGGGCCGAAGAGCGAGAGAGTGGGGCAGGTCGTGGGACGGCGCAAGGGTGGCATAGGCATCGCACTCATCACGGGTGTGATGCTGGTGGGCGCGAGTGCCTGCGGCGGGGGCGGCAGCGACAAGGCGGGCGGGGACGACTCAAAGGCGTCGGGAAAGCCGAGTGCGAGCGCCTCGCCGTCACCGACGAAGCCCGCGGGCCCCCCGATGCTGCTGGACACGATCACCCCGCAGACCGGAACCACGGTCGGCGTGGCCATGCCGATCTCGGTGGTCTTCACGAACCCGGTAGCTGCCAAGGCACGGGCCACGGTGGAGAAGCACATGAAGGTGAGCACTTCGCAGCCGGTGGCGGGCGCCTGGCACTGGTTCGGCGACAAGCGCGCCGACTGGCGACCGAAGTCGTACTGGCCCTCCGGCACGAAGGTGAAGATCGATGCTGACATGAAGGGCATCAGCAACGGCAACGGACGCTACGGCGTGCGCAGCTACACGCACACCTTCAAGATCGGCGACGACGTGCGCGCGGATGTCTCGGTGACCGGCCACACCATGAAGGTGACCCGGAACGGCAAGACGGTGCGCACCCTGTCGATCAATGCGGGCAGCGCTCAGTATCCGACCTGGAACGGCACGATGGCCGTCATCGACAAGCAGGAGAAGGTCCACATGACCTCCTGCAGCGTCGGCATCAGCTGCGACAAGGGCAGCCCCAACTACTACGACCTGACGCTGCCCTGGGACATCCACCTGACCCAGTCCGGCACGTACGTGCACTACTCGACCGGCGACCCGAATCCGGGCAGCGGCAGCGCCCGCGGCTCGCACGGCTGCGTCCACCTGTCCATGTCGGACGCCAAGTGGTTCTACGGCCAGGTCAAGCAGGGCGACCCCGTCACCATCACCGGCTCGCCCCGTGCCAAGGCACCGGCCGACAACGGCTACGCCGCCTTCAACCTGGAATGGAACCAGTGGCTCGCGGGCAGCGCGTCCGGGGAGGGGACGACCACGACGCTGTGATGCGCTGCGGTGGCAGCGCCGGTCAGCACTCGTCAGCACTCGTCAGCACCCGATGATGTGGACCGCGGGGCCACCGTCGCACGTGAAACGGCCAAGTGGCCCGCCCGTTGGGGCGGGCCACTTGGCCGTGTGAAGATCACTCGCACCGCGATCCGGCTGTGGCTTCGTTGCGGACCCGCCAGCGCCGAGGGCGGTCAGCCGATGGGGTTGACGAAGGTGGCCGGGTGGGTGGCGCCGGTCTGGTCGACGAGCGGGCCCCAGGGCCACTTCAGGGTCAGCGCGGTGGTCTCGTTCGGCGGGGTGACGGCCACGAAGGCGGGCATCCAGGAGTGCTCCTCGTCCTTCTTGGCCATGGCGAGGTTGATCGTGAAGTCGGTGCTGTCCCCCGGCCCCAGGGTGATCGAGCCGTGCTTGGCCGACGAGCGGGCCAGCGACCAACGCTGACCGCCGTTCTCGGACTTGAGGTCCACGCCCGGGAAGCCGCCGATCACGCAGGCGCGGCTGCCCTTGTTGGTCAGCACGACGCTGGTGGTCGTCGCGCCGCCCGCGTTCGGGTCCGGGGCCGCATCCTCGCCCATGGCGAACGCCGCCTTCAGGTTGGAGGTGTGGCAGCGCTGCCCGCCCGAGCCCGCCCTGCCACCACCGGCGGCCTGCGCGCTGCCCGACTGCTTGCCCGCACTACCCGCCTTGCTGTCGGCCTTGGCACCGGAGCCCGGCTTGGCACCGGGGCCCGCCTGGGCATCGGAGCCCTGCGCTCCGGCGGAGGAGCCCGGGCCGCTGGACTCGGGGGCGGATGCGCCGGCGTCCGTGCGGCCCGCGGGCTTCGGGCCGGCGGCATCCGAGCCGGAGCAGGCGGTCAGAGTAAGGCCGGCCGCTGCGGTCAGGGCCGCGGCGGCAACGCGCAGGGTGCGGCGACGAGCGGTGCGGACAGTGGTGCTGGAGCTCATTTCGGATCCCCCGGTGCAGTCGGTGTCGCTGTTTCCTCGGTACGTCACCCACTCTGATCGGGGCCACTATCGCCAGGATGCCGCTCCGCTAACGTCTGGCTAACACGGCTGTGAGCAGCGGAAGGACGCGAAAAGACCCGAAGAACCTCACCGCGGCTACCTGGTTGGGGCACGCGCAGCTGCTTGCCGGAACCAGGGGTCCCAAGACCGACCAGCAAGAGGGCGACTGTTGCGGGCCAGACAGGGAGTGAAACCGCTCCAGGGCCAGGACACGTCCGAGCTGCTGGTGTTTCCGCGTCTTGGGAACCGCGGCCCATAGGCTGCGCCACATGAACGTACTCTTCATCACGAGTACGGCGGTCGTCGTCGCTGACCCGCCGCAGAGCCGCAGGCTCTTCATTGACGCCCTCGGCCTCCCACTGGAGGGCGAAGACGAGGGCTACTACTCCAGCGGGAGCATCCCGGGCAGCAAGCACTTCGGCATCTGGCCGCTCTCGCAGGCAGCCGAGGCGTGCTTCGGTACGCCGTCGTGGCCCGCCGACCGGACGGTCCCCCAGGCATCGATCGAGTTCGAGGTCGAGGACGCAGACGCTGTCGCTGCGGCCGGCGGCGAGCTTGAGCGCGCGGGCTTCGACCTGCTGCACCCCGCCCGTACCGAGCCGTGGGGACAGACGGTGACCCGGCTTCTCACGGACGATGGCTTGATCGTCGGCATCTCCTACGCCCCCGCGCTTCACGACGAAGAACGTGTCTGAGCTTCGCGTTCCACACCCCGCACGTAGCGGGTCGAGCGCCGGGACGGCTCGGTGACCAGGCTCAGGTGTGCTGGGTGGCATCGGCGACAGATGTCACGTGTGGGCCGAACGGCTGCGGTGCCGGAAGGGTGGTGAGGCCTTGCCGATGGCAACCTGATGGCTACAGCCAGCCTTCCAAGGCATCACGGAGATGGTTGTCCTCCCCACGCAGGAACAGGGCCGGTATTTCCCCATCGGGGTTTGTCGCAGGTCGTTCATCGTCCTCGTCCAGGCCGCCGTCGCCGGGTCCTATGACGAACGGCTTGTCTTCCGGATCCCCGCCCGGCCGTTGCTGCCACACGAGCCCGTGGCATCTGCAGAAAACCTCGCCGAAGTACCAGAAGGCCACCTGGACGAAAGGGGTCTCTTCGGCAGCCTCGATCTCCCTGATCGAGGAGTAGCGGCTCCGGATGAGATCTTCGAGCCGGTCCAGCGAGTCCACGCTGAAGTCCCAGCCACCGCCAGTCTCCTGCGCCCACTCCTCGAATCCGGCCTGCTGACGGGCCAGCCACTTCTGCAACAGCGGGTTGCTCGTCCAAGCGTTCTCTTCGGTCACGGTCAACGACCCTACGTCAGGGCTTACGAAGCCCCCAACTTGCCTACCGTGCCGCAGGGTTGGATTGCTGGATGCCCCACTTGCGGGCCCGTTGACGTGGCGAGTTGGCTCCCGGACCGGTCCCCCCCCCCCGATCCCACTCCCCACGCAGAGGACGGGACACCGAACCAAAGCCGCCATTCCCCCTGAAGCTCACTGCTCCGTCACCCCCTCAGAAGCGCTGGTGGTCATCGGACGCTCTGCCCCCGGGTACCAGCACGCCTGTCTCGTACGCGACGACGACCGCATGGGTCCGGTTGTCGGCGTTCAGCTTCCCCAGGACGTTGCCCACATGTGTCTTGACCGTTTCCAGGCGCACCGCCATGCGATGGGCGATCTGCTGGTTGGACAGGCCTCGTGCCATCAGCCGTAGGGTCTCCTCCTCCCGCACGGTGAGGGAGGCGGCTCTGGTCCCGCCCACGGCTCGGGGCGGCGGGGCCGGTTGCTGGGCGGCGAGCCGCCGGACGGCATCCGGGAACAGCAGGGAGTCGCCCTGTGCCACCAGCCGTATCGCCTGGGCCAGTTGTGCGATGGGGGCGCGCTTGCGGATGAAGCCCTGGGCACCGGCCAGCAGCGCGTCCCAGACGTAGGCGTCGTTTTCGAAGGTGGTGATCACCACGACCTTGGGCGGGTCGGTCAGTTCGGAGCGGAGCAGCTTGGTGGCCGTGATGCCGTCGAGCCGGGGCATCCGCACGTCCATCAACACCACGCGCGGACGCCACCGCTTCACCAGGGGAAGGACCTCGGCGCCGTCCGACGCCTCGCCGACCACTTCCAGTCCGTGCTGCACCGACAGCAGGGCCCGCAGACCCGCGCGCGTCAGCTCCTCGTCGTCCACCACCAGGACGGTCACCGGCGCCGCCTCGTCGGCAGCCGGCTCGCAGGCCGGGTCGGGACCGGCGTGGGCGGCGCTCACGCGGGCGGCCCCAGGGGAAGGTCGGCGGCCACTCTCCAGCGGCCGTCCCCGGTGGGGCCCGCGGACAATTCTCCGCCCAGCAGCCGCACCCGTTCACCGAGTCCGTCCAGGCCGTGCCCGGGGCGTGTCGCGGCAGCGACGGAGGCTGCGGCGGGCAGCGAATTGGTCAGTTCCAGCAGGAGACGGTCGCCGCGGGCGGCCACGCGCAGCCGGATGTCGTCCGTCTCACCGTGCTTGAGCGTGTTGGTCAGGCTCTCCTGGAGGAGGCGGTAGGCCTCCCGGGAAACCGTGGCCGGTACCTGCCCCAGGTCGCCCTCGGCCTCGACGGTCAGCGCAGCGCCCATGGCCTGGATCCGCTCGGTCAACACGTCGAGCTCGGCGAGGGTGGGCTGTGGCCGGATGGGCGCGGGGGCCTCGCGGAGGATGCCGACCACGTGGTCGAGATCGTCCATCGCGGCACGGGAGGTCTCCTCGATGGTGCTGAGGGCGCGGCGGGCGGCCTGCGGGTCCCGGTCCAGCAACTCCTGGGCCAGGGCGGCCTGGATGGTCGAGGCCGTCAGGGTGTGCCCGATGGAGTCGTGCAGTTCCTGGGCGAGCCGGTTGCGCTGTGCCAGCGCCCGCATCCGTGCCTCGGCCGCGGCTGCCCGCTCCGCGGCCCCAGGGCCCAGAAGGACCGGCGCGAGGCGCCGCAGTACCGCCGTCCCGGCCCACGTGCAACCCCCTGCCACCAACAGACATCCGGCGCCCACCAGCAGCGTCCAGGCGCCGGGCAGGCCACGCGGCACGGGAGCGGTGAACCACAACAGGGCCACCTCCCCGCCACCGGCCAGCCACACCCAAGGCAACCCGACAGCCATCCCCAGACACAGCCCGGTCACCGCCGTCACCGCGCCGCCGACCACCGTGTGCACCGGCAGCCACGTGGCCGCGCGCAGCCGATCGCCCCAGGAGCGGGGCGGTGTGAGCGGCCGGGGCAGGTTCGTCCCCAGCAACCCGTTCGCCAGCCGGACTCCCCTACGCCGGGCCCCGTGCGGCAGGCCCATGGCCCAGGCCGTGGCGACGAACACCACGAGGAACACAGGCACCCGCACCCCGGCCGGGAACCCGGGCCGGACCGCGGCGAGCCCCACCACACACGCGGGAAGCCCTGCGACGGCCCCCAGGCAGGCGAAAAACCACCCTCGTACCTGGATCCGGTTCGCCAACCCGCTGATCACTTCGCGCATGAGCCGCATGTTACGGACCCTCATCCGGCCCCACCTCCCCCGAAAGAGCCAGACGCCGCCCCCACGAAGAAGGGACCGGCCACTGGCTCAGCTCGGCGATGTGCTCCGCCGCGCCCGGTGCCACGGTGAACCGGCCCCGCCCTCGGACCCCTGCCGTCCCGGGCCGGGGCCGGCAACAGCGAAGAGACACAAGACGGGACGAGAGCGAGACCTCCATGTCAGTGATACTCCGGACGCCCCGGACCAAGCGCCCCGTACGTGCCGGCAGAGCGACCGATCGCACGGGAGTGGCCGCCTTCCTGGCCCTTTCGTTCGGCGGCACCTGGGGGTGGCTGTGGTGCGCGACGGCCGTGTTCGGCCTCTCGCCCCTCAACCCCCTGCTCCAGGTGCCGGCGTGCTGCATGCCCAGCATCGCCGCCGTGGTGGTACGGCGCTGGGTGACCCGGGAAGGCTTCGCCGACGCGGGGTTGGGACTGCGGCTGAAAACGGCCTGGCCCTACTACCTGGCCGCTTGGCTCTGCCCCGCCGCCCTCGCCGCGTGCACCCTGGGCCTCGCCGTGCTGTTCGGTCTGTGGCACCCACAGCTGTCCGGACTCGGCGGTGTCCTCCCCGGCGCGGATGACGTGCTGACCGTGCTGGGCATGATGATGGCCTCCCTCGTCCTCACCCCGTTGTACTGGGGCGAGGAGTTCGGCTGGACCAGCTACCTCAGGCCACGGCTGTTCGGCGGCGCCCTCCTGCCGTCGTCCCTCGTGACGGGCCTCATCTGGGCGGTGTGGCACGTCCCGCTCGCGTTCATCGGCTACGTCGACTTCCCCAACATGGCCCTGGGCCTGCTGGTGTGGACAGTCTCCTTCCAGTTCCAGGAAGTCATCCTCATGTGGCTCTACACGCGCAGCGGCAGCATCTGGGTGGCAAGCCTGGCCCACGCCGGAAATAACATGGTGCTGTCTCTCGTACTGGGTCAGGTACTGGACGAGGGGGCGGGACTGGGACCGACCTGGCCCATGGTGCTCTCCACCATCCCGCTGGCCGTCCTCAGCCTGGCGATCACGGTCCACACCCGCCGCCGCACGGCCGTTCGCCGCACCAACCAGTAGCGCGTCGTCGGGTCCCGGCTTCGCCGTCCGCACCCGAACATGGGGGAAAACCCGGCCCATACGGGATCCTCCAGGCCCTGTCTCCACGTCAGCTGTGCCCTCCTGCATGGCCAACGGCCTTGCTCGGCTGTGCGGACGGGGTCGGTCCCTAAAATCACTTCGCCCGTGCTCCCCCATCCGGTACGGTCGCGGGATTGTTTGCACTGCTTGGGAGCCCATGAGGTTCGCGTGTGGTCTCCTCGGCAGCTCCCATGCTGAGAGCAGGTTTCCTTATGGCATGCCGTATCAGTGAGCTCGTGCTCGGTTGCCGCGACCCTGAAGCGCTGGCGCGGTTCTGGTGCGAGGTCCTGGACTTCGTCGTGCTCGATCGTGAGGACGACGGCACGTTGGAGATCGGGCCGCGCGAAGGGTTCGGTGGTCCGCAGCCGACGATCATCCTCAGTTACCGGGATGAGCCGGAGAAGGGGAAATCCCGGCTGCACATCGACGTCAACGCCACCGACCGCGACCAGGACGCCGAGCTCGAACGCCTTCTGAAGCTCGGTGCGCGCCCGGCTGACATCGGCCAGACGGGGCAGGAGCAGTGGCATGTCCTGACCGACCCCGAAGGCAATGAGTTCTGCCTGCTCAAGGCCCGCCTCAACCCGCTTTGATGCCGATCGTGCACGCCTCGGCACCGGGCATCTGGGATCCGCCCTGACGTCCGGTGTGACGGGCGCGTCGTGATCGTGAGGTCAGTGGGGTCTCCGGAAAAGGGTTCATCGACCGAGAAAAACCTGAACACCGGAGACCTCGTGGCCAGGTGACGTCTTCGGTGATCGACGCGTACACCCTTGGAGCGGCCAGGAGTTATCCCTTCCATTCGTGGGAGAGCAGGGCGTAGAGGTACTCGCTGCCCCAGCGATCTCCGTCGAGGTCGTTGTCGACCAGATGTGCCTCGCGGCGCATACCCAGTCGTTCGCACACGCGCACCGATGCGACGTTGAGGACATCGAGGCGGGCGAAGACCCGGTGGACTCCCAACTGGCCGAAGCCCAGCGCGGCCAGGGCACGCGCTGCCTCGGTGGCGTAGCCGTGTCCGGCGTACTGCGGGTTGAAGACCCAGCCGATCTCGGCCTGCCGAGCGCGCGCACTCCTGAGAGTGAGGGCCACCTCACCGATGACGCCCGGTTCGTCCGCGCGGCAGACGGCCAACAGGAGCGTATCCCCGTCGGCCTTCCAATCGGTGCCAGCAGCTCGCGCGACGATGGACTCGGCGCAGGCCTCGCGGCTGAGCGGTGGACGATAGAGGTAGCGCGAGACTTCCGGCAAGGATTGGTAGGCGTACCGGTCACCGGCATCACCCGGTGCGAACGGTCGCAGGAGCAGCCGCTCGGTGGCGATGGTTGCCGGGATGTGGTGCGAGGCGGCGGTCATCGAATCTCCCCCCATGTCCTGCCGTTGGCCTGGTCGGTCAGACTAATCGGTCCACGCATGTGATCTGCGGGAGCATGAAGCAGAGGCGCCAGAGCTGTTCGCGGGCGATGTCCCCGGCCTGCCTGTCAGCATGCGTCGGTGTGGAGCAGCCATGCGCTGCCCGGCCGCACCGAGTCATTCCTCCAGGGTTTCTGCGATGCGGTCGAGGTCGGTGACGAGAGCTGCCATGCGGTGCGGAGGGATCGCCTCGACCATGCGCCGCTCGATGGCGTAGACGGCGGCCTGGACCTCGGCCAGCCGTGTGCGGCCCTCCTCAGTCAGGTGGGCGGGCCGGGCACGGCCGTGGTCGGCGAGGGCGGGACGAGTGAGCAGCCCCGCTTCCTGCAGGCCCCGCAGGACGACGTTCGCGGACTGTCGGGTGACGAACGTCGCGCGGGCGAGGTCGGCGTTGGACATGCCTGGATGCAGGGCCAGGAATTCGAGAGTGGCGTACTGCGGAACGGTCAGTCCGTGCTCGCGCAGGACCTTGTCCATGGCGCCGCGCAGGGCGGCCTGAGCGCGTTTGAGTACGTATCCGACGTGCTGGCTTACGTCTTTCGCGGCGTGCGGCTGCTCGGCCGACGGGTTCTCCAACATGTCAGCATTTTGACATACGCAGCCCGCAACCCTAGGCTCAGGCATGTCAAAGTCCTGACATTGAGATGAGCGGAGACCCATGCCTGCCACCATCGACGGCCCCGACTTCGTCGCCCTGCAAGTCCGCGACCTGAACGCGGCAGCGACCTTCTGCGAGCAGCATCTGGGCCTGCGCCAGGCCGCGGTCTCGCCGCCGCACGCGGTCGTGTTCGACACGAAGCCGACCCCGTTCGCCGTCCGCGAGCTCTTGCCGGGCGTCGACCTCACCGACACCGCACGGCCCGGCCTCGGCACCGTCCTCTGGTTCAAGACCTCCGACGCACACCAGCTCCACGACCAGCTCACCACCGCCGGGATCAAAATCCTCACCCCGATCACGAACAGCCCCTTCGGGCCGATGTTCTCCTTCGAGGGCCCCGAGGGCTACGTACTCACCGCACACGGCGACTGACCGTTCCTGGCCCCGCATTCCGCGCCAACGGCGAAACGTCGACTTGGCAGCCCTCGTCCCACACCAGGCAGGGGGAGGCTGCGCGCCCGCGCCTGAACCGGCCGTTGGCCCGGCCTCCGCGGGCGCGATACGACAGGTGACGCGTGCAGTCGTGCGGCAACGGCGATACACCCCTTGCCGACGGCCACTGCGGGGGAACCTTGTTCGGCCGGAAGGGCGCTCCGGGCCGGGCAACACCGGGACCCGGGACGGTGTCTGCGTCAGGGGCCCTGGCCCTGACAGGTTGGCTCCCATGGGCCGCGACTGGTACGCAGCCGCCGTCCGTAATTCCGCAAGGGCGACATCACCAGGTCGCCCCTGTCTTGCCGCTCGGTGGTATTGCGCTCGCCGAGGGACGAGCCAGCCCCGCCCGGGGGTGCCGCCGATGTGCGGCTCTGGCGGCACCTCATCGACCCGGGCCGGTGTTGGGGTTATTCGGACGTGGTTTGGTTCCAGCTCTGGGCGATGACGTCCTTGGCGTTGCTTTGCTGGGATTCAGTGGGGAAGGTCGGCGTGCCGGTGACGCTCGGGAGTTTGGCCGCCGCGGCCTTGTCGAGTGTGCCGGCCTTCCTCATGGCGGTCATCAGAGCCGGGCGTGCGTATCCCTTGAGCCGGAGGTTTTGGCCTTCGGCGCTGTAGAGGTACTCCTGCCACAGGCGCGCGGCCGCGGGGTGCGGTGCGTCTTTGTTGATGGCATGCGAGTAGTACTGGGAGAACTTGCCGTCCGAGGGGACGGTGACTTTCCAGTCGATGCCCTTGGACTTGAACTTGTCGGTGTAGCCGGCGTTGAGGTAGTCCCAGTCGATGCTGATGGGCGTCTTGCCGGCTTCGATGGTGGCCTGGGTGGATTCGACGGACGTGAAGTTGCCGCTCTTCCGCAGCCTGGCGAAGAAGTCCGTGCCGGGTTGGATGTCGTCGAAGGAGCCGCCGTTGGCGAGGGACGCCGCGTACACGGCGCCGAAGGCCGAACCGGACTTGGTGGGATCGCCGTTGAGCGCGATCTTCCCCTTGTACTGCGGCTTGAGCAGGTCCTTGAAGCTGGTCGGGCAGGTCTGCACGCGCTTCGCGTCGCAGCCGAAGGAGATGTAGCCACCGTAGTCGTTGGACCAGCGGCCGATCGAGTCCCTCTGGGTATCGGGAATGTCGGCGAAACCGGCAGCCATGTACGGTGCGAGCAGCCCCTGTTGGGCAGCACTCTGTGCGAACGAACTGCCCAGATCGAGGACGTCGGGCGCATTGTCCTGGCCCTTGCGCGAGGTGACCGCACGGATCTCGTCCTCGCTGGTGCCGTCGGGATTCTCGACCTCGACCTTGATGCCGTACTTCTTCTTGAACCCGTCGATCAGCGCCCCCCAGTTGGCCCAGTCACGGGGCAGCGCGATCGCATGCAGCGTGCCCTCCTTCTTGGCCGCCTCGGCCAGGGGACTGATGCCACCGACAGCCTTGGCCGTGGTCGCGGTGGCCGCGCTCTTTTGGTCGCCGCTCGACGCATCTGGGCCGCCACAGGCACACAGGGCGGGTACGGCGGCGATCGCGAGGACGCCGGCAAGGACGGCGGTCCTCCGCGGGAACACGGTCACGGACTCTCCAGGGGTACGCACAGCAACAAAGGGGGCATGCAGGACCGCACAGAAAGGCATGTACGGATGGGCACCTGTCCGACAGACTGTCTGAACAAGCGGGGCCGGTCGGCAGGGCCCAACTATGGTGTCAGCCAGGTGAAAATTGGACAAGGTCATGACTCCAATTCCTTCACAATCGCAGCAGGCTGGGGGCACACCACACCGCGCACGAACCGCCCGCTCCACCCACGATGCACACACCTTCGCCGCGGGATCGGAATCCACGAGGCGAGGAGATCAACGGAGCCCCGATGCTGTTGAGTTGATCGCGGGGCGCCGTCGACCAGCACGATCCAGTCCCGCTGGGGCCCCCGGCCGCACGCGCCGACCTGGGCGAAGGCGCGCCTCCTCCATACGTAGCGGTAGAAGCAGGTGAACGGCCCGGCCGGAGAAGTAGCGCGACAGCGAGGAACTTGACGGCACGTCTGGGCTGGATGGATATCTCATTGCGGACCCAACGGGACAGCCATAACGTCTCCGGCATGTCCCTACGTCTTCAGATGCGTCAGGCCCTGCCGGAAGCGATGCGTGCCCGCGACAAGGCCTCGGTGAGCGCACTGCGCGCAACGCTTGCCACGCTGGACAACGCGGAGGCGGTGCCCGTGGACGAATCCGCACTTCGTGGATCGGCCCTCGAACACTCGCCGGTCGGCGTCGGCGTCACCGAGGGAGCACGGCGCGAGCTGAGCGAGCGCGAGGTGAGGGAGATCGTACGTGCCGAGGCCACCGAGCGGCTGGAGGTAGCAGCGCAGTTGACTGCGCCCGCACATGCTGACCGGGTCGCGCAGCTCCGTGCGGAAGCCGCCGTACTGCTTCGGTTCCTCGACGGTGCCAGCCCCGCATAGGACCCAGAGGCCTCCCCCATCGCGCCGCACTCGGATCGTTCGGCGTGTCCAAGGGGTCCGTCGGCAACACCGTGATCATCACCGACGGCGGCATCGAGCCCTGGCCTGGTAGTCCCGCACCGCCGCGCACTGCGTCAACGGGTCCCGCGCCGAAGGACCAACGGGTCCCTCGCCGTAGGGCCAACGGGTCCCGCGCCGTAGGACCGGACGACGGCTCCGCTGGGATCGATGAGGAACGCCTCGTCGCGGCTCGTGGTCGTCGAGGTGTGGCGCAACCTCGACCCGCTACCAGGCCGGACTGGCCAAGATCTCTCCGTTCAGTGCCCCAGCCTTTTCAGGGCCGTGTCCGGGTAGCGCTCCCCCGCCACGGCCGCCTCCGGTACGGCCTTGCGTAGCTGATCGAGGTCGGCGTCGGTCAGGTCCAGGGTCACGGCGGCGGCGTTCTCCTGCAGGTAGCGCCGACGCTTCGTGCCGGGGATGGGCACGATGTCGTCGCCCTGGGCGAGCAGCCAGGCCAGCGCGGCCTGGGCGGGCGAGCAGCCGATCCGCTGGGCGACGTCCCGTACCGCCTGGACCAGTGCCAGGTTGCGCTGGATGTTCTCGTCGGCGAACCGAGGCCAGCGCCGGCGGTTGTCGTTCGAGGCGAGGTCGCCGCGGGAAGAGAGCGCACCGGTGAGCATGCCGCGCCCGAGCGGGGAGTAGGCCACGACGGAGATTCCCAATTCCCGGCAGGTGGTGAGCAGTTCGCCCTCCACCACGTTGCGGGTGAACAGGGAATACTCCACCTGGACCGCGGTGATCGGATGGACGGCATGGGCTTTGCGGAGCGTCGCGGGACTGACCTCACTCAGTCCGAGATGGCGTACCAGCCCGGCCTGCACGAGCTCGGACATGGCACCGACCGTCTCCTCGATGGGAACGGCGGGGTTCCGGCGATGTGCGTAGTAGAGGTCGATGTGATCGACGCCCAAGCGGCGCAGTGAGGCGCGGCAGGCGTGGGGAACGTAGTCGGCGGAGGTGTCCACGTCGCCGACCCGCCCCGTGGCGGCATCGTGGCGGAGCCCGAACTTGGTCGCTACGACCACCCGGTCACGCTCACCGGAGTGCCTGCGCAGCCAGCGACCGACCAACTCCTCGTTGCTGCCCCGCCCGTAGGCGTCAGCAGTGTCCAAGAGGGTGATGCCCATCTCAAGGGCACGGTCCAGGGTGTGCTGGGACTCCTCCTCATCCGGAACCCCGTAGGCGACCGACATGCCCATGCAGCCGAGGCCGATCGCGGATACCTCAGGGCCATCGTCGCCCAGCTTGCGGTGCTTCATCGAACCTTCCTCTCAAGGAACTGAGCGGACCGCTCAGTGGACCAAGCAGCGGATCGGACGGCGGAGCAGGTGCGGGCGAGCTGTAGCAGTCGCCTGACACCTTCGCTGCCGCCTTCGCTCTTGCAGGCGATCATCCATCTTCCTCTCCGAGTTCGGCAGGCCCCGGTTGACCATCACCGGACCGCGCCCAGCCAGAGCAGTCCCCCTTGCGCAGCTGCCGTGTGTAAGCGTCTCGCACCCTGGTCGGCGGCAGTTGTCGGCGCCGCGTATCTGCTCTAACGCGACCGGCCCCAGTGACGGGTGCAGGAATGTACAAGACCGGCGTACCAGTCTGCGCCAGTCTCCAGGGGCACCACCCAAGGCTCCCCTCCACACCATCCCGATGCTGGACCCGCTGACCAAGAAGTTCTCCCTGTTGCGCTGACCCCCTGGCCGAGCACGACCATCTCGCCCTGTGCTCACGCTGATGCGGACGCGCTTCCCCGTAGAGACCTCCCAACAGAATGATCCGGGCGGTGTTGAGCGTTGGGGGCTTCCGCACTCGGCCATGCGCGGTCGTCCACCGTCAGAAATGGCTCGTTCACCACGGTCGCCGGCGTTGCGCTGGTGAAAGCCATGATGTCCCGATGCAGATGGGACTGGTCGCAGTAGCCACCGTCCGCCGCAACGCGGGCGGTGCCTTCACCCGCGAGCATGCGATGCACGGCATGGTCGAAGCGGACCAGCTTCGTGGCACGTTTGGGTGGCATGCCGATGTACGCGTGAAACCGGGACCACAGACGCTTGCGGCTCCATCCGAGTTCGGCCGCCAGGTGGTTGACGCGGACGAGGCCCCTGCTGGCGACGATCCGGTTCCAGGCCCAGGCCACCGCCGGGTCCACCGGCGACCGCGCCTCACATCGGCGGGCGATCAGCGCATCCGTGAACGCGAAGCGGTCCTGCCATGAGGGGAGCTCGCTCAGTTGCTCACGAATCCGTGCCGCCTCCCGGCCCCACAGGTCGTCCAGGGACACCATGGCGCCGGCTAAATCGGCCGGAGAGGCACCCAAGACCGCTCCTGCAACCACTGGAGAGAGGCGCACCTGCACGCACTCGACGCGCTCACCCCACGCTCGAACCCCGCCTCCGGAGCCGAAGCCGGGCCCGGCGACGAGACATCCCCCAGGTCGCCGCTCAGCGCCGTCGTCCACGGTGGACGTGCTCGCCCCGAACTCCAGGACCAGCATCACTGCCGGGTGCGGAACCACTCGCAGACCGCCGACGAGCGGGCCCGGGACCCGGAAGCCGGCCATGTCGACACCGGTCACCCGGCCGGGCCGCTGCGGACGTGCGACGTCCCACACAGCAGGATCGTTGCGTTCACTCGTGGCGCACCCCATCGTCGAATGCTACGCGGACCGAGGAGGGGACATTTGTCCAAGCCGTGCGCGTGCACCGGAGGCGACAGTGGGCTCATGACTCCTTCCGACAGGAACCCGCATGCATCCGGCGACGCCGGCGCCACCGAGGCCTCGATCCTCCGCCTGGAGCACGGCGACCTCTACGTCTGTCAGGACGGCCCTCGCGATGCCCCCGCGCTCCTGCTCCTCCACGGATCCGCCACTTCGAGCCGTTCGTGGGACGCGCTGGTTCCGCTGCTGACCACCTCGCATCGCGTCATCCGGGTCGACCTTCCGGGGCACGGTCGCTCGCCCGAACCGGTCGGCCGCGGCTACGAAACCTCCGAACAGGCACGCAGGCTCGGTGCGGCACTGGACCGGCTCTGCGTCGAGCACGTCGTGGTCGTCGGCCATTCCAGTGGCGGCTATGCCGCCACCGCTCTCGCCGAGCGACGGCCCGACCTGGTGACCGCGCTCGTGCTGATCAACACCGGCCCCAAGATGGACGCCTTCATCGCACCGGAGTCCTTCGCGATCGACCCCGCGCAATGGCCACCGACCGACGAGCGGATTCGCCAGTTCGCGAGCACCGGGTTCCGCGCGGGTTACCAAGTCCCACAAGAACTCGTCGACGAACTGCGCGGGATGACCTTCCACGCGGTCACCACAGCAATGCAGGCATCCATCGCCTATCTGAAGCAGCAGAAACTCCCGGATCGACTGAGGGCCCTCGGCAAGCCCCTGCAGGTGATCTTCGGCGACCAAGACCGCAGATGGCGACCCTCGTCCGCAGCCGACTACCGGGAAGTTCCGGGCGCGAAGATCGAGTTGTTGCCCGGTGCCGGACACACTCCCATTCTGGAGGAACCACTGCGGACCGCCGCACTTGTCCTGGCCTTCACCGAGATCCACACCACCCGAGCACCGAAAGCCACGTGACGCTTTCGCCCCAGCCAGCAAGCATGCGGCCGCCCGCCTGCAGAGATCGTCACCGAACAGGCCAACGACGGTCTCGACGTGCCGTACTCCTGTCGGGAGGACCTCTGCACTCCTGGCCAGGAGGACCTCTGCGCCACCTGCCGCATCAAGGTCCTCGGCGGCCGTGGTGTGATGACGCCGTGAGCCGTGCCGCAGAAGAAACCAACCGCCGGATGCTCCGGGCCCGGGATGCGATGGACCGCGCCTACGCGCAGCCACTGGACGTCCCGGCCCTGGCCCGGATCGCCCATGTGTCCCCGGCACACTTCACGCGCACCTTCCGGGCCACGTTCGGTGAGACGCCGCACCGCTACCTGCAGCGCCGCCGCGTCGAGCGGGCGATGTTCCTGCTGCGGGACACCGACCGCAGCGTGACGGACATCTGTTTCGAAGTCGGCTTCAACAGCCCGGGAACCTTCAGCCGCACGTTTCGGGACATCATCGGCCGCTCGCCACGGACATACCGCAAGGAGGCCCAGCACGCCGCGGCCGCGGGCGTACCGACGTGCTTCACGATGGCGTGGACGCGGCCGTGCCCCTGACCGCCCACCCGCGCTCCCCCTCCGCGCTCCCCCTCCGGGGCTGCCTCTCCGCACTGCCCGTACCGTCCTCCGTCCCCGTCGACTGAGCAGTTTTGGATAAGTTTCCGTCCGGCGTGCCCAGTAGCGTGAGGCGCATGTTCAACGCCATCACGCACTCGCAGATATACGTCCTCGACCAGGACGAGGCCCTCGACTTCTACGTCGGAAAGCTCGGCCTGGAGGTCAACACCGACATTGAACTGGGCTTCATGCGCTGGCTCACCGTCAACGTCCCCGGCCACCCGGAACGCGAGATCCTGCTGGAGAAGCCCGGTGCGCCGGCAATGTCCGAGGAGACGGCGCAGCAGGTCCGCGACCTGGTGACCAAGGGCGCCATGGGTGGCTGGCTCATCTTCACCACGGACGACTGCCGCAAGACGTACGAGACGCTGCTGGCCCGGGGCGTCGAGTTCACCGAGGAACCCACCGACCGCCCGTACGGAACCGATTGCGGCCTCCGCGACCCCTTCGGCAACCGCCTCCGCTTCACCCAGCCGAAGGCGTGAGGACGGTCCGGGGAGGGTTACGGCCGAAGGCGTGAGGACGGTCCGGTGAGTCATGGGCGGCACTGCCGCCAAGTTCTCGGGACCTGACGCGCATCTGGGCAAGATCATGCGGCACGTGGCCCTCCCCCGTGCCGCATGAAACGTCTTGCCTGATGACACGTCTTGCCTGGGGCCGGAGGCGGTCAGAGGTGGCGTACCCGTCCGGCGATCCCGTGCCCCACGAACAGGTAGATCACGGCGGGCAGACCGTAATTGAGGGCAACGCGCAGTCCTTCGATGTCCATGGTGAAGATGTCCTGCGCCCACCAGGCCAGAGAGTTCGCAACGCCTTGGATGAACTGGACGAAGACGTTTGCCTGGTTCGCACCGAGCAGGTAGAGCAGGATCCACAGCGCCAGGAACGCGGCGGCGATGTCGGCAATGGTGTGGATGATCAGGGCTGTCCGCTGGGCGGCAGTGCGCCCTCGGCCCCGGTGGTATTGATCATTCGTGGGCACGGATTCGGGGACGTTGCTCACTGGAGTCGCAATCTGGCGCGGGCAGCGCCTGGACGGAAGGGAAGTCTGATCACGGCCAGGACGGCCACCCCCCACAGGAGTCGCCCTGGCCGTGATCGGATACGGGTCACCCATGTGCGCCCGCAACCAGTTCTGCGCCGCGGTGTGCCGGCGCGTTACTCGGCCAGGCGTGACGTCCGGTATGCGCGGCCGTATTCGTGCAGTGCGGAGTCGACCCAGAAGTATGCGCCACCCACCACCACGAGCAGGATCACGAGGACGGATATCAGAATCCGCTAGCCAGCAGGCATGGCAAATCCAGAGAATTGCGCCGCGCACGGTCGGCCGAGGGGCGACCATGCAGGAAAGATCGCTTTTCTGGCGTCACGAATTGCGCACCAGCTGAGTGGCTGACCTCGGCAAGCCCGCAAGGGCATCGGCGCTCGCAGCGGCGCAGGCACAGGCCCGTCAGTGCGCAGGTGCGCCGCACGACGGGTCCCCGAGCCGAAGAACCGCAGCCTCAAAGGCGCCGCAGCCAGGCGGCAGCGCCATGGCCGATGCCGAGATAGACCACCGCGGGAAGGGCGTAATTGAAGAAGACGCGCAGCCCTTCGGTGTCCATGGTGAAGATGTCCTGCGACCAGCCGGCGAGCCAGTCGGCCACGCCGTGCACGACGTCGACGAAGACGTTCGCCTGATTCGCGTCGAGCAGGTACAGCAGGATCCACAGGCCAAGGAATATCGCGGCGATATCGCCCAGACTGTGAAGGATCAAGGCACACCGGTCCACCCCCCATCCCTTCCGGCGAGCTCTCTGGTCACCTGCCCGGTTCCTGGGCACTTCGTAGGGAGCATCGGGAACACCGGCGTACGGTGCGCTGCGTTCGGAAGGGTAGGGAGGAGGAGGATTGCCGTTGCGCGGGGCGTACGCCCCGACCGGAGGCAAAGGGGCGGTGTCGCCGCCCTGTGAGGCGTTTGCGCCGCCGTGGCGAGGAGGGTTTACATTGGGACCGTATGGGGCATTTTGCGGCATGCCGTCGTTGGGGTAACTCACGGTCCGCGCATTGCCCGCCCAGGTTTTCCGAAACCGCCTTCACCCTCATTTCACATTCATGCTTCAAACAGCCACTCCTGCTTAAGCAGGTGTCCACGCTTGCCGCGGAGAAAGCTCTATCCGCCACGAGGCAGCAGGAACTGACCGGCTCCGATGGAGATGTGCGATACAGCGAGCTTGGCGGCAGGAGAGCAGAGTTGCGGCCGCTCAGCCTGACCTTTCAGGTGCCGCAGGTGCCGCCCCCCACTTCCCATCCTGGCATTCGTGGCGACATGTCCCGTTAGGGAAAGCCGACGCCAAGGAATGTGCACGGAAGCGTCACACGGTCTACGTCCTGCCTCGTACAGGTGCCGTTAGCGTTGCAGCCCGCCCGCTCCCCGGTGCGAACTTGAGCAAGGTCACCGGGGTCCTCGCGGCGCAGTCAGCACAGAAAGATCGCAGATGGACTACTACGCGGGCATCTCACCTGTGAGCCTCGTACCGGCAATGTCAGCGGCCGGGTCGGCAGCACCGACGTGGGTGCGCCTGTGAGCACTCACTACGAAACCCGGCTGTACAGAATCGGTAGGTGGTGGGCCGTCGATGTTCCGGAACTCGCGCTCCACACCCAGTGCCGCACGATCGATGAGGCTGAGGACATGGCGCGCGACGCCATCGGTGCAGCGCTGGGCATTCGACCGGAGACGGTCCGCTTGAAGCTGGTGGTTCCGGAGGTCGCCGCCCTGTTGGAGAGTGTGCTGGCGGCACGCAGGCGGCGTGCCGCAGCCGATGCAGCAGAGCAGAAGGCACTCGCCGATGCCGCTCGCACGCTGTCCGACGACTTGCGGGTAAGCCCGGGGGATGCCTGCCGACTGCTCGGTGTGTCTCAGCAGGAGATGTCCCAGCTCAGCCAGGCCGCCCGTGACTCCACCGACGCGCGTCCACGGCTCCTTGGCCCGCCCAACAACACCGGTGCGACGCGCCCGAGGCAGCCCCGGCCGGCACCGCCGTCCCGTCCGAGCTGGGCGCTGGCCGATGACACCCGAGCTCCGTGATCGAGTCCCCCCGGCGCACTCCCACACGATCCGCGAATGCCACGATCCGCGATGGCTGGGCCAGCGCCTGAGCGGTGGTACGTCGGCGCACCCACCCCTCAAGCCCAGCCCGCTGGGCGTCAGTTAGCGACGACGGCGGGGCGGGATCTTCGGTCCAGGACGGCTCATACCCCACTCATGATGATTCGCCGGCTCAAGGCACTAGTGTGCTGTCCGGACAGGTTGGTGACGCGGCTGGCTGGGGTGTGGCCGCTGATTCCGGTATGGGGTCGGTGGTAGTTGTACCAGTCCAGCCAGTCGGGAAACGCTGCCTGCCGTTCGGCCTCTGAGGCGTAGGGCCTTTGGTAGGCCCATTCATCGAGCAGGGTGCGGTGGAAGCGTTCGACCT
>NZ_JAZBJP010000007.1:0-238644 GCF_036352915.1 Streptomyces bugieae
GCTAACCGACCACGGACCGTCCTCCACCGACCACCGTTAACCGCTTACGCCCACCGACCGCCGACCGCCGACCGCCGACCGCCGACCGCCGACCGCCGACCGCAGCTAACCGCTTACGCCCACCGCACGCCGCCCGCCGAGACAGCTCGACACCCCCAATCGGCAGCCCTCGCCCTCAGCCACCTCCCCAAACCGCCGGTGTCACCCCTTCACCTCGTCACCAACCGCAAGCTCACGAGTTCCTTCAGGCACGGCCTCGCCGCGTAACGGCCTCCGGCCCCACTCCCTGAGCGGCAGCCGCCATCAGCCACCGCCCTTGCGGCCACCAATCAGCCAGCACCCAACGCCGCCACGGCCCGAGCAGCCGTGATCAAGAGGCCATCGCTGACGGGCGCCCCTCGAGTGCCGAGCGGCCGTCGGGCCACCACGGATCGTCGCGTTGAGTCGCAGCGCGCCGCGCAACCTGTGGCCGCCGCCCGCCCGGATCCGTGGTGTCAGCGTTGTCGGCACCCGCACCGGCCCGCGTACGGCCCGAGAGACAGCTCCACGGTCCACGACCATCCCTCCGGGCCCAGTCCTCAAGGCCCAGCCGCCGCCCCAGCCTCCCCCGGCCGCCGCCCCCAGCCAGCGCCACCATCAACGGTCGACGCTCGTCAGTCCGCTGAGGCACTCGTCGGTCGGCTGAGGCGATCGTCGATCGGGAGAGGCGATCGTCGAAAGAAGCCATCGTCGACGGCAGAGGCGAGCCCGAAGAGATGTGGCGGCTCATACCCCCATTTCTGCCGCCACACGGCCGTTCTTCACTGCTGTTGTCAGTGCCGTGTGGTCCGCTTCCGTGCGGTCTGCGTAGGCGACGGCGAACTTCGCTATGGCCTCGTCCAGTTCCTCGCTCTTGCCGCAGTAGCCGGCCACCAGGCGTGGGTCGGCGCTGTGGGCGTGGGCTCGGGCCAGGAGCGCGCCGGTCATCCGGGCGTAGTCGTCCAGTTGGTCGCCGGTCAGTTGGGCCGGGTCCACGCTGCCCTTGCGGTTCCTGAACTGGCGGACCTGGAAGGGGAGTCCGGCAGCCGGATCGCCCGTCCCCCGGGCGGGGACAGTGGAGCGGATGCCTCCACCCTCGGTCAGGGGTATGTCCTGCACGGTCGTCCAGCCGAGCAGGATGTCGCTGACGACCTGCATCCTCCGCTGGCCGAGCACCACCCGACGGCCTTCATGCGTCACCGCCGGGGACGGGAAGCCGGCCTTCTCCACATACGGTGCCAGTGCGGAGCTGCGGGCCTCCTTCACCTGCAGGACCAGTGGCTCGCCGCGGTGATCCAGCAGCAGCACCACGTACGACCGCAGGCCCACACTGCCCGTGCCGACCACGCGGAAGGCCACGTCGTGCACCGCGTACCGGGCCAGCAGGGGCAGGCGGTCCTCGGGGAGGGTGTCCAGGTAGCTGGTGAGAGAAGCGGCCACGGCTGCTGCTTCGGCGTCCGGCACCCGGCGCAGCACCGGTGGCGCGTCCACGAACCGGCGGCCTCCGTCCGCCGTCCGCTCGGTCGCCTTCGCCGCGAACCGCGCGCTGGTGTTCTTCCGCGCCTTGGCCGACACCCGCTCCAGCGTCCCCAGCAGGTCCCGGGCGTCGGTGTGTGAGACCAGCTCCTCATCGGCGATCGCGTTCCACGCCTCCGTCACCGGCAGCTTCGCCAGCAGCCGCATCGTGCGCCGGTACGCACCCGCCGCGTCCTGGGCGGCCTTGCGGCACTCGTCCTCAGCCGCACCCGCTTCCCGGCCCGCCAGGACCATCGACGTGGCGAGCCGCTTCACGTCCCACTCCCACGGCCCGTACAGGGTCTCGTCGAAGTCGTTGAGGTCGATGACAAGCCCGCCGCGGGCGTCGCCGTAGAGCCCGAAGTTGGCGGCGTGGGCGTCGCCGCAGATCTGGGCGCCGATACCGGTCACCGGATCGGCCGTCAGGTCGTACGCCATCAGGCCCGCGGAGCCGCGGAGGAAGGCGAACGGGCTCGCGGCCATCCGGCCGACCCGTATCGGCGTCAGGTCGGGAAGCCGTCCGGCGTTGGATTCCTCCACCGCCGCCACCGCGTCCGGGCGTTCGGCCGCGCTCGACAGTGCGGATTGCGCGGCACGGGGCAGCCGCTCCCGCAATGCCCGGCCGGCCGCCTTGGGCGACGGGCCTTCTGCATCGGCCTTGGCAAACCCCGGTACGTACGGCACACGCGTCATGGCGGGCCACCTCCCCCTTCAGGACCTTCACGGCTGCGGCGACTTCGGCGACGCCCACCAGGTCGGTGAGGTCGGTCGGCGAATTCTCTGTCACTGGGCACTGCTTACCGGCCGCCGGACGGAACTGCTTCCGGCCTGCCGACGTGCCATGACGGTACCGACGTCGCGTCATCGCGCGCAGGGCCTGTGGATAACTCTGCGTATGCCCATGCGCCGGTCGTTGAGGAGGGGGAGGAGGCCCGGGAACGGGGAGGAAGAGGGGCCCGTCATGCGGTCAGGCGTTGGCGTCAACCCGCAACCCAGACCCAGCCCCGCACCCGCACCCGCACCCACACCCACACCCACACCCACACCCACAGGCTCGCAGCCGTAGCCGTAGCCGCAGCCGTCAACTGCCAACTGCCAACTGCCAAGCCACCGACCACTACACGCCCACCGCCTCCTCCAGTTCTTCCTCCGTCCTCTCTTCCTCCGTGACCCTGTCCGACGAGCCGGTGCCGGGCGCCGCCGCACGCACCGACCGCTGCGGCCCGGGCTCCGGCACCGTTGCCGCCACCGCGGCCGCCGCCACTGCCGCCGCATTGGCCGCCGCTTCCGCCTCCGCGGCCCGCCGGCGCCGCTCGGCCAGCCCCGCCAGACCGACCATCAACACCCCGGCGAGCAGCCAGCCCACCAGCGTCCAGACGTGCCCGGACAGGCCGTAACCGTCGAAGTAGACGTGACTGCGGAGGCCCTCCACGAAGCCGGCACCGTTCCAGAAGGAGTGCAGCGCGGCGAAGAAGCCGTTCTGCATCTCGGGCCGGAAAATCCCGCCGGACGAAGTGAAGTTGAGCATCACGAAGAGGGCCATCACGCCGAGCGTCGTCCACCGCTTGAGGAAGGTGTGCAGGCCGGTACCGATCAGCAGAACGCCGGCGGAGTACAGCCACGCCATGCCCCACAGGCCCCACAGGCCGTGGTCGACGAGGTGGAACACCGGGCCCGCGAACGCCGTGCCGATGAGGCTGACCACGGCGGACGTGCCGATCGCCAGCGCGGCCCGCAGCCGGAGCGGCAGCACGGCGCCGGCGCCGCCGATCACCGCGACCGAGGCGTACGAGCCGATGCTGATCGCGACCAGCAGGAAGAAGATGCCCTGCCCGGTCGGATCGTCCTCGGCGGGCGGTGCGACGTCCGTGACCTTCAGCGGGGCGCCTTGCTGGGCCGCGAGCGGCGTGAAGATCTTCTGCACGACGGAGGCGCTGGTGTCGGATCCGGCGGTGGCGACGAGCAGTTCGGGCACCGCCGGTCCCTGCGCCCGCCCCTGCGTGCCCTCCGGCACCCGTCCCTGTGTGCCCTCCGGCGCCCGTCCCTGCGTGCGCTCCTGGGTCCGTCCCTGTGTGCCCTCCTGCGGCTGGGCCTGCGCGTGCGCCTTCGCGTGCATCACATACGCACCGAAGATGTCCTGGTGCTTCAGCTGCTCGACCGCCGTCGGCCGATCGGGGACCGTACGCGCCTCCAGGTCACCGCCCGACTTGTCGTTGATCGACTGGGCGAGCAGCTGTGCGCCACGGCTCGATCCGACGACCGCGACCGGCAGGTGGTGGGGTGCCGGATGCGCGAACGCGCCCAGGTAGGCGAACCCCATGCCGATGCACATCAGCAGGGGTGTGACCAGGTGCGCCAGGACATGACGGAGCCCGGCCGCGTGGGTGGCGGGGCGGCCGGCGGGTGCGGCGCGGTGGCCGCCGTGGGGCGCACTTCGGTGGTGGTCGGGACGTCGGACCGTACTCATGGGGCGAGCCTTCTCAGCTGAGGGGTTCTGTCGCTGGCTTGGGGGTGGACTGATCGCAACGGTTGGCACATGGAGTGACCGGCGCGATGGTTGGCAAATACAACTCACGCTTACGTTGTACTCTACAACTACATCTACGAAAGGCAACCCGTGCCCCACCGCGACGACTCCGTCGAGACCATCCAGCAGGAGATGACCGCATTCGCCCGACGGGCCCGCGCGACCGCCGCCCGGATGCATCCCGAGCTGTCGCTGGTCTCCTACACCCTGCTTGCACACCTCGATGACCAGCGCGGATGCCGCGCGACGGACCTCGCGGCGCACTACTTCCTGGACAAGTCCACGGTCAGCCGGCAGATCGCCGCGCTGGAGAAGCTCGGTTTCGTCGAGCGCCGGGTCGACCCGGACGACCACCGCGTCCAGGTGCTGCACCCCACCGAGAAGGGCGCCCAGGTGCTCGCCAATGTCACCGCCAGCCGCCGCCAGGCCTTCCACGAGCGCCTGGCCGACTGGGACGAGACCGACCTCGACCGCTTCGCCACATACCTACGGCGCTACAACGCGGCCCAGGAGCGACTGGGCTAACCGGGGTGGTAACTGGGGCAAACAGTCGGGAGGAAGCCTCAGGCCAGACACACAGGACTGGAAGCCCAGACCGAAGCGTCTGCCCGAAGCCCGTACCCGAAGCCCCCCACCCGAAGGCCCCTACCCGAAGCCCCTGGCCACAGGCTCAGGCCACAGACCCAGACCACTGGCCCAGTCCGCCACCTACTTCCGGAACCGCTGCGGACATTGCCCGCCGTCCGCCAGATAGGTCTCCGCCCAGCGCCCCAGTTCCTTGAGGGCGGGGTCCATCGCGAGACCGGCCTCCGTGAGCCGGTACGAGACACGCAGCGGAGGGCCCGCGTCCACTTCGCGCACGAGCAGGCCGACCCCCGCGAGCTCCATCAGCCGGTCGGAGAGCATCCGCTCGCTGATGCCGGGGATCGCCCGTCGCAGGTCGGCGAAGTGCACCGGGCCGGACATCAGGGTGGCGACGATCAGCCCCGTCCAGCGCTTCCCGAACAGCTCGAAGACGCGCGCCATGCCGTCGTCGACCTGCTTACACGTCGCCTCGCTGTGGTCCGCCATACACCCAGCGTACCGCCCTCTTGTTGGCTACTGCAGAAAAGTAAGCTCCTGTGCTATGAATAGTGACGTACGGAATTCAACCAGCTAGCCAAACGTTGGTCATCCCGTGCTCAGCCAGGGACTGCGCAGCAGCCCCTGCGGGGCCCCTGGGGTCCTGAACCGGTGCCGAACCGGGTGCCGAACCCCTGGTGAGGCCCCCCAACAAGCCCCAGCTCCACCTGCTGAACCCGCCCAACCTGCTGAACACCCGCTGCCCCACCCGGCCCCGACCGGCCGGGGGCACCAACCGAAGGAACGATTCCCATGGCCACGCTTCTGCTCATCGACTCGTCCCTCTCCCCCGAGGGCGCCTCCGCCTCCCGCTCGGTCACCGCGGCCTTCCGCAAGACCTGGGAGGAGCAGCACCCCGAGGGCACCGTGATCTATCGCGACCTGGCCGCCGACCCGCTGCCGCACCTCGACGGCGTCGCCGCCTCCGCCGCGTTCTCCGACCCGGCCACCCACACCCCCGAGCAGCAGGCCGCGTTCGCCGTGCGGGTCAAGCTCGCCGAGGAACTGGAGCAGGCCGACGCGGTCGTCATCGCCGCGCCGATGTACAACTTCACGATCCCCTCCACGCTCAAGGCGTGGCTCGACCAGGTGATCATCATGGGCCGCACCGCGGGTGAGGCGCCGTCCGCCAAGGGGACGCCCGTCACGGTCGTCGCCAGCCGTGGCGGCTCGTACGCGCCGGGCACGCCCCGTGAGGGCATGGAGTACGTGCAGAACTACATGGAGGCCGTGCTGGGCGGCGGCATGGGGCTGGACGTCGAGTTCATCGTCCCCGAGCTGACCATGGCCCCCGTCAACCCGGCGATGGCCGACCTGGTGCCGCTGTACGAGACCTCCCGCGACAAGGCCCACGAGGAGGCCGCCGCCAAGGCCAAGGCCCTCGTCGCGCGCCTCGCCGCCTGAGAACGGGAGCCGGGCCCCGAACTCGGGCCCGAGCCCCCGGAACCCCGGAAACGGGACCGCCCAGCCGCGGGCTCCGAGCACGCCACAGCGCCCGGAACCCGCGGCGGGGGCCCGCCGACGCGCTTCACGAAACGCTCCCCACAAAGCACGCCTCACGAAGCACGCCCCACAAAGCGCGCCTCACGAAACACATCTCACGAAACACGCCTCACGAAGCACGCCTCACAAAACGCGCCCCACGAAGCACGCCTCACGAGGAACGGGACAACGTCACCAAGGCGCCCGTCGCCAGTGCGCCGCCCAGCCACATCACACCGGCCGGCCCCCAGCCGTCCGCGGCCCGGCCGCCCAGGAGGGCGCCCAGGGCGATGGCCCCGTTGAACACCGCCACGAACAGCGCGGAGGCGGCCTCCCGCGCACCGGGTGCGGCCGCCGTCAGCCAGGTCTGGGTGCTGACCGAGACGCCCCCGTAGGCCAGACCCCATACGGCCATCAGGACCGCCGGCCCGGCCGGCCCGGTGCCCCGCCCCAGCAGCGGCACCAGCAGGACCGTTCCGGCGAGCACCCCGCAGATCACCAGCAGCGTCGCGCGCGGGGACCGCGCCGCCCCGGCCCCCGCCCCGAAGTTCCCGGCCAGACCGGCGAGGCCGAAGGCCAGCAGCAGCGTGCTGATGTGGCCCGGCTGCACACCGGCCACGTGCTCCAGCACCGGCCGCACATATGTGTACGCCGCGAAATGGCCCGTCACCAGGAGCGCCACCAGCACCAGCCCGGTCCGTACGGGCGCGCCGCGCAGCAGCCCGAGCACCCCGCCGAGGCGGACCGCGGCGGACTCCGGAAGCGGCGGCAGCAGGACGGCCAGCGCGAGCGCCACCAGCGCGCACACCGCGGCCATCCCCACGAACGCGGTGCGCCAGCCGCCCAGTTCGCCCAGGGACGTACCGGCCGGGACCCCCAGCACCGAGGCCGCCGCGACCCCGCTGAAGACCAGGGACGTGGCCGCCGCGACGCGGTGCGCGGGCACCAGCCGCACCGCGAGCCCCGCCGCGATCGCCCACACCCCTCCCATCCCCAGCCCCACCAGCACCCGGGCCACCAGCAGCACCGCGACGTTCGGGGCGTACGCGGCGAGCAGGTTCGCCGCCGTCAGCGTGGCCATCAGAGCGGCCAAGACCGCCCGCCGGTCCCGCCGCCCCAGCAGCAGCGTCAGCAGCGGCGCGGCCACCGCGGCCACCAGACCGGTCACGGTCAGCGTCAGCCCCGCCGTACCGTCCGAGACCCGCAGCTCCCGGCCGATCGGGGTCAGCAGCCCGACGGGCAGCATCTCGGACGTGACGACCGTGAAGGTCGCCGCCGCCAGCGCCGCCACGGCCGGCCAGCCGCCGCCCCGCCCGGCCGCCCTCCCGCCGCCCAACTCCCCACACCGGGACCGTCGTTGCCGCTCGCGGCCCGTCACCTCCACGGGCTTCCCCGCAGCCTCCCCCACGTGCGCCACCGCCGGGCTCACCGCCGGCCCGTCCTCACTGTTCGTCATGCCCCCAGCCAATGCGCGCGCCCGTCGGGGAACAACGGCCAACTCCTCACGCTTCTATGAGCAGAACTCATCGATCCCACGAGTGGGTACACCTCATGACCGCTGCCCCCGGCCTCGAACTCCGCGAGCTGGAGTGCTTCCTCGTGCTGTCCGAGGAACTGCACTTCGGGCGTACCGGCGCGCGGCTGTACGTCTCGCAGAGCCGCGTCAGCCAGCTGCTGCGTTCCCTGGAGTCGCGGATCGGCGCCCGCCTCGTCGACCGCACCAGCCGCCGGGTCCGGCTGACCCCGCTCGGCGAGGAGTTCCGTACGTCGCTGCGCCCCGCGTACGACGCCCTGCGTGCCAGCGTGGAGCAGGCCCGCAGTGCCGCCCGGGGCGTCGAAGGGCGGCTGACGATCGGGTTCCAGGGGACCGCGGACGACCGGATCATGCGGGCCATCGACACCTTCCAGCGCCGTCACCCCGGTTGCGCCACCGAAATCGTCGAGATCCCCCTGTGTGATCCGTTCGGTGCGCTGCGCAGCGGTGCGGTCGACGTCGCCGTGACGCTGCTGCCCATGGCCGAGCCGGACCTCACCCTCGGCCCGGTCTTCTCCGCCCAGCAGCAGACCCTCGCGGTGTCCGTACGGCATCCCCTGGCGTCCCGGACCGCGATCGGCGCCGAGGAGCTTGCCGGCGTCCCGCTGATCTCCCCGGACGGCCCGGCGCCGCCCTACTGGCGCGCGGCCCATGCCCCGGCCGCCACACCGCAGGGCCGTCCCATACCGGCCGGGCCGCGGATCAGCACCCTCCAGGAGGGCCTCACCCTCACCGCGGCCGGACGCGGGGCGATGCTGCTGTGCCGGCCCACCGCGGACTACCACGGCAGGCGCGACCTCACCTTCGTCCCGGTGACCGGACTCCCCGACTCCGTCCTGGGCCTCGTCCACCACACCGCACGCGAGACCGCCCGGATCCACGCCTTCCGCACGGCCGTGACGGACTCGCTACGGCCTGACGACATCCGTGAAGCCGTACCCCTGCGACCGTGACGGAGGCCACACAAGCCGTGCCCGACCCCTCGCCCAGACCCCACCCCGGCCGTGAAGGTGACCGAGGCAACAATGTGAGGAAGGCAACCTGTGCAGGAACAACGAAAGACCCCCGGTCGCCGGATTTCTCCGGAGACCGGGGGTCTCATCTGTGCGCGAGGGGGGAGTTGAACCCCCACGCCCTTTCGGGCACTGGAACCTGAATCCAGCGCGTCTGCCTATTCCGCCACCCGCGCATGGGTGCTGCCGGTTGATTCTCTCACGCGATCCGGGTTGTTCTGTCCGGGTCTTGTGCGAGCGCCTGCCGACATCCAGAACATTAGCACGCTGGCCGGGGTGGGTTCACACGCCTTTCCCCCGGGCCCCTCCCCGCCCGCGTCTCCTGGGACCCGGGCGGGGTCCCCGGCCCGTGCAGCGCCGTACAAGGGCGTGCGGCGCCGGGAGCCGGCGGACACAACTGTGAGGTGACCTGCACCACCGGGAGGTGACGTGCAGCACCACCTACGAGGTGACATGCAGCACCACATACGGGGACAGGCAGGGCCGTGAGGTGACGCACGGAGTCGTGAGGTGGCGTGCGGAGCCACCTGCCGGGCAGGGTGTCCGGGGCCCGGTCCGACTGCGGCCCCGGCCGCCCGGAGTGCTCGGCGGTTGCGGGACACTGTCATCGGGGCACATCTACGATCGCAGTGCACGAGCAGCGGGCAAGGAGCGGACAGGCACCGGGCAACCCTGTGAGAGGCGACACTCGTCCTCAAGGCGGGAAAGGGGAACCAGCCGATTTCCCAAGGCGTGGATACGATCAGTAAGCAGTATCAGGACCACCCGATCAGGACGACACCGACGGAGACTGAGGAAGGAGGTGCCCCGTGGGAGTACTGAAGCGTTTCGAGCAGCGTCTCGAAGGTCTCGTCAACGGCACCTTCGCCAAGGTGTTCAAGTCCGAGGTGCAGCCCGTCGAGATCGCCGGCGCGCTGCAGCGCGAGTGCGACAACAACGCCACCATCTGGAACCGCGACCGCACGGTCGTCCCCAATGACTTCATCGTCGAACTGAGCGCCCCCGACTACGAGCGGCTGAGCCCGTACAGCGGGCAGCTCGGCGACGAGCTGTCGAGCATGGTCCGCGACTACGCGAAGCAGCAGCGCTACACCTTCATGGGGTCGATCAAGGTCCACCTGGAGAAGGCCGACGATCTCGACACCGGCCTGTACCGCGTGCGCAGCCGCACCCTCGCCTCCAGCACGTCCCAGGAGCAGCCCGGCCAGGCGGCCGCGCAGCGCGCCTCGGCGGTCCCGCAGGGCCCGCGTCCCGGCGCCGGCCACGTGAGCCCGCCCCCCATGCCTTCGTCCCCGCCTCCCGGCGGCGCACAGCCCGTACCCCGTGCGGCACCGCCCGGTGCAGGGCCGCAGCCCTACGCGCAGACCCGGCGCTGGATCGAGATCAACGGCACCCGCCACCAGATCTCGCGCCCCACGCTCGTGCTGGGCCGCAGCACCGACGCTGACGTACGGATCGACGACCCGGGTGTCTCCCGGCGTCACTGTGAGATCCGGGTCGGAACGCCCCCCACGATCCAGGATCTGGGTTCTACCAACGGCATCGTGGTAGACGGGCAGCACACCACCCGCGCTAGTCTCCGCGACGGCTCGCGGATCGTCGTGGGCAGTACCACCATCGTTTACCGGCAAGCCGAAGGGTGAAGCGGGGGCAATGTCAGAGCTGACCCTCACGGTCATGCGGTTGGGTTTCCTCGCCGTACTGTGGCTGTTCGTCATCGTGGCCGTCCAGGTCATCCGCAGCGATCTGTTCGGCACCCGCGTGACTCAGCGCGGGGCCGCCCGGCGGGGCGGGCAGGAGGCCCGTACCCAGCGCCAGGCCGCGCCGCCGCAGCAACAACAGCAGCGCCGCCAGGAAGGCGGCCGCGGCGGCAACCGCCAGCGCCGCGGAGCGCCCACGAAGCTCGTGGTCTCCGAGGGGTCGCTGACCGGCACCACCGTCGCCCTCCAAGGCCAGACGATCTCCCTGGGCCGTGCGCACGACTCCACGATCGTGCTGGACGACGACTACGCGTCCAGCAGGCATGCCAGGATCTACCCGGACCGTGACGGCCAGTGGATCGTCGAGGACCTCGGTTCCACCAACGGCACGTACCTGGACCGGACCCGACTGACGACCCCGACACCGATTCCGCTGGGAGCCCCGATCCGCATCGGCAAGACCGTCATCGAGCTGCGGAAGTAGTACGACAATGAGCGAGCGGAGCGAGCGAGCCGCGGCGGTCCACTCGGCGGACCCGGGCGTGCTCCCGACCGGAGGGTGGGCAGTGTGGCCAGGCGAGACCGGCTGTACCCCGAGCCGACGGGTGAGGTGCGCATGAGTCTGTCACTGCGCTTCGCCGCCGGATCGCACAAGGGCATGATCCGCGAGGGCAACGAGGACTCCGGCTACGCCGGGCCGCGGCTGCTCGCCATCGCGGACGGTATGGGCGGCCAGGCCGCCGGTGAGGTCGCCTCCTCCGAGGTGATCTCCACGCTCGTCCAGCTCGACGACGACGTCCCGGGGTCGGACATCCTGACCTCGCTCGGCACCGCCGTGCAGCGCGCCAACGAGCAGCTGCGGGTGATGGTCGAGGAGGACCCCCAGCTCGAAGGCATGGGGACGACGCTGACCGCGCTGCTGTGGACCGGCCAGCGGCTCGGCCTGGTGCACGTCGGCGACTCCCGCGCGTACCTGCTGCGGGACGGTGTGCTGACCCAGATCACGCAGGACCACACCTGGGTGCAGCGGCTGGTCGACGAGGGCCGGATCACCGAGGAGGAGGCCACCACCCATCCGCAGCGGTCGCTGCTGATGCGGGCGCTGGGCAGCGGTGATCACGTCGAGCCCGATCTGTCGATCCGCGAGGTGCGGGCCGGCGACCGCTATCTGATCTGCTCGGACGGGCTGTCCGGCGTCGTCAGCCACCAGACGCTGGAAGAGACGCTGGCCGGCTACCACGGGCCGCACGAGACGGTGCAGGAGCTGATCCAGCTCGCGCTGCGCGGCGGCGGCCCGGACAACATCACCTGCATCGTCGCCGACGTCCTGGACGTGGACGGCAACGACACGATGGCCGGGCAGCTCAACGACACCCCGGTGATCGTCGGTGCCGTCGCGGAGAACCAGAACCAGCTCAACGACCCCAGCACGCTCCAGACGCCGGCCGCCCGGGCCGCCGAGCTCGGCCGTCCGGGCGGGCAGCCGTCCGCGCCCGGTGGTGCCTTCGGGCCGCCCGGGAGCGGTGACCCGGAGGTCGGCGGTCCGCCGCAGGGCTCCTTCGGCGCGTTCATGGACGAGGACTTCGTCAAGCCCAAGCGCGGGCGGTGGCTCAAGCGGTCGCTGTTCGGCGTGCTGGCGCTGGCCGTCGTCGGCGGCGGGCTCTACGCGGGCTACCGCTGGACGCAGACCCAGTACTTCGTCGGTGCCAAGGACGACCACGTCGCGCTGTACCGCGGCATCAGCCAGGACCTCGCCTGGTTCAAGCTCAACGCCGTGGACGAGGACCACCCCGAGATCGAACTCAAGTACCTGCCGCTGTACCAGCGCAACCAGGTCAAGCAGACGATCGCGGTCGACAGCCGCCTGCAGGGCGGCGACAAGGTCACCGAGCTGAGCAAGCAGGCCAACGCCTGCCGCAGCAAGGAGCAGCGGGAGGCCGCCGAGCGCGAAGCGGCGCGCAACAAGGGCAAGGGCCAGGCGGGCACGCCCGCCAAGCCCGGCACGAAGCCCGGCACGCCGACCAAGCCCGGTACGCCGACCACCAGGCCCGGCAGCACGGACAAGTCCGGCACCGGTACGGCGGGGGCGCTGTCGGCGCCCGCGTCCGCGACTCCCACACCCACTCCCAGCCAGGCCCCCTCCGAGGAGCAGCAGAAGCTGGAAAAGAATTGCAGCACCCAGCAGTGAGGGCGTAGGGGGCCGTAGATCTCATGAGCAGTACCACCAACACCACCACCATCGGCACGATCGGAGCCCCGAGCCGCCGCAACACCGAGCTGGCGATGCTCGTCTTCGCCGTGCTGATCCCGGTGTTCGCGTACATCAACGTCGGGCTGGCCAAGGAAGAGGCCGTGCCCGCCGGCGTGCTCGGCTACACGCTGGGCCTCGGCCTGCTGGCCGGCGTCGCCCACCTCGTCGTCCGCAAGTGGGCGCCGTACGCGGACCCGCTGATGCTGCCGATCGCCACCCTGCTGAACGGTCTGGGCCTGGTCTTCATCTGGCGCCTGGACCAGGAGCCGCAGATCAGCACCCCGCAGCTGGGCGGTGCGATGGCGCCGGGGCAGCTGATGTGGTCGACGCTGGGTGTCGCGCTCTTCCTCGGCGTGCTGATCTTCCTCAAGGACCACCGCGTCCTGCAGCGCTACACCTACATCTCGATGGTGGTCGCGCTGGTGCTGCTGATCGCGCCGATCTTCTTCCCGGCCCGTTTCGGCGCGCGCATCTGGATCACCATCCCCGGTGTCGGTTCGCTGCAGCCGGGTGAGTTCGCCAAGATCATCATCGCGATCTTCTTCGCGGGCTACCTCATGGTGAAGCGGGACGCGCTGGCGCTGGCCAGCCGCCGCTTCATGGGCCTGTACCTCCCGCGCGGCCGCGACCTCGGCCCGATCCTGGTGATCTGGGCGCTCAGCCTGATGATCCTGGTCTTCGAGACGGACCTGGGTACCTCGCTGCTGTTCTTCGGCCTCTTCGTGATCATGCTGTACGTCGCCACCGAGCGGACCAGCTGGATCGTCTTCGGTCTGCTGCTCAGCGCGGGCGGCGCGGTCGCCGTGGCCACGTTCGAGTCGCACGTCCAGGTGCGTGTCCACAACTGGCTGAACCCGCTGGAGCTGCTCAACGGCGGTGTCACCGAGACCGCGCAGGCGATGTACTCCTTCGGCTCCGGCGGCATCCTCGGCTCCGGCCTGGGCCAGGGCTACTCCCGGCTCATCGGCGGTATCGCCCCCAAGAGCGACTACATCCTCGCCACGGTCGGCGAGGAGATCGGCCTGGCCGGCCTGATGGCCATCCTGCTGCTGTACGGCCTGCTGATCGAGCGCGGCATCCGTACGGCGCTGGCCGCCCGTGACCCCTTCGGCAAGCTGCTGTCGATCGGCCTGTCCGGCGCCTTCGCGCTGCAGGTCTTCGTCGTCGCCGGCGGTGTGACCGGCCTCATCCCGCTGACCGGTATGACGATGCCGTTCCTGGCCCAGGGCGGTTCCTCCGTCATCGCCAACTGGGCGCTGGTGGCCATCCTGCTGCGCATCAGCGACACCGCGCGGCGCCCGGCGCCGACCCCCGCACCGTCCACCGACGCCGAGATGACCCAGGTGGTCCGCCCGTGAACAAGCCCCTGCGTCGGGTCGCGATCTTCTGCGGCCTGCTCGTCCTCGCCCTGCTGGTCCGCGTCAACTGGGTGCAGTTCGTCCAGGGAGACGAACTGAAGAACGACCCGCACAACCGCCGGGTCGCGATCGAGCGCTACAGCACGCCGCGCGGCAACATCATCGTGGACGGCAAGGCGGTCACCGGCTCGACGACCACCGACAGCGGTGACTTCAAGTACAAGCGCACGTACAAGAACGGCAAGATGTGGGCGCCGGTCACCGGCTATGCCTCGCAGGCGTTCGACGCCAACCAGCTGGAGAAGCTGAACGACGGCATCCTCACCGGCACCGACGACCGGCTCTTCTTCAGCCGCACGGTGGACATGTTCACCGGCAGCAAGCAGAAGGGCGGCAACGTGGTGACCACGCTGGACGCCAAGGCCCAGAAGGCCGCCTTCGACGGGCTCGGGAACAGCAAGGGCGCGGTCGCCGCGATCAACCCGGAGACCGGCGCGATCCTGGCGCTGGCCAGCACCCCGTCGTACGACCCGTCCACCTTCGCCGGCATGAGCGACAAGGACGCCAAGGCGTACAACGGGCTGCAGAAGAAGAACAACCCCGACGAGCCGATGCTCAACCGGGCGCTGCGCCAGACCTACCCCCCGGGCTCCACCTTCAAGGTCGTCACGGCCTCGGCGGCGCTGGAGAACGGGCTGTACAACGACGTCGATGCCGACACCCGCTCGCCGCTTCCGTACACGCTGCCCGACACCTCGGGCGTCGAGCTGAAGAACGAGGGCAGCATCCCGTGTGAGAACGCCAGCCTGCGGCAGGCGCTGCGGTACTCCTGCAACACCGTCTTCGGCAAGATCAGCGCGGACCTCGGCAACAAGAAGATGAAGGCCGAGGCGGAGAAGTTCGGCTTCGACAACGCGAAGATCGACACCCCGGTCCGGGCGGCGGAGAGCATCTACCCGACGGACAACCGGCCGCAGAACGCGATGGCGGGCATCGGCCAGGCCTCCAACCGCGCCACCCCGCTGCAGATGGCCATGGTCGCCTCGGCGGTCGCCAACGGCGGCAAGCTGATGAAGCCGTACATGGTCGACCAGCTGGTCGCGCCGAACCTCAACGTGGTCCAGCAGCACACGCCGCAGGAGATGAGCCGGCCGCTGAGTCCGGAGAACGCTCAGAAGGTCCAGAGCATCATGGAGACCGTGGTCAAGGAGGGCACGGGAACCAACGCGCAGATCCCGGGCGTCATCGTCGGCGGTAAGACCGGTACCGCACAGCACGGCGAGAACAACAAGGACAACCCGTACGCCTGGTTCATCTCCTACGCGAAGACCGACAAGGGCACCCCCGTCGCGGTCGCCGTGGTCATTGAGGGATCCGACACCCTGCGCAACGACATCGCGGGTGGAAAGCTCGCCGCTCCGATCGCCAAGCGCGTCATGGAGGCGGTACTCGAAGGCGAGAAGTGACCCGGGCCATGCCAATACCGGTCGCATATCAGGTTGCGGCTCCGGCCCGGTCCGGTAGGGCGTGCCGGGTACGGTAGCCCGGACAGCACACCGCCGGACCACACACACGGGTGCGGTCGGGACTGACGGAGAGGGCTGGAGAAGCTTATGGAAGAGCCGCGTCGCCTCGGCGGCCGGTACGAGCTGGGCTCGGTGCTCGGCCGAGGTGGCATGGCCGAGGTGTACCTCGCGCATGACACCCGCCTGGGCCGCACCGTGGCTGTGAAGACGCTGCGGGTGGACCTCGCCCGTGACCCGTCCTTCCAGGCCCGGTTCCGCCGTGAGGCCCAGTCGGCCGCCTCGCTGAACCATCCGTCGATCGTCGCGGTCTACGACACCGGCGAGGACTACGTCGACGGTGTCTCGATCCCGTACATCGTCATGGAGTACGTCGACGGATCGACGCTGCGTGAGCTGCTGCACTCCGGAAGAAAGCTGCTGCCCGAGCGCTCGCTGGAGATGACCACCGGCGTCCTCCAGGCGCTGGAGTACTCCCACCGGGCCGGGATCGTCCACCGCGACATCAAGCCGGCCAACGTCATGCTGACGCGCACCGGCCAGGTCAAGGTCATGGACTTCGGCATCGCCCGCGCGATGGGCGACGCCGGCATGACGATGACGCAGACCGCGGCGGTCATCGGCACCGCGCAGTACCTCTCGCCGGAGCAGGCCAAGGGCGAGCAGGTCGACGCCCGCTCCGACCTGTACTCCACCGGCTGTCTGCTGTACGAGCTGCTGACCGTGCGGCCGCCCTTCGTCGGTGACTCGCCGGTCGCGGTGGCCTACCAGCACGTCCGCGAGGAGCCGCAGAAGCCGAGCAACTTCGACCCCGAGATCACGCCGGAGATGGACGCGATCGTCCTGAAGGCGCTGGTCAAGGACCCGGACTACCGCTACCAGTCGGCGGACGAGATGCGCGCCGACATCGAGGCGGCGCTGGAGGGCCAGCCGGTCGCGGCGACCTCGGCGATGGGCGCGGCCGGCTACGACCAGGACCAGCCCACGACGATGCTGCGGGCGCAGGACCCGGCGGGCCAGACCACGATGCTCCCGCCGATGAACCCGGACGACGGCGGCTACGGCTACGACGAGCGGGCCGACCGCCGCCGCGGCGGCGGCCAGAAGAAGAGCAACGTCTCGACGATCCTGCTGGTCCTCGCGGCGGTGCTGGTCCTGGTCGGCGCGATCTTCATCGGTAAGGCGATGTTCACCGGCGGCAAGCAGAACGCCAAGTTCGCCGCCCCGAACCTCGTCGGCCGGACGCTGCAGGAGGCCAAGCAGTCCGGGGTGAACAGCTCCTTCACGGTCGAATCGGCCGGCCGCAAGCCCTGCACCAACGTCAAGAGGGGCCAGGTCACCTCCCAGTCCCCGAAGCCGAACACCCAGATCGCGAAGAACGACACGATCACGGTGACGATCTGCGCGGGGGCGGCCAAGGTGCCGGTCCCGGACGTCAAGAGCCTGCAGTTCGAGGAAGCCGAGCGGGAGCTCCACAACAAGGGCTTCGAGAACGTCAAGCGGGTCGATGAGGAGTCCGACCGTTCGCCGGGCACCGTCATCCGCCAGGACCCGGACGGGCAGAGCAAGGCGACCAAGGACACCGAGATCACCCTCACCGTCGCCAAGGCGAGCCCGAAGGTCAGCGTGCCGGACGTCAAGGGCCAGGACGCGGCGGCGGCCGAGAAGCAGCTGAAGGACCTCGGCTTCCAGGTCACCAAGACCGAGCAGGACGCCCCCGACCCGAGCCAGGTCGGCAAGGTGCTGGACCAGAGCCCGCAGGGCGGCACTCCGGCCAAGAGCGGCTCCACGGTCAACCTGACGGTCGGCAAGGCGGCCGCGCAGACGCCGGTACCGGACGTGCGGGGCCAGAAGCTCAAGGATGCGAAGAAGGCGCTGCAGCAGGCCGGCTTCACCAACATCCAGATCTCCGGTGCGCAGGACGACAACGCCCGGGTGATCAATGAGGACCCCGCGGGCAACACCCCGTCCGACCCGAAGTCCACCACCGTGACGCTGACCACCATCGGCGGCGGGGGCGGGGGCGGCGACAACGGCGGGATAATCGGCGGACCGTTCGGCTGACAGTCGGCACAGCATCACGAGGAAGCCCCGGCAGCCCTTGGAGGGCCGCCGGGGCTTCGTCATGTGCCGGACGGGCGGTACGGGGCCGTTGCGGGCCCTGTGCGGCTAGCGCAGTTCGGCCGGCGGTGTGCGGTCCGCGTCGACCTTTTCCGTGCGTTCCAGCTCGCCCCAGACGATGTAGCGGAAGGTCGAGGTGTAGACCGGGGTGCAGGTCGTGAGGGTGATGTAGCGGCCGGCCTTGTGCTTGCCGGACTCCTTCGGGACCTTGTTGAGGACGTCGACGTTGTACTTCGAGGTCTCGGGCAGGACCGCGAAGACCTTGTAGACGAACCAGGTGTCCTTGGTCTCGAAGACGATCGGGTCGCCGTCCTTGAGCTTGTCGATGTTGTGGAACTTCGCGCCGTGGCCGTCGCGGTGCGCGGCGAGGGTGAAGTTGCCCTTCTTGTCCTGCGGCAGCGCCGACTTGACCGGCTTGGTGTAGTAGCCGGCCACGCCCTCGTTGAGGACCTCGGTGCTGGTGCCCTTCTTGACCAGCACCTCGCCGTTGTCCATCGCGGGGACGTGCAGGAAGCCGATGCCGTCCTTGGTGTCCAGCGCCCCGGGCCCCTTGGGGCCGCTGCTGGCCCAGTGCCGGCGCACCTGGTCGCTCTGCTTGTGCGCCTCGCGGTCGGCGAGGACGTTGGTCCACCACAGCGAGTACGCGACGAACAGGCCCAGGATCAGCCCGGCGGTGATCAGCAGTTCACCGATGACGCTGACGACGGACGCGATGGTCCGGCGCACCCGGCGCGGTGGCGAGGGCGGCGGCGCGGACCGGTCGCTCTCTTCGTCGGTTCCGGTTGCAGTCACCGCGTAGCACCCCTCTTGTTTTCGCTAGCCGCCGAGCGCTTCCGGTTTGCCCTTGCTCCGCGGCCGCTCGTCGACCATCTTGCCCCAGACGATCAACCGAAAGGTACTGGTGAATTCCGGGGTGCAGGTCGTCAGGGTGATGTAGCGGCCGGGCTTGGTGAAGCCCGAACCGGGCGGCACCGGCCCGATCACGCTGGTGTTGCTGGGCGACGTCTGCGGGAGCACGCTCTCCATCTCGTACGTGTAGTACGCGGCCTTCGTCTCGACGATGATCTTGTCGCCCTTGACGAGCCGGTTGATGTAACGGAACGGCTCGCCATGGGTGTTGCGGTGGGCCGCGAGCGCGAAGTTGCCCTTCTTGTCCCAGGGCATCGCCGTTTTGATCCCACTGCTCTTGTCGTAGTGACCGACCATGCCGTGGTCCAGCACGGCATGCTTGTCGGTGCCCTGCGCTATCGGCGCCTTCACATCGAGCTTGGGGATGTACATGATCCCGAAGCGCTCGCCGACGGCGAGGTTCTTCTTCTCCGCACCGCCCTTGTTCCACTCGTGCTCGAGGTTGGTGGCGGCGCCGCCGGCTTCCTCCTCGGCCCGCACATTCGTCCACCACAGCTGGTAGGTGACGAACAGCAGCATCAGCACACCGAGGGTGATGAACACCTCGCCCAGCGCGCGGCTGGCGATCAGGCTGGGGCTGTCCTTCGCGGCACGGGCGGCCTGGCGGGCTTCCACGCGGGAGAGGGGGCGGGTCGGTTCGGAGGCCGTGGCAGCGGGGGCAGCGCCGCTGTGACGGCCGCGCCGTCCGCCTCTCTTCGCGGCCTCCTGAGCGGCCTTACGGCGGGCCGCCCGGCCGCCGGGCGCGGGCGTCTCCGGCGCGCGGGAGGTCGTGGTCGTGGTTTCACGTGAAACACCGTCCCCTGTTTCACGTGAAACGGCGTCGGTTTCACGTGAAACGGCGTCCCGGCCGGCCATTGCGGCCTTGTCCGCCTGGCGCAGTGCCATGGTCTCGTCGTCGTCCCGCCGCGGCCTCGCAGCGGGCGCCGGCGCGGCGGGCGCGGCCGGGACGGGGGCGGGCGCCGTCGGGGGCGTGGCTGCGGCATGCGGCCCGGGTATCGGTTCGCGCGCGGCCGGGGCGGGGCCGCCGGACCGGGTGCGGGGGCCGTACGCCTGGCCGTAGGCGGCGGGGTCCGGGCCGTAGGACCGCGGCGTCCCGGGGTCGGGCCGGGGCGGGGACGGGGGCTGCGGCTCCTGGTGGGGGCGGAACCATGGCGAGGACGGCCCCTCGTCGGCCGGTGGGGCCGCGTGGCGCCGTCGGCGGCCGGTGCCGGGCGGCGGCGCTTCCTGGCTCGGCAGGGGGTCGTTCAGCGGGTCGCTGAGCCGACCCACCGCCGCCTCGAACGCGTCGGGCTGCCCGAGCGGGTCCAGCTGCCCGGCCGGGTCCTGCGGCGCGTACGGCTGTTCCGGCCCGTACGGCTCGTAGGATCTCCCTTCACGCTCGGGGCGTAGGTCGGTCACGCGCCGGCCTTGCCGACCACCGGGGCGAGCCCCGTCGAGCGCTCCACTGCTCCTGCGTCGCCGCATTCGACGAGCCAGTTGGCCAGCATCCGGTGTCCCCACTCCGTCAGCACCGACTCGGGGTGGAACTGCACGCCCTCGACCGGGAGTTGGCGGTGCCGCAGGCCCATGATGATGCCGTCGTGCGTGCGGGCCGTGACCTCCAGCGCGTCCGGGACGGTGGCGGGTTCGGCGGCCAGCGAGTGGTAGCGGGTCGCGGTGAACGGCGAGGGCAGTCCGGCGAAGACGCCCTTGCCGCCGTGCTCGACGAGGGAGGTCTTGCCGTGCAGCAGCTCGGGCGCCCGGTCCACCACTCCGCCGTAGGCCACCGCCATCGACTGCATGCCCAGGCAGACGCCGAAGACCGGGACGCCGGTGTCCGCGCAGTGCCGGACCATGTCGACGCAGACGCCGGCCTGCTCGGGGGTACCGGGGCCGGGCGAGAGCAGTACGCCGTCGAAGCCGTCCTGGGCGTGCCGGGGCGCGACCTCGTCGTTGCGCAGCACCTCACACTCGGCGCCGAGCTGGTAGAGGTACTGGACGAGGTTGAAGACGAAGCTGTCGTAGTTGTCGACGACGAGAATCCGTGCGGTCATCAGAGGGCAGCCATCCCTTCGTCGACAGTGACGTCATTGAAGGGCAGCAGCGGCTCCGCCCACGGAAAGACGTACTGGAAGAGCACGAAGACGACCGCCAGTACGAGCACCATGGAAATCAGCGCCTTCACCCATGTGTTGCCCGGCAGATGCCGCCAGATCCAGCCGTACATGCTGTCGCTGTCCCCTTGCCGATGCCGATGACGATGTCGATTGCGACACCAGAGTAAGGGGCGAGGGCGGGGGCGGGTGGGTCAGCCGGTCAAAGCCGACGGCCTTCCCTGGGCGACGGGTTGGGTGGAATCCAGGTGGGCCCAGGCAATCAGCCGGTGGCTGTGGCCCCACTCCGGTTCGCAGGTGGTCAGCGTGAGGTAGCGGCCCGGGCCGTTGAAGCCGGACTTCCGCGGCACCGGGTCGATCACGCCGATGTCGCTCGGCAGCGTCGTGTACGGGCGGTTGTCGATGCGGTAGGTGAACCAGGTCGTGCCGTCGCTCAGGACCACCGCGTCCCCGGGCCGCAGCTCGGGGAAGTCCTTGAACGGGTCGCCGTACGTGCGGCGGTGGCCGGCCACGGCGAAGTTGCCGAGGTCGCCGAGGCGGGCGGTGCGGGCGTAGTGGCCGAGGCCGCGCTGGAGGGTGCCGGTCGCGGTGCCTTCCAGGACGGGCTTGGCCCAGTCGGCGCCGAAGCGCGGGATGTACATCACGGCGAAGGAGTCGCCCGGCCGGTAGCGGCGGGGTGGCGGGGCCGGGGTGGGGCTCTCCCCGGGCGGCGGCGTGCGGTCGGGGGCGGCCGCCGCTCCGGACGACCACCGGTCGTGGAGCTTGCCGATCTCGCCGTCCATGGCGCTGTCGGCCCGTACGCCGGTCCAGAAGAGCAGGTAGACCACGAAGAGGACGATCAGTGCGCCGGCGGTGAGGCAGATCTCGCTGAGCGTCCGTACGATCCATCGCGCCGTCGTCCGGCTCCGCAGCGTCATCCGGCCCGCCCCTCCCGCCGGCCCGCGGGCACGGCTTACGGCTTCACAGGCTGTGCGTAGTGGAGATCCACTGTGCCGGAGTAGCCGGGCAGAGTCACCGCCTCGCGCTGGTCGACTTTCCAGCCCAGGCCGTAGGCGTTGACGTACTGCAGGTAGTTCTGGATGGCGGGGGAGGCGGTCAGCGCGTTGGTGAGCGCCTCGCGGTCGCCGACCGCGGTGATCTTGTACGGCGGGGAGTAGACCCGGCCCTGGAGGATCAGGGTGTTGCCGACGCAGCGGACCGCGCTGGTGGAGATCAGCCGCTGGTCCATGACCTTGATGCCCTTGGCGCCGCCGTGCCACAGGGCGTTGACCACGGCCTGGAGGTCCTGCTGGTGGATGACCAGGTCGTTGGGCTGCGGCTCGGGGACGCCGGGGATCTTGGCGGTGGCGTTCGGCGGGGCGTCCATGAGCGTGACCGTCACGCCCTGGCCGGACACCGGCTTGGTGCCGGCGCTCTTCTCCAGCGCCCGCAGCTTGGCGTCCTCGGCCTTGGAGCTGCCGTTGTCGCGCCGGGCGAGGCCGTCGACCTCCTCGCGCAGGGTGGCGTTGCGGTCGTCCTGGACGCCGTTCTTGTGGCTGCGTTCCTGGATGAGGTCGGAGAGGCGCAGCATGGAGTCGTCGGAGCGCAGGTTGGTGCCCCGCGCGGTGTCGAAACTCAGCCAGAACAGCAGCCCGGCGAGTGCGAAGACCACGAGCGTCAGCAGCCGGACGGGCCGCAGACGGGCACGGCGGGGAAGGCCGGAGGGGTCGGCGGGATTGCTCAACGTACCCTTACTCCTTACGACGCCGCGGAAGCACTACGCTAACGGACGCCCGGGAAAGGAATCCGACCCCATCGCGTCCGCGCCCGGCGCACACCGCAGCGCATCGACAGGAGAGTTCCTCGTGCCGAAGTCACGGATCCGCAAGAAGGACGATTTCACGCCGCCGCCGGCGAAGACCACCAACCTGAAGATGAACTCCGGTCGGGGTTGGGTGGCGCCTGTGATGCTGGCGATGTTCCTGATCGGTCTTGTGTGGATCGTGCTGTTCTACGTGTCCGAGGGCGATCTGCCGATCGCGGCCATGGGCAACTGGAACATCGTCTGCGGCTTCGGCTTCATCGCGGTGGGCTTCGGCGTATCCACTCAGTGGAAGTAGCGCAAGCCCTGCCCAAGGCCATCCACACGGTTATCCACAGCCGGGGAAAACTTCAGAAGATCTGTGGATAACCCTCCGGCGGTTGACGCCGGTGTGATCGGCCGGGCCCTCGGACCCGGCCGCCTCCTCCCCGCTCCTTCCTGCGGAAACGCAGGTCACAGCGGTCCGGAAGCAGAGTTCCGCACAGCTTGCACAAGATCGGCCACGCACTGTGGACAACGTGTGGGTGACGGCCCTCAGCCCACCAGCTGGAGGGTCCGTACCCACACCACCGCGGCGATCGCCAGCACCGCCACCGCACACGTCGCCACATGCACCGCGTTCCGGCGGTCACGCGGTGCGTGCACCATCCCGAACGCCACCGCGGCGCCCACGATCAGCCCGCCGACGTGCGCCTGCCAGGCGATGTGCGGCCACAGGAACGTGAAGCCCAGGTTGAGGGCGAGCAGGATCAGCACCGGCTTCATGTCGTAGTTCAGCCGGCGCATCAGCACCGCGGTCGCCCCCAGCAGCCCGAAGATCGCGCCGGAGGCACCCAGCGAGGGCTGGTTCTGGGCGGCGAGGAGGTACGACAGGGCGCTGCCGCCCAGGCCGGAGAGCAGGTACAGAGCGGTGAACCGCAGCCGGCCGAGCGCCGCCTCCAGCGGTGGGCCCAGCCACCACAGCGAGAGCATGTTGAACGCGATGTGCGCGACCTGCTGGTGCAGGAACATCGCGGTCAGCAGGCGGTACCACTCGCCCTCGGCGACCCCGACGAGCTGGTAGCGGGCCGGGTCGAAGGCCAGGCCCAGCAGATCGAGCCGGTCGGGCAGCGGGCTCGTCGGGCCGCCGGTTGCCAGCACGGCCACGAACACCGCGGCGTTCAGCCCCAGCAGGATCTTGGTGATCAGCCGCCGGTCGGCCGCGACCGTGCCGCCCGCGAGCGTGCGCGGGGCGGTCGCCCGCGGGGAATGGCCGGTGCCGCTGCCGCCGCGTACGCAGTCCGGGCACTGGAACCCGACCGAGGCGCTGACCATGCACTCGGGGCAGATCGGGCGGTTGCACCGGGTACAGCGGATGCCGCTGGGACGGTCCGGGTGGCGGTAGCAGCCGGGCAGGCCGTCGTCGCCCCGCGCGTCCTGCGGCTCCTGCGGGCTGCCTGGCACCTGGTCCATCGGTCCCCTCGTCCTCTTCAACGTCCACCGGGCGGCATCGAAAAACACGGGCATCGAAACACACCGCCCCTCCCGCCCGCCGCCCGACCACCACCCCCGGACGAGCTGCGCGCCCCGCCTGATGTACGTCCAGGCGGGGCGCAATGGTTCCCCGGACGGGGCCGGGGCGCAATGGTTCCCGGGCCGGGCCCGGCGGCACCGTGGGTCAGCGGGTCTCGACGACCACCGACTCGATCACCACGTCCTGGACCGGACGGTCGGTGCGCGGGTTGGTCTGGGTGGTGGCGATGGCGTCCACGACCTTCTTGCTGGCCTCGTTGCTGACCTCGCCGAAGATGGTGTGCTTGCCGGTCAGCCAGGCGGTCGGGGAGACCGTGACGAAGAACTGGGAGCCGTTGGTGCCCGGGCCGGCGTTGGCCATGGCCAGCAGGTACGGCTTGTCGAAGGCCAGGTCGGGGTGGAACTCGTCGCCGAACTCGTAGCCCGGGCCGCCGGTGCCGTTGCCCAGCGGGTCGCCGCCCTGGATCATGAAGCCGCTGATCACCCGGTGGAAGACGGTGCCGTCGTACAGCGGGGCGGTGGTCTTCTGCCCGGTCTCCGGGTTCGTCCACTCCCGCTCACCCTTGGCGAGCTCGACGAAGTTCTTGACCGTCTTGGGTGCGTGGTTCGGCAGGAGCCGAATCTCGATGTCGCCCTGGTTCGTCTTCAGGGTGGCGTACAGCTGCTCAGCCACGATCAACCTTCCATGAGTCTTTGCTGACGGGCCCCCGATCCTCGCACGAAGAACCCCTCCCGGCGCCGGACCACCACCTCTTACCGGGCTTCGCACTGATTTCGGGCGCGGTCGGCGGCAAAGCGTGGCATCGTCGTCCACAGAGCTCCGGAAGTGTCCGGTATTGACCCGTATGCCACCTTGCGCATGCCGTATGTCGCGCGAACGGGCATGATCTTCCAACGGGTGGACAGGCGACATAGCAGACAAGGGGAACCGACCCCCCGAGCCCCCCGGACACGCCACCGAGGAGGAGGATCCCGTGACCCGCAAGGACAGCGTGCGCACCGCGACCAGTTCGGCCAGGGACAGCGTGCGGCACGCCGCGGAGGCGGTGGCTCCGTATGCCGGTACGGCCAAGGATGCCGCCGTGCACTACGCGCACGAGGCCCGTACGCGCATGGCCCCCAAGGTGGCCGAGGCCGCCCACCAGGCCCGAGTGCAGTACGACGCCCATCTGCACCCGCGCATCGAGCACGCCCGCGGCGCCCTGCCGCCCAAGGTGGACGCGGCGGCGAACCGGGCGGCGCGCCGGACCCGCAAGGCGGCCCGCCAGGCCGCCGACTACACCGCACCACGGCTGGAGCACGCCGTGAGCAGTGCCCGCGCCGCGACCGATCCGGTACGCGAGGAAGCCGTGGCCCGCGGTACCGCCGCGCTCGCCGCGCTGCGCGGCCAGGTGACCGCCAAGGAGATCGCCAAGCTCCAGAAGAAGCACTGCCGCCGCGCCCGGCGGGGCAAGCTCGTCAAGCGCCTCACCGTGCTGGGCGTCCTTGCCGCCGGTGCGGTCGTCGCATGGAAGTGGTGGGACAAGCAGGCCAACCCGGACTGGCTGGTCGAGCCGCCGGCCCCCACCGAGGTCGGCGACCGCGGCGGGCTGAGCGCGGTCGACGGCAGCGAGGGTGCCGCGCTCGATCCCGAGGTCCAGGCCAAGCAGGAAGAGGCCGATGAGCGCGGCGGGGGCAGCACGGCCTGACGCCGGGCACCGCCACAGCACACCGGGCCGCGTCCCCACCCCGTCCGCGGGGCGGCGGGCGCGGCCCGTTCGCCTGCCGGCGTCCGCCGGCCCCGCACGCGGACGGCGATGATGGCCCGTCAATCCCCCAGGGCAGCAAAAAACCCTTCTGACCAGCAATGACGCCGACCGGAAGGGCTTGGGGAGTGGAGCCTAGGGGAGTCGAACCCCTGACATCTGCCATGCAAAGACAGCGCTCTACCAACTGAGCTAAGGCCCCTTCGCGCACCAGGGTACCCGGTGTCCGGGCGCTTTCCCGACCGGGTATCGCCGCACACCGTCGCTCTCCGTAGGATGCTTCGCGAGATTCGCGGCAGCGAAGCGATCGGGGAGACAGGGGAGACGGTATGGACGCAGCACAGCAGGAAGCCACCGCGCGGGCCCGGGAGCTGCAGCGCAGTTGGTACGGGGAGCCTCTGGGCGCGCTGTTCCGCCGACTCATCGACGACCTCGGCCTCAACCAGGCCCGGCTCGCCGCCGTGCTCGGGCTCTCGGCCCCGATGCTCTCCCAGCTGATGAGCGGGCAGCGGGCGAAGATAGGCAACCCGGCCGTGGTGCAGCGGGTCCAGGCGCTGCAGGAGCTGTCGGGCCAGGTCGCGGACGGCAGCGTCAGCGCCGCCGAGGCCACCGACCGCATGGACGAGATCAAGAAGACGGCCGGCGGCTCGGTGCTGAACAACACCGCGCAGCAGACGTCGTCGACGGGGGCGACCACGGTCCGCCGGGTGGTCCGCGAGATCCAGTCGCTGCTGCGCTCGGTCTCCGACGCCGGGGACATCATCGATGCCGCGAACACCCTCGCCCCCACTCACCCCGAACTGGCAGAGTTCCTCCGGGTCTACGGTGCCGGTCGCACCGCGGACGCGGTCGCCCACTACGAGGCGCACCAGAGTTAGCCACAGGGGACTTCGCGGGTACAGGAAGCGGACGGGGCGCAATGGGTGAGATCTTCGCCGGCCGGTACGAGCTGATCGACCCGATCGGGCGCGGCGGGGTGGGCGCGGTCTGGCGCGCCTGGGACCACCGGCGGCGGCGCTATGTGGCGGCGAAGGTGCTCCAGCAGAGCGATGCGCACACGCTGCTGCGCTTCGTCCGTGAACAGGCACTGCGGATCGACCATCCGCATGTGCTGGCCCCGGCGAGCTGGGCGGCGGACGACGACAAGGTGCTGTTCACCATGGACCTGGTGAGCGGCGGCTCGCTGGCCCATCTGACCGGCGATTACGGGCCCCTGCCGGCGCGGTTCGTGTGCACGCTGCTGGACCAGCTGCTGGCCGGGCTGACCGCGGTGCACGCCGAGGGCGTGGTGCACCGCGACATCAAGCCGGCGAACATCCTGCTGGAGGCCACCGGCACCGGCCGTCCGCATCTGCGGCTGTCGGACTTCGGCATCGCGATGCGCAAGGGCGAGCCGCGGCTGACCGAGGCCAACTACGTGGTGGGGACGCCCGGTTACTTCGCTCCGGAGCAGCTGCTGGGTGCCGAACCGGACTTCCCCGGCGACCTGTTCGCGGTCGGACTGGTCGCGATCTACCTGCTCACCGGCGTCAAACCGGATCCGGAGGCGCTGATCGGGCACTTCGCCGACGGGATCCCGAACGCGCCCGAGGGCGTACCGGAACCGCTGTGGCAGGTGCTGGCGTCCCTGGTGCACCCGAACCCGGACGCGCGGTTCAAGACGGCCACCGGGGCGCGCAAGGCGATCCTGTCGGTGGTCGAGCTGCTGCCGGAGGCGACGGTCGAGGACGAGGTCGTCGAGGTCTTCGACCACATCGGGCCGCTGCCGGCCGGCTTCGGGCCGGACGGGCCGCTGGCGACCGACGGGCCGGACGAGCCCACGCAGGACGACGGACCCGCGGCGGCCGGTGCCGGGACGGCCGGTTCCGGGACGGCCGGTGCCGGGACGGCCGGGCGCGGCACCCTCACCGGCCCCGGGGCGGCCGGGCGGAGCTCCTTCGCCGGTACCGACAGCTTCCCGCTCGCCCCGCCGGAACCGCGCACCCCGCCGGAGCCGACCACCCCGCCGACGCCCGCTCCCCTGCCCCGGCCGGTCCCCGCGACGCCCCCGCCGCCTCCGGTGCCGGCGTACGAACCGACCGCCGCGGTCCGCCCCGAGGCGGCCGCCACCCGTCCCTACACGGCGGGCCCGCACCTGGTCCCCGGGCAGCCGCCGGCCGGTGTGCCGGCCGCCGCTCCGGCCGTGGCGCCGCCCGCCCCGTACCGCAAGCCGGGACCGCCCCCGAAGGTCGCGGTCCCGGTGCTGATCGTGGCGCTGCTGTGCATCGCGGTCGGCGTCTGGGCGCTGCTCTCGGCCTGAGGCCGCGCCCGGACCGTCCGGACCCCGCGACTCACCGGCCTCCCGGAGGGCCGAACTGTCGCTCCTCCAACGACCGTTGAGCCGGCGGGCCGGCCGCCGCGGACCGCCTGGCCACCAGCGTCCACGCCCCGAGCCCGGTCAGCAGCACCACGCCCGTGCCGATCCCGGCGTACGCGACCGTCATCAGGGTGCCGCTCCGCGCCGAGTCCTCCTGTGCGCTGCGGCCGTTCCGCGCTGCCTCCCGGTCGTCGGGTGTGACGGAGAAGTCCTGGGTGGGGGAGGCGTATTCAGGGCCGGGCTTGGGCTTCTGGCGGACGTCCACCCGCAGCGTGAGGTCGGCGCCCTTGGCGAAGTACGGGGCGGTGTTGGGGTTGAGGCTCACTTCCAGGTAGTACCAGCCGGCGAAACGCATCGCGCTGACCGCGTCGGTCGGGTTGAAGCGGTTGCCGTAGTCGACGGGGGCGGTGAACTTCTTCGCGGCGGCCCCGTTGTCGTACGCGACGAAACTGTCGTTGCCGACCGCACCACGGGCCGGGTTGTAGACGCTCAGCCCGAGCGCGTTGGCGAGGAAACGCGAGGTGCCGGTGGTCGAGTTGGGCAGCTCCGCGCTGAGGTTGAGTTGCTGGCCCCAGTCCACCGGAACGCGGTAGAAGCGGGTCTCGCCCGGCTCGATGTGGTCCTTCCACACGCCGGTGGCGACCGGGCCCGCGTCGTTGAAACCGGTGCCGCCCTTGGCCCGGCGCTTGGTGGGGGCGGTCCGTGCAGGGGGCGTGGCGGTGGACCAGGTGCCCGGCTGCGGACGAGGAGGGGTACTGCCCTTGATCGGGGGCTCCTCCAGGTAGTCCAGCTCGACCGGCCAGGCGTCGGGCCCCGAGGTCACGGATCCCTCCCGGGTGAGCACGACGAAGTACGGCCCGGCCTTCTGGCACTGGGTGCGGTCGCTACCGATGCGGCGGGTGGCGTAGTCGGCGATCGGATACGCCATTCCGCCGCCGTGGAAGGACGGTGTCGCATCCGTGCCGCAGGGCTGGCCGCTGCTGTCCTGGACGCTGACGGTGAACTGGTCCTTGTAGTCCTCGACCTTGGTGCCGGGCCGGGGCGCGGCGACCACCGAGAAGTAGGCATTGGTCGTGGCGTCGAGGGTGACCGCGTAGTACTTCTGCTGGCCGCGCCGAAGAGTGTCGGTGTGCAGCCCGGGCTTGAGCTCGGGGGCGTCCGCCCGGCTGGGGCTGCCCTTGACCGCCGTGGCGTCGTCCGCCGTCCGGTAGCCGGGCACGGTCGCGGCCGAGGCCACGCCCACCGCCCCGGGCAGTACGGCGACCGCGGCCAGCGCCGTCAGCGCGGCGGCCGCCCGTCCGCCGTGTTTCACGTGAAACACGGTCCGCCTCGCCGTGCGTACGGTCACCACGAGCCACCCCTCTTCGGATCCGAATTCCCGCCGCCGGCCGACGGTTTCCGGCGGGCCCGTACGTAGGCCAGTGCCAGACCGGCCAGCAACAGGACCCCCACTGCACCGACGGCAACGGCCACGACGCGTCCTGTGGACCATCCTCCACCGTCCTGTGCGGCACCGTCCGTCCGGGCCCCGGGAGTCCGCCCGGAGGCAGCACCGGTGACGGTGGCCGCGCCGGCCTCGGGACCGGCCTTCTCCTTGCCCAGCACCGCGACCCTCAGCACCACACCGATGCGCGGGTTCTGGGCGATCTCGGCGGCCTTGGCGCCCAGCGTCACGGCGAGGTAGAAGTCGCCCTTCTGGTGCACGGGAATGACGTTGGGGTGGCCTTCGTAGCGGTTGGTCCAGGCGACCGGGACAGTGCCCATGGCGAGCGAGGCCGGCCGCCCGTCGTACGGCACCGAGACGTCGAACTCCCCGGTGCCGCTGCCGACCGGCGTACGGGCCGGCGTGTAGACCTGGGTGCCACCGAACGAGGTGGTGGCGCTGTGGCCCCTCACCGTCGGTTCGTTGGCGAACTCCACGTCGTAGCGCAGCTGCTGTCCCCAGCCGACCGGAACCTTGTACCAAAGGGTCTGGGCCGGAAGGAGCCTGTCCCGCCAGACGCCCGGGTGCAAGGTGCGCGCGTCGTTGAAGCCGGTGCCGCCGGTGACGTCCCGGGGCTCGCTGGTGGGCAGGGTCGCGTCCTTGCCCCCCGCGCCGTACTCGGGCTCCGACTGTGCGGGGGTGACGCCCTTCGTCAGTCGTGGTTCCACGTGAAACGTCAGCTCCATCGGCCAGCGCGCGGCGTCCGAACCCTCGGCGGCCTTGCGCTCGACGACCAGCCAGTACCGGCCCGCCTTGTCGCAGGTACCTGTGCCCGTCTCCGAGGGGACCCGGCTGACGGCGGACGTCAGTGGCGTGGCGCCCTCCGACTGCCCGAACATCGCGGTACTGGACTCACAGGCGCTGTCGGTGCTGTAGGCGATCCGGGTGCGCACGGTGTCGAGGAGGCCGACGGTCGCCCCGGCCTGCGGCACCACGGTCGCCGAGAAATCGGCCGTCGAGGCGGCGTCCAGATCGACCGCGTAGAAGCGCTCCTCGTTGGGCCCGATGGAGTCCAGGTACTGACCGGGAACGAGGTGCGGGGCGCTGCTCTTCGTCGCCGTGCCGCGGACCTGCTTCCCCTTGAACCGGTAGCCCTCCGCGGAGAGTTGGCCGGCCCGCTGGAGCTGGCGGGCGAGCGCCCGGGCGTCCGGGGCGTCGTAGTAACGGCCGTTGCCGGCCTTGGCGATGCATTCCAGCTGTGCGCGGGCCTTGCCGGCCACCTGGAAACCGATGGCGTCGATGTGCAGATCGACGCCGGACGCGGCGAGTTGGGCCGCGACCTTGCACGGCGGCGGTGCCTGGCAGTTGTCCTCGCCGTCGGAGATCAGCAGGATCGTGCGCTTGCCGACCGAGCCGCCGGCCGGCCGGGGAAGGTCATCGGCCGCCTTGCGCAGCGACAGCCCGATGGGGGTGTCGCCCTTCGGCCGGACGCCCGCGACGGCCCGCTTCAACCCCGCCCGGTCGAGCGCGCCGACCGGCCGGACGAGCCGGGTGTCGTCGCAGCCCTTGGGTTTGTCGGCGCCGTAGACCCGCAACCCGGTCGGATAGCCGTCCGGCAGGGCGTCCACGACGGCGCCCACGGCCTTACGGGCGGCGGCGATCCGGGTGCTGCCGGCCCCGTCACTCCCGCTCATCGAGCCGGAGGAGTCGAGCACCATCACCATGCCGCTGCCCGCCGCGGCCGGCGCCGCCTCGGCTGTCCCCGCGGCGATGGCCTGAAACGGTGCGGCTACGGCGGCCAGGGCCAGCATCAGCCCGCCGAGCAACGCCACCGCCCCTCTGCGTGGTCGGTGTGCCATGCCTTGTTCCCCCTGGAGTCCTGCTGGTTACGTCACAGACAGAATCTTTGCTTATGCAAGCTAATGGTGTGCGATAGCAAACTCAAGAGGATCACTGTCACGGTCCCGCAACGACGATCAGCCACCCCGGCCCACTCCCCGGCACCCCCTCGCACCCCGCCCCGCCCGCCCCCGGACATACGAAACCCCGACTGCCACCGGGCAATCGGGGTTCGTACGAACTTGCTGTACGTAGGTGGGTCTCAGACACCCGAACCTGCGGGCACGGAGTCGGTCGCCTCCGTCCACAGATCCTGCTCGGCGCGATCCGCCTGGATCTGGCGGTACACGAGGAGCCCGCCGATGGCGGCCAGTGCGACCAGGAGAAGCTTCTTCACCGCGCGACCTCGTCTTTCGTTGACGTAGGGGACCTATGTCGGCCGATGATACACACCGGCCGATACCGATCGGTTACCTAGCTCGCAGTCGGCAACACCTCGTTCGCGGGCGCCCGCCGCGAGCCAACTTCCGCACCGGAACAACGAATCGGCCCGGCGGGGAGTTCCCCGGCCGGGCCGATCGGTGCGGTGCGGCTACCAGGACTTGAACCTGGGGCCTCTTCCTTATCAGGGAAGCGCTCTAACCGTCTGAGCTATAGCCGCGCGTTCGCTGCACCGAAAGATTAGCGCACTTCAGAGGCGTTCCCAAAATCGGTTCCGGGAGCCCCCCGGACGCCCCGTCGTGCGGGCCTCATTCGTCCTCGGCGAGGGTCAGCTCCACGCCCCCGACGAACCCGGCCGAGAGGTTGTAGATGAAGGCGCCGAGGGTGGCCAGCGCGGTCGCCAGCACCACGTCGATCACCGCGATGATCCCGGTGAACAGCAGCACCCGCGGCAGCGACAGGAACGTCTGCAGATCGAAGCCGCCGCCGTCGCCGGAGCCGGTGGCCTCGCTGATCGTCCCGCCGACCGTGGAGAAGACGCCCATCGCGTTCATGACCATCCACAGCACCGAGACGGCCACGACCGTGCAGATGCCCAGCGCGATGGAGAGCAGGAAGCTGACCTTCATCACCGACCACGGATCGGCCCGCGCGACCCGCAGCCGGGCCTTGCGCGTCCGCGGGGCCGTAGCGGCGCCCGTACGGGGCTTGCGGACCGTCTGGGGCCCGCCGCCCTGCCCACCGGCGGTGGAATACGCCTGGGGCGGCTGGTACGGCGCTTGCGGGCCCTCTGCGGCCTGCTGGGCCGGATCCTGCGGCCGGGGCTGCGGCTGCGGCTGTGGCTGGCGGGTGTCGCTCACGGGTCCCCCCTGGTGCGCGCCCTCGTGTCGGGGGCCGTCGGCAGAAATGGCGGAGCCACGGGCGCTGTCCTCCGTCACGGTCGCGGGTCCCGACGGGGAGTCCTTCCCGACTCCCCGTCCACCCGCCGCAGCGCCCGTGGCTCCACTCATGACCTACTCCTCGTGCTACTCCGCCGGGGGCTCGGTCACCTCTGCCGCCTCGGTCCCGGGCTCCTCCCCGTCGACCTCTTCGGCTTCCCGGCCGGCCTCGGCGTTCCGTGCGATGCCCACGACGGCATCGCGCTTGCCCAGGTTGATCAGTTGGACGCCCATGGTGTCACGGCCGGTCTCCCGGACTTCGTTGACCCGCGTGCGGATCACGCCACCGCCGAGCGTGATGGCCAGGATCTCATCGGTCTCCTCGACGACCAGCGCGCCGACCAGCGAACCCCGGTCCTCGACGATCTTGGCGGCCTTGATGCCCAGACCGCCGCGGCCCTGGACGCGGTACTCGTCGACCGCGGTGCGCTTGGCGTATCCGCCGTCCGTGGCCGTGAAGACGTAGGTGTTCGCGCGGACCACGTTCATCGAGAGCAGCTCGTCGCCCTCGCGGAAGCTCATGCCCTTCACACCGGAGGTCGCCCGGCCCATCGGCCGCAGCGCCTCGTCGGACGCGGTGAAGCGGATCGACTGGGCCTTCTTGCTGATCAGCAGCAGGTCGTCGGTCTCCGAGACCAGCTCGGCGCCGATCAGCTCGTCGTCCGAGCCGTCCTCCTGCTCGCGCAGGTTGATCGCGATGACGCCACCGGACCGCGGCGAGTCGTAGTCCTTGAGCGGCGTCTTCTTCACCAGGCCGGCCTTCGTGGCGAGGACCAGGTACGGCGCGGCCTCGTAGTCGCGGATCGCCAGGATCTGCGCGATCTGCTCGTCCGGCTGGAAGGCGAGCAGGTTGGCGACGTGCTGACCGCGGGCGTCGCGGCCCGCGTCCGGCAGTTCGTAGGCCTTGGCGCGGTAGACCCGGCCCTTGTTCGTGAAGAACAGCAGCCAGTGGTGGGTGGTGGAGACGAAGAAGTGGTCGACGATGTCGTCTTCCTTGAGCTTCGTGCCCCGAACGCCCTTGCCGCCGCGCTTCTGCGAGCGGTAGTCGTCCGTCTTCGTGCGCTTCACATAGCCGCCACGGGTGATCGTGACGACGATGTCCTCCTCGGCGATGAGGTCCTCGATGGACATGTCGCCCTCGAAGGGCACCAGCTTGGAGCGCCGGTCGTCGCCGAACTTCTCGACGATCGCGGCGAGTTCCTCGCTGATGATCTGGCGCTGCCGCTCGGGGGAGGCCAGGATCTGGTTGTACTCGTTGATCTTGCGCTGCAGCTCGTCGTGCTCGGCGGTGATCTTCTGGCGTTCCAGGGCGGCCAGCCGGCGCAGCTGCATCTCCAGGATCGCGTTCGCCTGGATCTCGTCGATCTCCAGCAGGCCCATCAGGCCCTCGCGCGCGACCTCGACCGTCTCACTGCGCCGGATCAGCGCGATGACCTCGTCGATGGCGTCCAGGGCCTTGAGCAGACCGCGCAGGATGTGCGCCCGCTCCTCGGCCTTGCGCAGCCGGAACTTCGTCCGGCGGACGATGACCTCGATCTGGTGGGTGACCCAGTTGCGGATGAACGCGTCCAGGGAGAGCGTGCGCGGCACGCCGTCCACCAGGGCGAGCATGTTCGCACCGAAGTTGGTCTGCAGATCGGTGTGCTTGTAGAGGTTGTTGAGGACGACCTTGGCGACCGCGTCCCGCTTGAGGACGATCACCAGCCGCTGGCCGGTGCGCGAGGAGGTCTCGTCGCGGACGTCGGCGATGCCGCCGATCTTGCCGTCCTTCACCAGGTCGGCGATCTTCTGGGCGAGGTTGTCCGGGTTGACCTGGTAGGGCAGCTCGGTGACCACCAGGCACTGGCGGTTCTGGATCTCCTCGACCTCGACGACCGCGCGCATGGTGATCGAGCCGCGGCCGGTGCGGTAGGCCTCCTCGATGCCCTTGCGGCCCACCACCAGCGCGCCAGTGGGGAAGTCCGGGCCCTTGACCCGCTCGATCAGCGCGTCCAGCAGCTCCTCGGGGGAGGCCTCCGGGTGCTCCAGCGCCCACTGGGCACCGGCGGCGACCTCGCGGAGGTTGTGCGGCGGGATGTTCGTCGCCATGCCGACCGCGATACCGGCCGAGCCGTTGATCAGCAGGTTGGGGAAGCGCGACGGCAGGACCGTCGGCTCCTGGTTGCGGCCGTCGTAGTTGTCCTGGAAGTCGACGGTCTCCTCGTCGATGTCCCGGAGCATCTCCATCGACAGCGGCGCCATCTTGCACTCGGTGTACCGCATGGCCGCGGCCGGGTCGTTGCCCGGGGAGCCGAAGTTGCCGTTGGAGTCGACCAGCGGCATCCGCATCGACCATGGCTGCGCCAGACGGACCAGCGCGTCGTAGATGGAGGTGTCGCCGTGCGGGTGGTACGTACCCATGACGTCGCCGACGACGCGGGCGCACTTGTAGAAGCCCTTCTCGGGGCGGTACCCGCCGTCGTACATCGCGTACAGGACGCGGCGGTGGACGGGCTTGAGGCCGTCCCGGACGTCCGGCAGCGCACGCGAGACGATGACGGACATCGCGTAGTCGAGGTAGGAGCGCTGCATCTCCGTCTCGAGCCCGACGGGCTCGACGCGCATCCCGACGCCTTCGATGGCGGCGGGCGCGCCCTCGGCGGTCACGCCGTCCGGGGTCACAGGGGAATTCTCGTCGGCCATGGTGGTTCAAAGTCCTTTCGAGCTGCGGCTGTTGTTCGGGCCGACAGGGCTCAGATGTCGAGGAAGCGGACGTCCTTGGCGTTGCGCTGGATGAACGAGCGGCGTGCCTCGACGTCCTCGCCCATGAGCACCGAGAACAGGTCGTCGGCGCGGGCCGCGTCGTCCAGCGACACCTGGCCGAGCACACGGTGGTCGATGTCCATCGTCGTCACCCGCAGCTCCTCGGCGTTCATCTCGCCGAGACCCTTGAACCGCTGGATCGAGTCCTCACGGATCCGCTTGCCGTTCTGCTTGCCGAGCTCGACCAGCGCGTCCCGCTCCGAGTCGGAGTAGGCGTACTCGAAGTCGTCCCGGCCCCACTTGATCTTGTACAGCGGCGGGCGGGAGAGGTAGACGTGACCGGCCTCGACCAGCGGGCGCATGAAGCGGAACAGGAAGGTCAGCAGCAGGGTGTTGATGTGCTGGCCGTCGACGTCGGCGTCCGCCATCAAGATGATCTTGTGGTAGCGGAGCTTCTCGATGTCGAAGTCCTCGTGCACGCCCGTGCCGAAGGCCGAGATCAGCGCCTGGACCTCGTTGTTCTGCAGGATCTTGTCGACCCTGGCCTTCTCGACGTTGAGGATCTTGCCGCGGATCGGCAGGATCGCCTGGTACTCCGGGTTACGGCCGGACTTGGCCGAGCCGCCGGCGGAGTCACCCTCGACGATGAAGATCTCGCACTTGGTCGGGTCGTTGGACTGGCAGTCGCTCAGCTTGCCGGGCAGCGACGCGGTCTCCAGCAGGCCCTTACGGCGGGTCAGATCGCGCGCCTTACGGGCGGCCACCCGGGCGGTCGCCGCCTGGATGCCCTTGCGGATGATGTCCGCGGCCTCGTTGGGGTTGCGGTCCAGCCAGTCGTTGAGGTGCTCGTGGACCACCTTCTGGACGAAGGTCTTCACCTCGGTGTTGCCCAGCTTGGTCTTCGTCTGGCCCTCGAACTGCGGCTCGGCCAGCTTGACCGAGATGATCGCCGTCAGGCCCTCGCGGATGTCCTCGCCCGTGAGGTTGTCGTCCTTCTCGCGGAGCAGCTTCTTGTCGCGCGCGTAGCGGTTGATCAGGCCGGTCAGCGCGGCGCGGAAGCCCTCTTCGTGGGTGCCGCCCTCGTGGGTGTGGATGATGTTCGCGAAGCTGTAGACACCCTCGCTGTACTGGGTGTTCCACTGCATGGCGAGGTCGACGGAGAGGTTCCGCTCCTTGTCCTCGGCCTCCACCGAGACGACCGTCGGGTGGACCAGCTCGCCCTTGCGGGAGTTGAGGTACTTCACGAAGTCGACGATGCCGCCCTCGTAGTGGTACCGCACCGAGAGCGGCTTGCCGTCCTCGTCCACGTGGTCCGGGCGCTCGTCCTTGAGCGAGATGGTCAGCCCCTTGTTGAGGAACGCCATCTCCTGGAAGCGCCGGGACAGCGTCTCGAAGCTGTAGGTGGTGGTCTCGAAGATCTCGCCGTCGGCCCAGAAGGTGACCGAGGTGCCGTGCTCGTCGGTCGCCTCGTGCTGGGCCAACGGGGCGGTGGGCACGCCCTGCTTGTACTCCTGGGTCCAGCGGTAGCCGTCCGTGCAGATCTCGACCGCGACGCGGGTCGACAGGGCGTTCACGACGGACACGCCCACGCCGTGCAGACCACCGGAGACCGCGTACCCGCCGCCGCCGAACTTGCCGCCGGCGTGCAGGACGGTCAGCACGACCTCGACGGCCGGCTTGTTCTCGGACGGCACGATGCCGACGGGGATACCGCGGCCGTTGTCGACGACGCGCACGCCGCCGTCGGCCAGGATCGTCACGTCGATGGTGTCGGCGTGGCCCGCCAGCGCCTCGTCGACGGAGTTGTCGACGACCTCCTGCACGAGGTGGTGCAGACCGCGCTCACCGGTGGAGCCGATGTACATGCCGGGACGCTTGCGGACCGCGTCCAGGCCTTCGAGGACGGTGATCGCGCTGGCGTCGTACGACTTCTCCTCCGAGGAGTCGCCCATGGCGCCGGCAGGAACCCCCTCCTCTTCGGTAGAAGCCGTGTTGTTCTCGTTGAGGTCGCCGGAGTCGGCCACGAAGCGCCCTTTCTGGCACAGCACAAGCCCCTTCCGCGCCTGTGCGGGTCACCCCGGGAAAACAGGCGGGAGCGGCTGCGTCGTTCGACATGTTCCGCGAGTGGGCGGGATTGCTACCAGTGTACCGGTGGCGCCGACACTCATGGGGGTTTGCAGGCACCTGAGTCGTCATGTGCCGCCCTGAACCGCCGTCCGCCGACTCCCCATATTCGAGACGGGGCCCCAGGACGCTCAAACGGGCACTCAGCGCTTCCGGCTGTCAACCGGCGGCTACCGTGAGCGGAGTCTCACCCGCCGCAGTGGTTCACCCGTGTCCTACGGCCTATCCGTAGGTGTCGCCCGGACCCTTGCTGCCGGGCGCGCGCAGCGCTCCGTAACGGCGGGCGGGACCGCCCGGACCGAGCACCTTGAGCATCTTGACCGTGCCGTGGCCCAGGTCCTCGTTGAGCCGGGCCACCAGCTGGGGGGCGAGCAATCGCAGCTGGGTCGCCCACGCCGTGGAATCGCACTGCACGGTCAGCACCCGGGCGTCCTCGTCGTAGCGCTGCGGCTCGCAGTGCTGCGCCACCTCGGGGCCGACCAGCTGCGGCCAGCGGCCCATCACCCCGCCGACCGCGGCCGGGGTCTCCCAGCCGCGCTCCGTGATCAGCCGGTTGATCGCCGCACCGAGCGGCAGCGGATCGCGGCCGTCCGCCCGCGCGCCGGAGCGCAGGCCCCCGCGCCGGGCCTGCTTCTTCTGCTGCGCGGCCGCGCCCCGCGCCCGCGCCTGCTCCTTCGCGGCCACCAGCGCCTGCCGGGCCAGGTCCACGCCGGACAGCTCCGGGGGCTCGGGCCGGTCGGACTGCTGCTCGCTCACGGGGTCACCTTCTCGACGGCGCCGTCAAAGACCGCGTAGCGCGCCCCGACCAGCACCCCGGGCACGTCGTCGTCGACCGCCGCCGTCACCAGCACCTGCTCGCCCGGGGCCACCAGCTCCGCCAGCCGCTCCCGGCGCCGCGCGTCCAGCTCGGCGAAGACGTCGTCCAGGACCAGCACCGGTTCGTTGCCCTCGGCACGCAGCAGGTCGTACGAGGCCAGCCGCAGCGCCAGCGCGTACGACCAGGACTCGCCGTGGCTGGCGTAGCCCTTGGCCGGCAGCTGGCCGAGCTTCAGCACCAGGTCGTCGCGGTGCGGGCCGACCAGCGTCACCCCGCGCTCGATCTCCTGCTTGCGGGCCTCGCCGAGCGCGGCCAGCAGCACGCCGTACAGGTCCTCACGGGATGTCGCGCCGGCCATCGCCTCGCCCGCCGAGGGACGGTACTCCAGCGTCAACGGGCCGCCGCCCGGGGCGAGTTGCTCGTACGCCTTGTCGGCGAGCGGCTGCAGCGCGGCGATCAGGTCGAGGCGCTGCGCCAGCAGTTCGGCGCCGGCCCGGGCCAGATGCTGGTCCCACACGTCGAGCGTCGACAGGTCCATCTGCCGCCCGCCGTGCCGCCGCGCCAGCGCCGCGGTCTTGAGCAGGGTGTTGCGCTGCTTGAGGACGCGGTCGTAGTCGGCGCGCACCCCGGCCATCCGGGGCGAGCGCGCGGTGATCAGCTCGTCCAGGAACCGCCGGCGCTCGCCGGGGTCGCCCTTGACCAGCGCCAGGTCCTCCGGCGCGAACAGCACCGTCCGCACGATGCCCAGCACATCACGCGGTCTGACCTGCGAGGACCTGTTGATACGGGCGCGATTGGCCTTGCCGGGATTCAGCTCCAGCTCGATCAGCTGCTGCCGCTCGCCCTGCGCGACGGCGGCCCGGATGACCGCCCGCTCGGCGCCCATCCGCACCAGCGGCGCGTCCGAGGAGACCCGGTGGCTGCCGAGCGTGGCCAGATAGCCGACCGCCTCGACGAGATTGGTCTTGCCCTGCCCGTTGGGGCCCACGAACGCCGTGACGCCCGGATCGAGCGGGACCTCGACCCGGGCGTACGAGCGGAAGTCGGCGAGCGACAGATGCGTCACGTGCATGGCGGTGCGCCGACCTCCCCCGGCTGCGTGGTGGTGCCAGTACTGCTGGTGGTTACTTCTTGCTCTCGACCGCGTGGCCGCCGAACTGGTTGCGCAGCGCGGCGATCATCTTCATCTGCGGCGAGTCGTCCTGGCGGGACGCGAAGCGGGCGAAGAGCGAGGCCGTGATCGCGGGCAGCGGCACGGCGTTGTCGATGGCGGCTTCCACAGTCCACCGGCCCTCGCCGGAGTCCTGTGCATAACCGCGCAGCTTCTCCAGGTGCTCGTCGTCGTCGAGGGCGTTGACGGCCAGGTCGAGCAGCCAGGAACGGATGACCGTGCCCTCCTGCCAGGAGCGGAAGACCTCGCGCACGTCCGTGACGGAGTCGACCTTCTCCAGCAGCTCCCAGCCCTCGGCGAAGGCCTGCATCATCGCGTACTCGATGCCGTTGTGGACCATCTTCGCGAAGTGGCCGGCGCCGACCTTGCCGGCGTGCACCGAGCCGAACTCGCCCTCGGGCTTGAGGGCGTCGAAGATCGGCTGCACCTTGGCGACGTCGTCCTTGTCGCCGCCGTACATCAGCGCGTAGCCGTTCTCCAGGCCCCAGACGCCACCGGAGACGCCGCAGTCGACGAAGCCGATGCCCTTGGCCTTCAGCTCCTCGGCGTGCTTCTCGTCGTCGGTCCAGCGGGAGTTGCCGCCGTCCACGACGATGTCGCCGGGCGAGAGCAGCTCGGCCAGCTCGTCGATCGTGGACTGGGTGGCGGCGCCGGCCGGCACCATGACCCAGACCACCCGCGGACCCTTCAGCTTGTCCACAAGCTCCTGGAGGCTGTTCACATCCGCCAGGTCCGGGTTGCGGTCGTATCCGACGACGGTGTGGCCGGCGCGGCGGATGCGCTCGCGCATGTTGCCGCCCATCTTGCCGAGACCGACGAGACCGAGCTCCATCAGAGACCCTCTTTGCACGTAGTCGTTGCTGTTCGTACCCGAGTCCGAGCCTACGCCCGCAGGTCCGCGCACACCTGTGGGCTCAGCCGCTCATCAGGGCCCTTCAGCCGGTCGCCGCAAGGGCCCCGCCGCGAGCGCGCTTCCGGCCGTCAGCCCGACAGCCGCACGGGCATGATCAGGTACTTGTAGGCCTCGTCCGCCTCGGCGTCCTTGGCGGGGCGGCCGCTCAGCAGCGCCGGCTTGGTGGACGTCGTGAACGACAGCTGCGCCACGGGGGAGTCGATCGCCGACAGGCCCTCCAGCAGGAAGCCCGGGTTGAACGCGATCGAGATGTCGTCGCCGTCCAGATCGGCGTCGACCCTCTCCACAGCCTGTGCATCGTCGCTGGAGCCGGCCTCAAGGATCAGCACGCCCTGCTCGAAGCTCAGCCGGACCGGGGTGTTGCGCTCGGCGACCAGCGCCACACGCTTGACGGCCTCGACGAACGGAGCGGTCTCGATCACCGCGACCGAATTGAACTCGGTCGGGAAGAGCGTGCGGTACTTGGGGAGGTCGCCTTCCAGCAGACGGGTCGTCGTCCGCCGCCCGGCGCCCTCGAAGCCGATCAGGCCCTCGCCCTGGCCGGAGCCGGACAGCGCGAGCGTGACCGTGTCGCCGCTGCTCAGGGACTTGGCGGTGTCCAGCAGGGTCTTGGCCGGGACCAGCGCGACCGCGGAGGCGTCCGGGCTCTCCGGCTTCCACAGGAACTCGCGGACCGCGAAGCGGTAGCGGTCGGTGGAGGCCAGGGTGACGGTGTCGCCCTCGATCTCGATGCGGACGCCGGTGAGCACCGGGAGGGTGTCGTCACGGCCGGCCGCGATGGCGACCTGGGCGGCGGCCGCGGCGAAGACCTCGCCGGGGACCGTGCCGGTCGCGGTGGGCATCGCCGGCAGGGACGGGTACTCCTCCACAGGAAGGGTGTGGAGGGTGAACCGCGAGGAGCCGCAGACCACGGTCACCCGTACACCGTCGGTGGAAATCTCCACCGGGCGGTTGGGGAGGGCGCGGCAGATGTCGGCGAGCAGCCGGCCGGAGACGAGGACCGTGCCCTCCTCCTCGACCTCGGCCTCCACCGAGACCCGCGCCGAGACCTCGTAGTCGAAGCCGGAGAGGCTCAGTGCGCCGTCCTCGGCCTTCAGCAGCAGGCCCGCGAGGACGGGCACCGGCGGACGGGCCGGGAGGCTCTTGGCCGCCCAGGCCACTGCCTCCGCGAGTACATCGCGCTCCACCCGGATCTTCACCGGAAACCGCCTCCTGCTGTTGCTGGCTTACGCCCTGCTGGCCTTCGTCGTCGGCTCAGTTGCCGGAGACCAGTCTGACGCACGCCACCGACAGTCGGTGCGGCTCGGGGTCAAGTCGACTCGGGCGACGTCGGACGCCGGGCCGCCGAGTTGTGCACAGGCCCCGTTTCCGAACGAGTTCCCCGGTAGATATCCGTGGTCGTAGTAGTAGGCCCTGTGGAAACCGTGGACAACTGCGTCCGCGCAGGTCAGCGTCAGTTTTTTGTCCACCGTGGCTGTGGGCGGGGGCCGTGGATAAGTGGCCCGTGCTGTGGACCGCGGAAAGTTCTGCACACCCGATGCACAGGAGACGGGCAGTTCTCCCCAGTGCCATCCCCAGCTTTACCCACGTTCCCCACAGCCCAACCCATCACCTTGGTGTGACCGCTTTCACTCAGCCCGGTGAGAGGGGGTGTTGCGTTGCCGAACAGTGGACAGGGGTGTGGAGAAGCTGGGGATTGCTGGGGACAACGGCGGCTCACCTGTGGGCGGGCGGTGGACAAGAGATCCACCGTCCTGTGGACGAAATTTTTGTCCACAGCCTGTGGAGAGCGCTTGGCCACAAATCCACACCCGGCTGACCTCCTCCGATCTCTCCTCCGAGGGCCCGGCTGTGGATCCCACAGGGATAACTTTCCTCTCCCCAGGGTGTGGACGGAAGATTCTTGCCCAATCTGTGGAGAGAGGCCGTGACCAGGCGCGGAATCGAACACGGCCGGCGGCGCTCCACAGCACGGGGACGGCGGCGCGGTGCGTCGTACACCGCGCCGGGCGGCCCCGGAACGGCGAAGGGCGCCCGGGAGCGGGTCCCGGGCGCCCTGGGCGCGGTCGGTCCGAGGCGGCGCGTCGGCCGCGCTCTCAGCCGTTCTTGATGCGGTTGGTCAGCTCGGTGACCTGGTTGTAGATCGACCGCCGCTCGGCCATCAGCGCGCGGATCTTGCGGTCGGCGTGCATCACGGTCGTGTGGTCCCGGCCGCCGAACTGCGCGCCGATCTTCGGCAGCGACAGGTCCGTCAGCTCGCGGCACAGGTACATGGCGATCTGCCGGGCGGTGACCAGGACCCGGCTGCGGGACGAGCCGCAGAGGTCGTCGATGGTCAGGCCGAAGTAGTCGGCGGTCGAGGCCATGATCGCGGTGGCGGTGATCTCCGGAGCGGCGTCCTCGCCGCCGGGGATCAGGTCCTTCAGCACGATCTCGGTGAGCCCCAGGTCCACCGGCTGCCGGTTGAGCGAGGCGAACGCGGTGACCCGGATCAGGGCGCCCTCCAGCTCGCGGATGTTGCGCGAGATCCGGGACGCGATGAACTCCAGCACCTCCGGCGGGGCGTTCAGCTGCTCCTGCACCGCCTTCTTGCGGAGGATCGCGATCCGGGTCTCCAGCTCGGGCGGCTGGACGTCGGTGATCAGGCCCCACTCGAAGCGGTTGCGCAGCCGGTCCTCCAGGGTGACCAGCTGCTTGGGCGGCCGGTCACTGGAGAGCACGATCTGCTTGTTGGCGTTGTGCAGCGTGTTGAAGGTGTGGAAGAACTCCTCCTGCGTCGACTCCTTGCTCGCCAGGAACTGGATGTCGTCGACCAGCAGGATGTCCATGTCGCGGTAGCGCTTGCGGAACGCGTCCGCCTTGCCGTCGCGGATGGAGTTGATGAACTCGTTGGTGAACTCCTCCGAGCTCACGTACCGCACGCGGGTGCCGGGGTAGAGGCTGCGCGCGTAGTGCCCGATCGCGTGCAGCAGGTGGGTCTTGCCCAGACCCGACTCCCCGTAGATGAACAGCGGGTTGTACGCCTTGGCCGGGGCCTCGGCGACGGCGACCGCGGCGGCGTGCGCGAAGCGGTTGGAGGCACCGATGACGAAGGTGTCGAAGAGGTACTTCGGGTTCAGCCGGGCGGTGGGCTCACCCGGACCGGTGGCCGGCGCGGGCTGCGCGGCGAGCGGACCCGGGGCGCCGCTGGGCGCCGGCAGCGCGGCACCGGGGCCGGAGCGGCCGTTGTGGCCACCGGGCTGGTGCTCGGGGAGGTCGCGGCGCTGCGCGTCGTACGGGGAGCGCGCACCGTCGGAGTGCTGCGGGACGCCGCGGTCCTGGCCGCGGTAGTCGGGCTGCGCCTGCTGGTGCTGCGGTACGTGGGGCGCCGACGGGTACGGCTCGCGCCACTGCTCCGCGGACGTCTCGCGCTCGGGGAAGCCGCCCAGGTGCTGCTGCTGCCAGCCGTAGTCGTCGCGCGGGCCGGGGCCGCCGGGGGCCACGTGCTGCGGCCAGGCGCCGGGTTCGTGCCGCGGCTGCTGGTAGTCCGGGTAGGCGGGACGGACGCCGGGCAGGTCGTCGCCCTGGTGCCCGTAGCCCTGCCGGCTGTCGTGCCGGGGCTCGTAGTCGTACGTCTCGTGCTGCTGCGGCGCCGGGTGCTGCTGGTGGTGCGGCTGCTGCTGGGGCGACTGGTGCTGCACGGGCGCGGACGGCGCCGGCGGCTCCTCGGAGGAGTCGTCGACGGTGATCGCGATCCGGATCGGGCGGCCGCACTCATGGCTGAGGGCCTCCCCGATCAGCGGCGCCAGCCGGCCTTCGAGCACGCCCTTGGCGAATTCGTTGGGCACGGCGAGCAGCGCGGTGTCGGCCACCAGCGCCAGCGGCTGGGTGCGCTTGAGCCAGTCCTGGTCCTTCGGCTTGAGGCCGTCGGCCTCCGCACGAAGAAGATGATCGAGCACGCGCGGCCACACTGCGGCAAGATCGGCAGGTACATCAGCCACAGGGCACGCTCTCTCACAGTCCCACGAATGTGTGATTCTCAGGACGGGCGGGAAGGAATCGGAGTTCAGCCACGGTAGTCAGGGCGGGCCTGGGGATTCAAGTCGTTGTCCACAGGCTGTGCATAGTGTGTCCTGACGACGTGCCGTGCGGGCTCACATGGAGCCGGTTTGACCGGATGGCGTAGCCGCGCGTACCGTGACCAGGTCGAGTTGTCGATGGCTGCTGCCGCCTGCCTCCGATGGGCAAAGATCGCGCTCTGGTGATCGTGTAGCGGTGCACTTAGGCGTTGCGAGCTACTCGTGGGCGCACGGTGACAGCCAACGACGCCCCACATCTGTCTCTCCTTGAGACAACAAGCATTCCTGGAGCCCCCGAGTGAGCAAGCGCACCTTCCAGCCGAACAACCGCCGCCGCGCGAAGACCCACGGCTTCCGTCTGCGCATGCGGACGCGTGCCGGCCGCGCGATTCTCGCGTCGCGCCGCAGCAAGGGTCGCGCCCGCCTGTCGGCCTGAGCAGCCCGACCTAGGTCCATGACGTGCTGCCTACCGAAAATCGGCTGAGGCGGCGCGAGGACTTCGCGACCGCGGTACGCCGGGGACGCAGGGCCGGGCGCCCGCTCCTTGTCGTGCATTGTCGTAGCGGTTCAACGGACCCGCACGCAGCGGGGGAATGTGTTCCCCCGGCGCGTGCGGGTTTCGTCGTGAGCAAGGCCGTTGGCATCGCGGTCGTCCGCAACAAGGTCAAGCGGCGCCTTCGCCATCTCCTGCGCGACCGGCTGGACCGGCTCCCCGCCGGTAGCCTGGTTGTCGTACGGGCCCTGCCCGGCGCGGGCACCGCGGACCACGACGAGCTGGCCCGCGACCTGGACGCCGCCCTGGAGCGGCTGCTGGGAGGGTCGCCGAGAGGCTCCAACCCCGCGGGGGCCGCGACCGGCAGTGGTTGTGCCGCGGACCCCCGGAACCCCGGCCGGGGCCCGGGAGGGAGCGCACAGTGAAGTACCCGCTGCTGCTTTTGATCAAGATCTACCAGTGGACCATCAGCCCCCTGCTGGGGCCGGTCTGCAAGTACTACCCGTCGTGCTCGCACTATGGCTATACGGCCATCGACCGGCACGGCGCGGTGAAAGGGACTGCGCTGACAGCTTGGCGCATCCTGCGCTGCAATCCGTGGTCGCTCGGTGGCGTCGACCACGTCCCTCCCCGGAAGCGTCCGGTCTGGCACCAGCGGCTGAGGAGCCGTCTGGGCGGGACTGCCGTCCATGAACCCGCCGCCCAGCCCGAGACTCAGCCCAACGCCCAAGGAGCCTGATTCGTGGACACGATCCTGAATCCTCTCTATTACGCCGTTTCCTGGATCATCGTCCAGTTCCACTCGTTCTACAGCCTGGTCTTTGATCCGAACAGTGGTGCGGCGTGGGGTCTGTCCATCGTCTCGCTGGTGGTGCTGATCCGTATCTGCCTGATCCCGCTCTTCGTGAAGCAGATCAAGTCGACGCGGAACATGCAGGCGCTCCAGCCGAAGATGAAGGCGATCCAGGAGCGCTACAAGAGCGACAAGCAGCGCCAGTCCGAAGAGATGATGAAGCTCTACAAGGAGACGGGCACCAACCCGCTCTCGAGCTGTCTCCCGATTCTGGCCCAGTCGCCGTTCTTCATCTCGCTGTACCAGGTCCTCAGCCACATCGCGAACGGCAAGACGGTCGGTTTCATCGACCAGACGCTGCTGCAGAGCGCGCAGAAGGCGCACATCTTCGGCGCCCCGCTGGCCGCGAAGTTCATGGACAGCGCGGCGAAGATCGAGAGCCTCGGTGCCTCGGTCACCAACGTCCGCGTGGTCACGGTCATCATGATCGTTCTGATGTCGGCGTCGCAGTTCTACACGCAGCGCCAGCTGATGACCAAGAACGTCGACCTCACGGTGAAGACGCCGTTCATGCAGCAGCAGAAGATGCTGATGTACGTCTTCCCGATCATGTTCGCCGTCTTCGGTATCAACTTCCCCGTCGGTGTCCTCGTCTACTGGCTGACCACCAACGTGTGGACCATGGGCCAGCAGATGTTCGTCATCCGTCGTAACCCGACCCCGGGCAGCAAGGCGTTCGCCGAGCGCCAGGAGCGGCTGCGGGCCCAGGGCAAGCTGGTCGAGAGCCCGGCCGAGGTCGCGGCGAAGAAGGCCGTCGAGGAAGCGCGCCAGAACCGCCAGCAGCCCAAGCGCCAGACGAAGGCCAAGCGGCAGACCGGCGCTACGCCGGCCGGCGGTGCCCAGGCCCGGACGCAGAACCGTACGCGGGCCGGCTCGGCGGGCACGGCGGACGGCTCGGCGGGCTCCGGCCAGGGTGGAGCGAAGAAGCAGTCGCTGGAGAAGAAGTCCGCGCAGGACGGCACCGCGCAGAGCGGCTCGTCCGGGTCCCGCTCCGCGAAGTCCGGCCAGCGCAAGGGCCAGCAGCGCCCCAAGCACCCGTCGAAGAAGTAAGAAGGAGTCCTTTCGTGACGGACACGACCCCTGCCACCGAGGGCACCGACACCCTGACCCGCCTGGAGCAGGAAGGCGAGATCGCGGCCGACTACCTCGAGGGTCTGCTGGACATCGCCGACCTCGACGGTGACATCGACATGGACGTCGAGGCCGACCGCGCCGCGGTGTCGATCATCAGCGACTCGACCAGCCGCGACCTGCAGAAGCTGGTGGGCCGCGACGGTGAGGTGCTGGAGGCGCTGCAGGAACTGACCCGGCTGGCCGTGCACCGGGAGACCGGCGACCGCAGCCGTCTGATGCTGGACATCGCCGGCTTCCGGGCGCGCAAGCGCGAGCAGCTCACGGCGATCGGTGCGAAGGCGGCCGAGGAGGCCCGCGGTACCGGTGAGCCGGTGAAGCTGGACCCGATGACGCCGTTCGAGCGCAAGGTCGTGCACGACGCGGTGGCGGCGGCCGGCCTGCGGAGCGAGTCCGAGGGTGAGGAGCCGCAGCGCCGAGTGGTTGTCCTCCCGGCCTGACCGCTCAGCGCTTCCGTTTTTTTCTTTGGCCCCGTCTGCTCGCAGGCGGGGCCAAAAGTTGTCAGCGTTCTGTGTTATTCCGGGTGCGTGACCCGGGTTCCCGGCAGGAAAAGCAGTCCAGAGGAAGGGCGGTTCCCGTGACGGAGGCAGCAGCGGAGCTCCCTCCTGCGCCGAAGGCGGCACAGGAGGTATTCGGTGAGCGCTTTCCGGAGGCCGTGCGGTATGGCGAACTGCTCGCCGACGCGGGGGTGACGCGAGGGCTGATCGGGCCGCGGGAGGTGCCGCGGCTGTGGGAGCGGCATCTGCTGAACTGCGCGGTGCTCTCCGAGGTCGTGCCCGAGGGCGTCTCGGTCTGTGACGTGGGCTCGGGGGCCGGGCTGCCCGGCATCCCGCTGGCTCTGGTGCGGCCGGACCTGAAGATCACGCTGCTGGAGCCGCTGCTGCGGCGGACGAATTTCCTTCAGGAAGTCGTCGAGCTGCTCGGCCTCGACCACGTGACGGTCGTGCGGGGCAGGGCCGAAGAGGTCATGGGCAAGCTGCCGCAGGTGCATGTGGTGACCGCGCGGGCGGTGGCTCCGCTGGACCGGCTGGCCGGCTGGGGCGTTCCGCTGCTGCGTCCGTACGGCGCGATGCTGGCGCTCAAGGGCGATGCCGCGGAGGAGGAGCTCAAGGGTGCCCGGGCCGCGCTGAGCAAGCTCGGTGTGGTCGACACCTCGGTGCTGCAGGTCGGCGAGGGCATCGTGGATCCGCCGACGACGGTGGTGCGGGTCGAGGTGGGCGAGAGCCCCGGCGGTGTGCGCTTCGCGGCGAAGCGGGCGAAGGCGGCGCGGGCCAGCCGTCCGACGAGGGGGCGCCGGCGCTGAGGCATCAGCCGGAGCCGTGGAGACCGGCGTGGGGAGAGGGAATCCCGTTCCGCGAAATAGGGGAAGCGGCATTTCCTTAAACCCCATCAAAACGGCACAAGACGGAGTGTCGCGGCTCATTCGGACGCGACGCTGGCATCGTGTTTCACGTGAAACGTCGCTCTCTGCTGCAAGGGATCATCGGCCGTGGTCGTGCGGCTGCCGCGCCGCGCGACCGTAGACCCACACGGGTAACGGAAGTATCCACAGACGTGGATTTGTCCACAGGAGAACGGACCTCACTGGTTCACGACGCCGAAAGCATGGCAGGCTCTGACCATTGCGAGCCTGATGTCGAGGAGAGTGAATCCTTGCGGTCCGACGCCAACATCGCGGGACCGATGACCGATCCGGTCCCCGGTCCCCGTAGCGAGTCGTTCGGGGACGACGTTTCACGTGAAACGCCGCCCCCGATGGACGACACCCCGATCGGTCGTGCAGCTCAGCTGGCGGTAGAGGCCCTCGGCCGCGCGGGCGAGGGGCTTCCCCGGCCCGAACAGACCCGGGTCATGGTCGTTGCCAACCAGAAGGGCGGGGTCGGTAAGACCACGACCACCGTGAACCTGGCGGCCTCCCTGGCCCTGCACGGGGCACGGGTTCTGGTCATCGACCTCGACCCCCAGGGCAATGCGTCGACGGCGCTGGGGATCGACCATCACGCCGAAGTGCCGTCCATCTATGACGTGCTGGTGGACAGCAAGCCGCTCTCCGATGTGGTACAGCCGGTCGTGGATGTGGAGGGGCTGTTCTGTGCGCCCGCCACGATCGATCTGGCCGGCGCCGAGATCGAGCTGGTCTCGCTGGTGGCCCGGGAAAGCCGGCTGGACCGGGCCATCAAGGCGTATGAACAGCCGCTGGATTACATCTTCATCGACTGCCCGCCCTCGCTGGGCCTGTTGACGGTCAATGCGCTGGTCGCGGGGGCCGAGGTGCTGATTCCGATTCAGTGCGAGTACTACGCACTGGAGGGACTGGGGCAGCTGCTGCGGAATGTCGACCTGGTGCGGGGTCATCTCAACCCGCAGCTCCATGTCTCGACGATTCTGCTGACCATGTACGACGGACGCACCCGGCTGGCCTCCCAGGTCGCCGACGAGGTCCGTAACCACTTCGGTCACGAGGTGCTCCGTACCAGCATCCCCCGCTCCGTGCGGATCTCCGAGGCACCCAGCTATGGGCAGACAGTGCTCACCTATGATCCCGGATCCAGTGGTTCGCTTTCGTATCTCGAAGCGGCCCGGGAGATCGCGCTGCGTGGGGCCCCGCAGACCGGGGGCCAGGGCCTCAGCGTCACCTATGAAGGACAGCACAGCATCTCGGAGGGGACTCAGTGAGCGAACGACGTAGAGGCCTGGGCCGTGGGCTCGGGGCGCTGATCCCCGCGGCACCGCAGAGCACGGACCATGCCGGGCCCGCGGTGGGGCAGGGAGCGACATCACCCTCGTCCGTACCGGTCCTGGCGCCGGAGCGAGGGGTGGCCGCCGCCAAGGTGACCTCGCTGCCGACGCACGGTGTTTCACGTGAAACGGAAGCGCCGGCAGCGGTGGAGCCGTCGGCGGACGGGGTATCGGAGGTGGCGGGTGCGCACTTCGCCGAGGTGCCGCTCGATGCCATCACCCCGAACCCGCGCCAGCCGAGAGAGGTCTTCGACGAGGACGCCCTCGCCGAACTGATCACCTCCATCAAGGAGGTGGGCCTGCTCCAGCCGGTGGTGGTCCGTCAGACCGGGCCCGGCCGTTACGAGCTCATCATGGGGGAGCGCCGCTGGCGGGCCTGCCGTGAGGCGGGGCTGGAGAAGATTCCGGCGATCGTGCGGGCGACGGAGGACGAGAAGCTCCTCCTCGACGCGCTGCTGGAGAACCTGCACCGGGCCCAGCTCAACCCGCTGGAAGAAGCGGCCGCCTATGACCAGCTGCTCAAGGACTTCCAGTGCACGCATGACGAGCTGGCCGACCGGATCGGGCGCTCGCGTCCGCAGGTCTCCAACACGCTGCGTCTGCTGAAGCTCTCGCCGTCCGTGCAGAAGCGGTTGGCCGCGGGGGTGCTCTCGGCGGGTCATGCCCGGGCGCTGCTCTCCGTGGAGGACTCCGAGGAGCAGGACCGTCTCGCGCGCCGCATCGTCGCCGAGGGGCTGTCGGTGCGTTCAGTCGAGGAGATCGTGACGCTCATGGGGTCGACCCCCGCGAGCCAGAGCAAGGCGAAGGGGCCCCGTGCGGGTACCCGGGTCTCCCCCGCACTCACCGGACTCGCCTCCCGGCTCTCCGACCGCTTCGAAACGCGGGTGAAGGTCGACCTGGGCCAGAAGAAGGGCAAGATCGTCGTCGAGTTCGCCTCGATAGACGATCTGGAGCGCATCCTCGGCACTCTCGCCCCCGGCGAAGGTCCCGTCCTGGGTCAGTCGCTGGCCGAGGAGAACGATGAGGAGACCGGCGAAGAGCAGTGAGCTGACGCCTACGGCTCCCGGGCGGGCCGTGTTCCGGAGTCCATACCGGAACACGGTCCGCCCTTTGCTCTCTCGCGCTACCCGTGCCCGTAAAGGGTGGATACGATGCGTTCGGGTATGGCACGCATCCACGTGGAGACGCCTCACATCGAGGAGAGGGCCATGCGATCGGTGAGCCGCACCGGAATGCTGGCAGCGGGCTTCGGCCTGGCAGCCGTCGGAGGGTTCGTTGGTGGTCTGCTCAGGGAGCCGGCCGTGCTGACGGCACTGCGCGGTGCGGCGGGCGAGAGAAGTGAGGACCTGGTTCCATGGGCCGTCGGCTCGTACCGCTCACGCTGGACAACCTTCCGGATCTCCCCAAGCGCTGCCGCTCCTGTGTCTTCTGGGAGCTCGACCCCGTCAGCGGCGAGGCCGCGGTAAAGGCGGGACGTCCCGAGCTGGAGAAGGAAGCCTGGATCTCGGCGGTCCTGCTGGAGTGGGGATCCTGCGGGCGGGTCGTCTACGTCGACGAGGTGCCGGTGGGGTTCGTGATGTACGCCCCGCCGGCCTATGTGCCGCGCTCGACCGCCTTCCCGACCAGCCCCGTATCGCCGGACGCGGTGCAGCTGCTCACCGCATGGCTGATGCCCGGATACCAGGGCCAGGGGCTGGGCCGGGTCATGGTTCAGACGGTTGCCAAGGACCTCACCCAGCGAGGGTTCAAGGCGATCGAGGCGTTCGGCGATGCCCGCTGGACCGAGCCGGCCTGTGTGCTGCCCGCCAACCATCTCCTCGCGGTGGGCTTCAAGACCGTACGGCCTCATCCCCGTTTTCCGCGGCTGCGCCTTGAGCTGAGGACCACGATCTCGTGGAAGGAAGATGTGGAGATGGCACTCGACCGTCTGCTGGGTGCTGTCCAGAAGGAGCCCGCTCTGCGGCCGCTGTAGCGCACGATGTTTCACGTGAAACGAGGCTCTGTTTCACGTGAAACGGAGAACGGGCCCGTCCTCGGTGAGGAACGGGCCCGTTTCACGTGAAACAGACGATGAGGTGACTCAGGCGAGGTAGTCCGCCAGGTCGCGCTCGATCGCGGCCTTCGGCTTGGCGCCGACGATGGTCTTCACGACCTCGCCGTCCTTGTAGACGTTCATCGTCGGGATCGACATGACGCCGTACTTGGCGGTGGTCGCCGGGTTCTCGTCGGTGTTCAGCTTGGCGATGACGATCTCGTCGTGCTCCGCGGCAATGGCCTCCAGGGAGGGGGCGACCTGGCGGCACGGGCCGCACCAGGTGGCCCAGAAGTCCACGAGGACGGGCTTGTCGCTCTTGAGGACGACCTCTTCGAAGTTGGCGTCCGTGACGGTCACCGTGGCGCCGGCCATGGCAATCTCCTTATTGGGTGGGTGGTGGGAAAGCTGGGGCCGCGGGTCAGGCGGCCGGGGTCTTCTCGGGCTCCGGGGTCGACTCGCCGTCCGCCAGCGCAGCGAGGTACCGCTCGGCGTCGAGGGCGGCGGAGCAGCCCGTGCCGGCCGCGGTGATCGCCTGGCGGTAGGTGTGGTCGACCACGTCGCCGGCCGCGAAGACGCCCGTCAGGTTGGTGCGGGTGCTGGGCGCGTCGACCTTGAGGTAGCCCTCGTCGTCGAGGTTCAGCTGGCCCTTGAAGAGCTCGGTGCGCGGGTCGTGGCCGATCGCGATGAAGAGGCCGGTGACGGGGAGCTCCGAGGTCTCGCCGCTCTTGAGGTTGCGCAGGGTCAGGCCGGAGAGCTTGCTCTCGCCGTGGATCTCGGCGACCTCGCTGTCCCAGACGAACTTGATCTTCGGGTCGGCGAAGGCACGCTCCTGCATCGCCTTGCTGGCCCGAAGGGTGTCGCGGCGGTGGACGACCGTGACCGACTTGGCGAACCGCGAGAGGAAGGTGGCCTCCTCCATCGCGGTGTCGCCGCCGCCGATGACGGCGATGTCCTGGTCCTTGAAGAAGAACCCGTCGCAGGTGGCGCACCAGGACACGCCACGACCGGAGAGCTCGTCCTCACGGGGCAGACCGAGCTTGCGGTGCTGCGAGCCGGTGCTGACGATGACTGCCTTCGCGCGGTGCACATTGCCGGCGGTGTCGGTGACCGTCTTGACGTCCTCGCTGAGGTCGACCGAGACGATGTCGTCGGGCACCAGCTCGGCGCCGAAGCGCTCGGCCTGGGCGCGCATGTTGTCCATCAGGTCCGGCCCCATGATGCCGTCGCGGAAACCGGGGAAGTTCTCCACGTCGGTGGTGTTCATCAGCGCGCCTCCGGCGGTGACGGCACCTTCGAAGACCAGCGGCTTCAGGGACGCGCGGGCGGTGTAGAGCGCTGCGGTGTAGCCCGCGGGCCCGGAGCCGATGATGATCACGTTGCGGACGTCGCTCACGGGTGTCTTCCTTGTCTCTGCCGACTGCTTGCTGGGGCTCTCGGAACTCTCACCCCACCCAACGGATCCTACGGGGCGTGCATTCCCGGAGTGTCACAGCGCACTACTCGTCGTTCAGTCTCGCGGGTACGAGTGCGACAGCAGGACCTTTCCGGGGGCCGGGGGCGTGGCCGAGACACAGGAGGACGAGACCACGTACGCCGAGACGCGCTTGGCGTCCGCCGGGTCCGGCAGAACGACCAGGAAGGCGTCCTTGTCCTGGTAGCGGGTGCGGCTGGACGCGAGCGGGGCTTCCGGGCGGCCGATGCCGAGGCGGACGCAGGACGGAATGGTGTCGGCACTGCCCCGCAACGGGGTCTCGGGAGAGCTGCGGGCACCGATGTCCGGCGATTTGTGCGAGCTCTTGGTCGCCAGCAGGGCGTGGACGTGGGAGCCGAGATTGGCGGCGGTCAGGCCGGCCGCACCGCCCGAGCCCTTCTCGGTGGTCGCCGTGGTCCGATGGGGTCCGGCCTGCGTCCCCTCCGTGGCGGCGTTCTGCAGGAGCAGGCCACCGACGCTGAAGAGGGCCGCTGCCGCGGCGGTGCCGAGCAGCACCCGCGGCCAGCGACGTGCCCGGGAGGCCCGGCCGCCGCGTGTCTGCCGACCCGGTCCGGAGGATCCAGTGGGACGCCCGGCGGGGCGGGTGATCGGCGCGCCGCGGGTAGGTGTCTCGGGCTCGGTTTCACGTGAAACAGGAGCGGGGCGCTCGGTCGTCTCACGGGCCGTCGTGGTACGCGTCACCGTTTCGCTGGTCGCTGTTTCACGTGAAACATGCGCCGCGGAGCCCGGAACGGTGGCATTGAGAAGCGCCTCGGCCGCGAGGGCGGCATCGATACGCCCGGCGACATCAGTCGGCATACGCATCGGCCCGGGGAGCCTGCCGAGCATCCCCCGGATCTCCTCCAGGGAGTCGTAGACGTCCTCGCACAGGGCGCAGCCGGCGAGGTGGGCGCGCAGTTCCGCGCTGCGCGAGGGGGAGAGCAGCCCGTCCGTGAGGTCGGAGATCTCGGAGACCTCCGGGTGCTCACCCGTGCCGGTCGTCGACGTCACGCTCGCCCACCTCCGCCCTTCACGGCACCTGTGTCCGTCGGTCCTGCCGTCGGTGGGACGGATGTCCCCTGCGCCCGGTTCCTTCCCCGGCTCGCCGGGTTGCTACCCCCGCCGTCAGCCCGCAGATGGGTGACCAAGGGGAGGAGGCGGGCACGGCCGCGTGCGCAGCGGCTCTTCACCGTTCCGGTCGGGATGTCGAGGATCGCGGCTGCCTCGGCGACGGGGTAGCCCTGCATGTCGACGAGGACGAGGGCGGCGCGCTGTTCCTCGGGGAGGGTGCGCAGGGCGCGGAGCAGCTCACGGTGCAGGTCTTGGCGCTCGGCGGGGACCGCGGCGGACTCCTCGGGTTCGAGGAGCTGCTCCAGCCGCTCGGTGTCGGCAACCGGCGCGGTGCGCCGGGAGGCGGCCTTGCGGGCCCGGTCCAGGCAGGCGTTGACCGTGATGCGGTGCAGCCAGGTCGTCACTGCGGACTGTCCGCGGAAGGTGTGGGCCGCGCGGTAGGCGGAGACCAGGGCGTCCTGTACGGCGTCCGCAGCTTCCTCACGATCACCGAGAGTGCGCAGCGCCACCGCCCAGAGCCGGTCGCGATGACGCCGGACGATCTCCCCGAACGCATCGGGGTCGCCCTTCACGTGCAGCGCAAGGAGATCGGCGTCGGTTGGTGTCGAAGCCTCGTCGCTGTCGGTGGACACGGGCCCCCCGGCCGTAGCTGCCTGATCTCGGTCCCATTGAAGCCCGCCGGGTGGGGAAAGTAAATGTGCCGAGGGGCGTTGATCAGCAGGCGAGCGACCCGTTTCAGCCGCTCGCCCGCTATCGGTCAGCCCGTCACCTTGATCTCGGAGATCCCGCCGCGGAACCAGTCGTCGCCGTCGCTCGGCAGCTCGGTGATGTGGACCAGCAAGTAGCGCGTCTTGACGGCCTTGTCCAGCTTCACCGACAGCTTCTCACCAGCCTTCGCCGGCTTGGAGAGCCGCTGCGAGAAGTCACTGAGCACTGCCGGGCTCGATGCGGACGGCGCCGCCGCCAGAACCTCGGCGGTCTGGCCCGGACGGTACATGCTGACCTCTACGCCGGAGACGTCCTTGGCGCTTCCGAGGTCTATGACGATGCCGCTGCCGTCCTTGCGGGCCGGCAGGTTCCCGAAATTCGCCCATCCCTTGAAGCGCTTGGTCACCCACGCCGTCGAGGGATTGTCGTCCGTCGCGTTCGACGCCTGGTCCCCGGAGAACGCCGATACCAGCGGAGAGAACTCCGTGGCACTTTGGATCGCCAGCGGAGCCGAAGGCTTCTTCTTCTTGGTGCCACCCTGCGACTGCGAGTTCCCCGGATCGTCCTGGTCCTTCTCGCGCTTCAGCAGGGTGTCCGCGAGCTGCCAGCTGCCCAGGCCCAGCGCCGCGATGAGCAGGGCGGAGACGGACCACTTCAGGGCCCGGCCGGTACGGCTCTGGAGCGGGGGCGGCGGAGTGGCGATCACCTGCGTCGGGCGGCCGGCCGAGGCGTTGTGGGACGCCGTCTGCCGGTAGCTGCCCTGCTGGTAGCCCGTGCGCTGGTACGGCGGGGGCGTGCTGAACGCGGTCTCCGGGGGCCGGATGCGGGGCATCGCCGCGACCGCCTTGGACAGCTCCTCCGGCGTGGTGCACGGCTGCTCCTGGCGGGAGGCCGTGGCGCCGTCGTTGATCAGCGCGCGCATGGCGAGCTCGGAGAGGCCGCGGTGGACACCCGCGCGCACCTGGTCGGGCGCGATCAGCCCGACGCCCTTCGGCAGCCCGGTCAGGCCGTGCGCGTCGTTCTCGTACGGCCAGCGCTGGGTGAGCGCGGCGTACAGCAGGGCGCCGATCGCCTCGGTGTCCGTGCGCTGCGGGTGTTCGCAGGTGATGCCGCGGAGCGCGGCCATGACGGCCAGGCCGCGGATGCGGTACTGCCCGGATTCGGTCCGCAACACCGAGCTGGGGGTGATCCGGAGGTGGGCCAAGCCCTCGCGGTGTGCGGCGGCCATGGCCTGGGAGACCTGGCTGACGAGCTGGTACGCCTCGTGCGGCTCCAGGGGGCCGTTGGCGAGGTGGGTGGTCAGCTCGGTGGCGTCCGGAAGCCACTCGTGGACGACGTAGACGAGGTCGTTCTCCTCGACGGCGTCCAGGACCTGGACGAACCGGGGGTCGCCGAGCAGCGCCGAGGAACGGGCCGCGGAGAGCACCGGCCGGGCCCTCGGATGGTCGGCGGGCAGGATGTGTACGCCGACGGCGCGGCGCAGCTTTTCGTCGACCGCACGCCAGCTGCTGAATCCGTCCAGACGGGTGACGCACTCTTCGAGGCGGTAGCGTCTGGCGAGCTTGTGGCCGCTGTGCAGATCCGGTGGCTGGGCTTCGTCCGCCGCACGCGTCTCGTCGGTGCGTGCCGCGTCCTCGTCCCTGCCGGATACCTTCTCGGCCTTAGCACCGTCGTCCGTGACCTTGCCCGCCTTGGCGGTCAGCGGCTCTTCGCCGCTCGTGTCGGCCACGTCGACGGCAGCCGTGCTCCGTTCCGCCACCGTCGTTCCTGCCTCCCCATCCGTTGCAGGCTCAATGAGCCAAGACAATTGTGCCCACAGTCCGCCACTATGCACGACACACGGTGGCAGTCGATGGTTGTGCTCAATCAACGCCCAAGCTTTGACCGGACCATGCCGACCAGGGCGTTCATTTCCTCGATGCGCATTTTGCGTGCGGCGACGTAGAACACGCCCAGAAGGGCGGCGGCGCCGGCGATCAGCGCGGCCAGGGAGCCGATGAGCCCACTGCCCAGCGTCTGCATGATCGCGTACACCAGGATGCCGGAGACGAGTGTGGCCGGGATGCTGGCGCCCGCCAGCCGTGCGTAGGTCCGGACGACGTGCGCCGTGTCGAGGTCACCGTCCATCCGCCTGCTCAGCCGCTGCCAGGCCACCCCGACGCCGATGATGTACGCCAGGCCGTAGGAGGCCGCCATGCCCACCACGGCCCAGCGGGCGGGCAGGACCAGGAAGCAGAGCCCGGAGGCGGCGGCGTTGACGGCGGCGACGATCACCGTGTTGTAGAAGGGGGTGCGGGTGTCCTCGTACGCGTAGAAGGCGCGCAGGACGACGTACTGCACCGAGAACGGGATCAGGCCCACGCCGAAGCCCATCAGCATGTAGCCCATCGGTACGCCGGCGCCGGACGAGCCGTAGACCAGGGTGCACAGCGGGACGCCGAGGGACAGGAAGCCGAACGCGATCGGGACGATGGCGACCGCGGAGGTGCGCAGGCCCTGCGACATGTCGTCCCGGACGGCGCCGGTGTCGCCGTCGTGCGCGGACCGGGCCAGCCGCGGCAGCAGCGCCGCCATGACGGAGACGGTGATGATCGCCTGCGGCATGTTCCAGATCAGCTGGGCGCTGGCGTACGAGATGAAGCCGGTGCCCGGGTGTCCCTGCTGGTCGGCGGTGTTGCCGGCCCAGGTGGAGAGCTGGGTGACGACGAGCACGCCGGCCTGGTTGGCGAGCACGAAGAGCACGGTCCACTTGGCGAGCTTGGCGGCCTTGCCCAGGCCGTGGCCGCGCCAGTCGAACCGCAGCCGGAGCTTGAAGTCGGCGTCGCGCAGATACGGGATCATCGCCAGCGCCTGGACGACGAGCCCGAGGAGGGTGCCGATGCCCAGGAGGCGGATGCCCTCGTCGGGGATGGTGGTGACGCCGATGTGCGAGGTCTTCGCCGTGCCGTAGACCCAGATGAAGAGGCCGAAGGTGGCGATCATGACGATGTTGTTGAGGACCGGGGTCCACATCATCGCGCCGAAGCGGCCGCGGGCGTTGAGGATCTGCCCCATGACCACGTGCAGACCCATGAAGAAGATCGTGGGGACGCAGTAGCGGGTGAACGCCACCGCGACCTCGTTGGCCGCCGGGTCCCGGGAGATGTCGAACGAGACCAGTTTCACCAGGAGGGGCGCCGCGACCACCGCCAGTACCGTCAGCACCCCGAGCACCACGATGACCAGGGTCAGCAGCCGGTTGGCGTACGCCTCTCCGCCGTCGTCGTCCTCCTTCATCGCGCGCACCAGCTGCGGCACGAAGACGGAGTTCAGACCGCCGCCGATGGTCAGGATGAAGATCATCGTCGGGAGCTGGTAGGCGACCTGCCAGGAGTCACCGAGCACCGCGCCGCCGAGCGCCGCGACGATCAGCGCCGAGCGGACGAAGCCCGTCAGGCGGGACACCATCGTGCCGGCGGCCATCACCGCGCTGGACTTGAGCAGACCGGAGGCGCGGCCCCCGGAGGGCTTGCCGGCCGCCGGCACGGGAGCGGGCTCCGGTTCCGTCGCGGTCTGCTGGGGAACGGCCTCCGGGCCGGGCACCGCCCCGGTCACCGGCGCCCCGGCGGGCGGGCCGGCCGGGGCGGTGCGCTGGGGCTCGTAGGGATGCTGGTCCCGGTAGAGGTGCGCAAAGGCGTCGGACTCCGGACGCTCGCCCCCGGCCTGGCTGACCAGGGGATCGACACCCATGAACTGCGTCGTCGCGGCGTCGTCACCGTACGGAGCGGCCCGGTCCGGGCGCTGCGGCGCGGGCGTGCGGGGTGCGGCCCACGCCTGCGGGTCAGGAGCCTGCCGCCCGGGCGCGGGCTGCGGGTAGAGCGGCTGGGTGGGCTGCCCCGGGGACGGCGGCGGGTGCGCGGCGCGGTCGTAGCGCGCGTCGCTCACCGGATCCTGGGCCATCGGGTCCTGGGCGTGGTGCGGGTCGTTGCGGTAGGCGTCCCGGACGTAGGGGTCCTGCTCCGTGGGGAACGGGGGCGTCGGAGGGACCGGCCCCATGGGGTCGCCATTGGCGCCCCGGCCCCGGTCACCGTCGTACGGCGCATTCATCGCTGCCCCACCTCATCAGTCGCCGGCCATCCGGCCCCGCCATCTATCAACGGTCCACTTTCTCACCTGAGCCGGACGGCTCGGAGTTTTCCGAACCGGTGTCCGGCGCGGGGTCACTCGGCTGCTCGGGCTCGTCTCCGTCCGTGCCGCCGTCGTTGCCGTCCGTGCCCGCCGTGCCTTCGGAGCCGTCATCGGGGCCGTCCTCCTCGGGCCGGCTGCCCGCCCGCTTGCGCTGGAGGTAGATCCGTACGCCGGCGAGCACGAGCAGCAGCACGCCGCCCGCGATGACGAGCATCACCGTGGCGGTGATTTCCGTGACGTTCACCTGGAACGTCATGGGCTCACCGTAGGGCTTGCCGTCCGAGGTGTAGAGCTGGGCGGTCACCCAGGCCCGGCCGTTGGCGTTGGCGGTGGTGTCGAACTTGAACGACTGGCTGTGCCCGCCGTCCACCGAGATCTGCTGCGACTTGCCCACGTCGAGCCGGTTGGGCTGGGAGGACGTGAGCCGGAGCGTCATGTCCTTCACGCCCTGGAAGAGGTTGTTCTGGACCGTCACCGGAATCGTGGCGCTGCGCCCGGAGAGCGTGGCCTCCGACTTCTGGATCAGGTGCACCTTCGTCGTCAGGTTGTCGAGGTAGTTGCGCACGGAGTGGCGGAAGCCGGCGGCACCGGAGCGGTCGCCGCGCCACTGCGTCGACATCTCCCGCATTATCGCGTTGCCGAACGGGGTCACCACCCGCTCCGGCTGGGCCAGGATCGGCTGGAAGTCCTCCAGCGCCGACTGCGTGCCCTGGATCTGCCGGAACGCCTCGGTGGGGAGCTCCTGCCGGCGCAGCGAGGCCGGGTAGGAGGCGCCGCTCGGCACCTGGCGGGTGGCCGCGGGGTCGGGCTTGGCCTTGGCCGCGGCGCCGAGGTTCTGCGCCTGGGTCCAGCGGCCGGACTCGTCCAGTTCGCGCAGGGCGGTGGCCATGGCGTGCGCCTGGCTGGCCGACGGCATCCGCTGCGGCGCGACGACGACGCTGCGCTGCCGGTCCGGGTCCTGCAGGCCGATCATCTGGGTCTGGGCGAGGAATTCCTGGACCGCGTGCGTCGCGTTCGCCGCCTTCGACATGTCGCCCTCGAAGGCCCGGGAGAGCTGTGCGTCCGCCACGATGGCGGTGTTGCCGCCGCCGATGGGACGGGCCGCCGTCGGGGTGTACGACAGCCGGCCGGCGTCCCGGAGGCTGTCGCTGCGGGTGATCACGTTGTGCGCGCCGGCCGAGGTCGCGACATCGACGATCGAGCGGTCGATGGCGCCGTCGACGGGCCAGGCGAAGTCCGTACGCGGCTTGACCCCGAGGATCGTGTCCACGGTCTTGTCGGCGAGGTCGGTGGCCGGCCCGAGGTGGCCGAGCGCACTCGGCACGCCCTTGCCGTGGTGGGCGAGCGAGGCCAGGTCGGGGTCGGCGAAGGGCAGCGCGACCACCTGGTGCGACTTCACCGCCTCTTCGAGCTCGTGCAGCCACTGTTTGGCGACCGCCTGGTTCTTCCCCATGGGGCCGTCCGGGCCGTTCACCCGGTACGACTTGGTCATCGCGTCGACGGTCGCGAGCAGGTCGGGGTCGATGACGAAGGTCACCGGGAGGTTCTTGCCGAGCGCGACCATCTTCTGCAGCCGGCCGCCGGGGGCGAGCTCGGCGGCGAGATCGTCATTGCGGAAGACCGGGGTCTGCTGGGTGTCGGCGTCGGTCTCCGCCGTGAGGTGCGTGGGCGAGATCAGCGGCCACATGTAGGTGAGCTGCGTCTTCTTGTCGGCGGCCGCGGACTGCCAGGGCAGGAAGGTCCGGTCGATGCCCAGGAGCTGGTCGTACGGCGAGGCCTGGGAGTGCCCCGACAGAGAGACACCGATCTGGTACACGCCGTCATCGTTGAGATCGAGGTCCTTGACCGGGACGCTCAGGCTGAAGGGGCGGCTGGCACCGGCCTCCAGCTTGTCGATCTTCTCCGTGTGGCCCTTGATCTCCTCGCCGTCCACGCTGGGCAGATAGCCGGTGCGACGGGAGGCCGTCTCGATCGAACTGCGGTTGCCCAGCGCGTCGCCGCGGTGCATGCCGACGTGCGCGTCGGTGATCGTGCTGTGGCTGTCGTTGGTCAGGGTGCCGGAGACGGTGACGGTGTCGCCCTTGCCGGGGGCCGACGGAGACATGGAGTCGATGGACACGTCGACCGCGTGCGAGTCGGCCGCGGCGGCCTGCGCGGAGGGGGCGTGCGGGGCCTGGAGCAGTCCCACGAGCAGGGGCACTCCAGTGACGAGTGTCACGGTCCTGCGCAGCCATCGACCACGCGGCCGTTCAGTCCCCTGGAACCCTGCCGCCTCGGCCAATCGACCACGCGGCCGTTCAGTCCCCTGGAACCCTGCCGCCTCGGCCACGCGCTCGCCCGTCCCTCGTCGTCGTCAGTGGTCGTCGGAATGTGCGTCCACGAATGGTAACGAGACCCGCCGCGGAGGAGTGCCGGGGACTGCTCCACATGATCGCGGAGCCGACGGCCGCCCGACCGGCCTGTCCCCTTTATTACCTGCGCCTTTATTGCGTGGCGCTTCGCGCGGCGCGGCCACGTACCCTGTTCTGTTGTGCCGAACGCCAACAATGACCTCCCTGCCCCGCACGCCGAGCGGGCCCCGCAGTCGACGAACGCGTTGAACCACGTACAGCGCCGCGCCGTGAGCGAGCTCCTGCGGGTGTCCCCCGTCGCGGACGACCTGGCCCGCCGATTCCAGGAGGCCGGGTTCACACTTGCCCTGGTCGGCGGCTCGGTCCGGGACGCGCTGCTCGGCCGGCTCGGCAACGACCTGGACTTCACCACCGACGCACGCCCCGAGGACGTCCTGAAGATCGTCCGGCCGTGGGCGGACGCGCTCTGGGAGGTCGGCATCGCCTTCGGCACGGTCGGCTGCAAGAAGGACTCGTTCGACATCGAGGTCACGACCTACCGCTCCGAGGCGTACGACCGCACCTCCCGCAAGCCCGAGGTGTCCTACGGCGACTCCATCGAGGACGACCTGGTGCGCCGGGACTTCACGGTGAACGCGATGGCGGTCTTCCTGCCGCAGAAGGAGTTCGTCGACCCGCACAACGGCCTGGAAGACCTTGCCGCCCGCGTGCTGCGGACGCCCGGTGCGCCGGAGGACTCGTTCTCGGACGATCCGCTGCGGATGATGCGGGCGGCCCGGTTCGCCGCCCAGCTGGACTTCGAGGTCGCACCCGAGGTCGTCGCCGCGATGAAGGCGATGTCCGACCGCATCGACATCGTCTCCGCGGAGCGGGTCCGGGACGAGCTGAACAAGCTGATCCTCGCGCCGCACCCGCGCAAGGGACTGCGGCTGCTCGTCGACTCCGGCCTGGCGGACCGGGTCCTTCCCGAGCTGCCCGCGCTGCGCCTGGAAAGTGACGAGCATCACCGTCACAAGGACGTCTACGAGCACTCGCTCACGGTGCTGGAGCAGGCGATCGACCTCGAAGAGGACGGTCCCGATCTGGTGCTGCGACTGTCGGCCCTGCTGCACGACATCGGCAAGCCGCGGACGCGCCGGTTCGAGAAGGACGGCCGGGTTTCCTTCCACCACCACGAGGTGGTGGGCGCGAAGATGACCAAGAAGCGGATGGCCGCGCTGAAGTACTCCAACGACATGATCAAGGACGTCTCGCGGCTGGTGGAGCTGCATCTGCGCTTCCACGGCTACGGCACGGGCGAATGGACCGACTCGGCGGTCCGCCGCTATGTCCGTGACGCCGGCCCGCAGCTGGAGCGGCTGCACAAGCTGACGCGTTCGGACTGCACGACCCGCAACAAGCGCAAGGCCGGTGCCCTGTCCCGGGCCTACGACGGGCTGGAGGAGCGCATCGCGCTGCTGCAGGAGCAGGAAGAGCTCGATGCGATCCGTCCGGACCTGGACGGCAACGACATCATGGAGATTCTGGGTCTGCGGCCGGGCCCCGAGGTGGGCAAGGCGTACAAGCAGATGCTGGAGCTCCGGCTGGAGCACGGGCCCATGGAGCGCGAGGCGGCGATCGCCGCGCTGAAGGACTGGTGGGCCACGCAGCAGGGCTGATGTTTCACGTGAAACGGCCGGACGGCCGACCGGGTGCGTCGTTTCACGTGAAACGAGCGGACCGCGGACGGCTGCCACGTTTCACGTGAAACGAGTGGACGGTCGTCCGGTGTCATGTTTCACGTGAAACGTGGCGCAGACGACTGGGGGCGTAGACGACTGGGGCGGTGTTTCACGTGAAACACCGCCCCAGAGCCGTCGTCAGGAGACGGAGTGTGCTACTTCGTCGGGGTCAGGCAGAGCACCATGGCCGTGTCGGCCCGTCGACGGCGGTGCACCGTCTTGACGTAGGCGTCCTCGCCGGCGGAGCACACGGTCGGGTCCGAGGTGCCGTCGTGCACCTTGGAGACCTTGTACTGGGCCTCCCCGCTGCTGCAGTCGACCACTGCGAGCCCGTCGTCGAGTGAACTGCTGGACTTCTTCACGCAGTCGCCGGCCTCGGCGTTGCTGGCGTCGTCGCGGCTGGTGAACCAGAAGAACGCGAAGGCGGCCAGAACGAAGACGATCCCGATGCCCCGCAGAATCGACTTGGCGGAACGGGTCTTGGCCGGGCGGGGCGGCGGTATGGGAGCGCCGGGCTGCACATAGGGCTGCTGCGGCTGTGCCGGGTACCCGGGCTGCGGCTGGCCGTAGGGCGCCTGCGGCTGCTGGGGATAGGCGTACCCGCCCTGAGGCTGGCCGTACGGTGCCTGGGGAGCCGGTGGCGCCTGCGGATACGGGTTCTGGCCGTAAGGCTGCTGCCCGTACGGCGCCTGGCCGTACGGATTGGGACCCGGCGGCGGCATGGTCATGGAACTCCCCCGATTTTGTTGTGTACAGGCTTGTGTGGGACGCCCGTAAGGTACCGGGTCCCGGCGCCCACCGCAGGGACGGTGCCCTACGGGCCGGGGGAGGACGGGGCCTAACTCCGTCGAAAGCGGGCCATTGCCGCGGCGACCAGCCCGTAGATGACCGTCACCATCCCGAGCAGCGCGGCCGATCTGCCGTCCGGCGGCAGCATGAGGGCGGCCACCGCGGCGGCGCCGACGAAGGCGACGTTGAAGAGCACGTCGTACAGGGCGAAGATGCGCCCGCGGAAGGCGTCGTCGACCGACGACTGGACGACCGTGTCCGTGGAAATCTTGGTGCCCTGGGTGCCGAGGCCGAGCACGAACGCGGCGGCCAGCATCGGCCCCGGCGTGAAGAAGAGGCCCAGCGCCGGCACCAGCACCGCGCCTCCGAGGGCACAGCAGGCGATCCAGCCGAACGCGGTGAGCCGTCCCACCGCCCAGGGAGTGACGACGGCGGCGGCGAAGAATCCCGCCCCCGAGACCACGACGGCGATACCGAGCAGCGCCAGGCCCTCGGACTCGGTGTCCGACCAGGCGTACCGGCACAGCATCAGCACCATGACCGTCAGCGCCCCGTAACAGAAGCGGATCAGGGTCATCGCGGCCAGGGCGCGGGCCGGCACACGCCGCTGGGCGAGATGGCGCAGGCCTGCCGCGAGGCCGCGGACGGTGCTCAACAGGGCCTCGCCCAGGCCGGGTTGGAGCTGCGTCGGGTCGGGGCCGAGCAGCTGCGGCGTCATGCGCAGGGCGGTGAGCGCCGAAAGGAAGTAGAAGGCCGCGGCGAGCAGCACCACGAACGCATCCACGTCGGGGCCGGCCAGCCGGATGGCGAAGGCCAGCCCGCCACCGGCCGTCGCGGCGAGCGTCCCGGCCGTCGGGGCGAGCGAGTTGGCCATGACCAGTTGCTGTTCACCGTCGACCACGCGGGGCAGCGCGGCCGAGAGCCCGGCCAGGACGAAGCGGTTCACCGCCGTGACCGAGAGGGCCGAGGCGTAGAAGAGCCAGTCGGGGACCTTCGACACGATCAGCGCCGCGGTGGCCATGGCGAGCAGCGTCCGCAGCAGGTTCCCGTACAGCAGGACCTGACGGCGCCGCCAGCGGTCGAGCAGTACGCCGGTGAACGGCCCGAGGAGCGAGTACGGGAGCAGCAGGATGGCCATGGCGGAGGCGATGGCCGCGGGCGAGGCCTGCTTCTCCGGTGAGAAGACGACGTAGGTGGCGAGCGCGACCTGGTACACGCCGTCGGCCGCTTGGGAGAGCAGCCGTGCGGCGAGCAGCGAACGGAAGTCGCGTAGCCGGAGTAATACGCGGAGGGCGCGCACAGCATGCATGGGGCACAGCCTCACACAGCCCGCAGGCCCCCGGGTGGAATACCCGGGGGCCTGCGAAGGGTGGTGGCGACCGGCGCCTCAGCGCTCGACCTCGCCCTTGATGAACTTCTCGACGTTCTCGCGGGCCTCGTCGTCGAAGTACTGGACCGGCGGGGACTTCATGAAGTACGAGGACGCGGAGAGGATCGGGCCGCCGATGCCGCGGTCCTTGGCGATCTTCGCGGCACGCAGCGCGTCGATGATGACGCCCGCGGAGTTCGGGGAGTCCCAGACCTCGAGCTTGTACTCCAGGTTGAGCGGAACGTCGCCGAAGGCGCGGCCTTCGAGGCGGACGTAGGCCCACTTGCGGTCGTCCAGCCAGGCCACGAAGTCCGAGGGGCCGATGTGGACGTTGTCCTCGCCCAGCTCACGGTCGCGGATCTGCGAGGTGACCGCCTGGGTCTTGGAGATCTTCTTGGACTCCAGGCGCTCGCGCTCGAGCATGTTCTTGAAGTCCATGTTGCCGCCGACGTTCAGCTGCATCGTGCGGTCCAGGATGACGCCCCGGTCCTCGAAGAGCTTGGCCATGACGCGGTGCGTGATGGTGGCGCCGACCTGCGACTTGATGTCGTCACCGACGATCGGGACACCGGCCTCGGTGAACTTGTCCGCCCACTCCTTGGTGCCGGCGATGAAGACCGGGAGGGCGTTGACGAAGGCGACCTTGGCGTCGATGGCGCACTGGGCGTAGTACTTCGCGGCGTCCTCGGAGCCCACCGGGAGGTAGCAGACCAGCACGTCCGCCTGGGTGTCCTTGAGGACCTGGACGATGTCCACCGGAGCCTCGGCGGACTCCTCGATGGTCTGGCGGTAGTACTTGCCCAGGCCGTCGAGGGTGTGGCCGCGCTGGACCTGCACGCCGGCGTTCGGCACGTCGCAGATCTTGATGGTGTTGTTCTCGCTCGCGCCGATGGCGTCCGCGAGGTCGAGGCCGACCTTCTTGGCATCGACGTCGAAGGCGGCCACGAACTCGATGTCACGCACGTGGTACTCGCCGAACTGCACGTGCATGAGGCCGGGCACGCGGCTGTCCGGGTCGGCGTCCTTGTAGTACTCGACGCCTTGTACCAGCGAGGCGGCGCAGTTGCCCACGCCGACGATGGCTACGCGAACCGAACCCATTCCGGTTGCTCCCTGTGTTCTCGATGAGGCACTGCACCGCAGTGCCTCATGTGGTGGTGTCATCGGACGGATCCGGCCGGGATCCACCCCGGTGCCGGGGCAGGCCGCCCGTATCTCCTGACTGGTTCTTCTTGTTCTGCGCTGCGGGGTCCGGAGCGCGATGGTCGCGTCCGGCACGCTCACTCTCGATGAGCCCGTTCAGCCAACGGACCTCACGCTCCACGGACTCCATGCCGTGGCGTTGCAGTTCGAGGGTGTAGTCGTCCAGCCGCTCGCGGGACCGGGCCAAGGAGGTGCGCATCTTCTCCAGGCGCTCCTCCAGCCGGCTGCGGCGGCCTTCCAGTACACGCATCCGTACGTCCCGCGACGTCTGGCCGAAAAATGCGAAGCGGACGCCGAAGTGCTCGTCCTCCCACGCATCCGGACCGGAGTGGGCGAGCAATTCTTCGAAGTGTTCTTTGCCCTCTGCGGTCAATCGGTAGACGATCTTGGCCCGCCGCCCGGTCAGCGCCGCGGCGGGAACACCCTCCGCGTCACCGTCCGTCTCCTCGGTGAGCCAGCCGTTCGCGACCAGCGCCTTGAGGCAGGGGTAGAGGGTGCCATAGCTGAACGCACGGAACACCCCGAGCGACGTATTGAGCCGTTTACGCAGCTCATAGCCGTGCATCGGGGATTCACGGAGCAGGCCGAGGACGGCGAACTCAAGGATGCCGGAACGTCTGCTCATCCTCCGCCTCCTCGGCCCGGTGCGTTCTTTATGTCGTCCTGATGTATCGACTCGATACATCCAGACGATAGAACGGCCCCTGGGGCGGAACAAGAGGGGGGACGGTGAACGGCGTCACATCACTGATTCGTGCCATCCAACCTGACTGATTTGGAGTGAATTTCAACACTGGGCAGGTTTTGGCCGTGCGTAGTCTGTGCGGCATGCAGACTGCCGGGAACCGCGGGCCGATATCAGACGTCCCCGTCCTCGGTGTAGTGCGGCTCGCGCCTCTGGGGTGGGCCGCGCATCGGGGGGACCTGAAGACAACTGCCGCCTTCAGGCGACGAGATAGCGCGCCTGCCCGAGGAGTATCCGTTCCATGAGCGAGCACCGTCGCAAACCGCCACAGCCGCAAAGTGGCGGACGTGCCGCGGCCCGACGCGCCGCACAGCAGTCAGGGTCAGGGCGTCGTGCCGCCCCTACGCATGGCTCTGCTGCCGGCCCCACCCCTCCTTCCGGCCCGCCCGGGCAGGAGCCGAGGCAGGGCGGGCGGGCCGAGGCCCGCAGGGCCGCCCAGCGCGGCGGCCGCCGCCGGGCGCCCGACGCCGCAGCCATGGGCTCCGGTGGTGGCGGCCGCGGAGGCCGCCGCGGCGGTGGCGGTGGTGGCCCCGAGGGAGGTCGCGGCCGCGGTCGTGACGGCGGCGGCCCGCCCGGCAAGAAGCGGTTCATCGACTATCCGCGTGCCAACAAGTTCGGCTGGCGGCGGTTCGTCCCGTCCTGGAAGCAGGTCGCCACTCTGTGTGTCGGCTTCCTCGGCCTGATGGTCGGTGCGGCCGGTGTGGCGCTCGCGATGGTCAAGGTGCCGAGTGAGAGCGACGCGGCGAAGTCGCAGAACAACGTCTATCTCTGGGCCAACGGCAAGGTCATGGCCCGCGACGGTGAGACGAACCGTCAGAACGTGACGATAGATGAGATCCCGAGGTCGATGCAGAATGCAGCGATCTCGGCGGAGAACGCGTCCTTCCGCACCGACTCCGGTGTCGACCCGATGGGTATCGCCCGCGCCGTGGTGAACATGGCCAGGGGCGGTGAGACCCAGGGTGGCTCGACCATCACGCAGCAGTACGTGAAGAACGCGATGCTGAGCCAGGAGCAGACCCTTGACCGCAAGTTCAAGGAGCTGTTCATCGCGATCAAGGTCGGCTGGAAGATGGACAAGCCCCACATCCTGCAGGGCTACCTGAACACCAGCTACTACGGCCGCGGCGCGTACGGCATCCAGGCGGCGGCGCAGGCGTACTACGGCAAGGACGCGAAGAAGCTGACGCCGGACGAGGGGGCCTTCCTCGCGGCTGTCCTCAAGGGCGCGAACCTCTACGACCCCGCGGGCGGCACCGGGCCGGGTGCGACGGCGGCGGAGAACACCAAGCGCGTCAAGGCCCGCTGGTCGTGGATCCTGGACCGCGAGGTGGCCAACCACCTCATGCCGAAGGCACAGCGGGCCAAGTACACGATGGATCGCTTCCCGAAGCCCATCCGGCCGAAGCCCGTGGCCAGCAAGAGCGGTCAGATCGGCTATCTGATGGACGTCGCCAAGAAGTACGTCCTGCGGCACGCCAACATTCCCGAGGCCCGGTTCGACAAGGGCGGCTACACGATCCGGACGACCTTCGACGAGAAGAAGACCCGGGAGCTGGAGGCCGCGGTCAAGAAGGTCGACAAGCGCTACATCGACCCGAAGAAGCGGGAGAAGGACAAGTTCGTCCAGTTCGGTGGCGCGTCCGTGGTGCCGGGAGACGGCAAGATCGTCGCCCTGTACGGCGGTGAGGGCTACGACAAGGGCCACTTCAGCAACAACGCCGACACCTTCGGTGTGCCGGTCGGCTCGACCTGGAAGCCGTTCGTCCTGGCGGCGTCGATGAAGTACGGCGTCCCCAAGACCCGGCCCGAGGGGCTCTCGCCGGACAGCCTCTACAACGGCAACGACCACCTCAAGGTGAAGGACGCACAAGGCAACTTCGTCCTGAAGAGGGACAACTCGCCCTTCTACCAGGAGAACGAGAGCAACCATCCCTGGGGCTACATCTCGCTGGTCAAGGCGATGGAGCAGTCCGTCAACACGCCCTTCGTCCAGCTGGGCATGGACGTCGGCATGGACAAGGTCCGGGACATGGCGCAGGCCTGCGGCATCTCCGAGGCCAGCTTCGACAAGCACCTCAACCCGTCCTTCGCGCTGGGCACCTCCACACCGAGTGCGATCCGCATGGCCGATGCCTATGCGACGTTCGCCGAGTCGGGCACCAAGGTGGAGCCCTACTCGGTGACCAAGGTGACGTCGGGGGGCCTGGACGTGCAGGGCTTCGATAAGCCCAAGCAGGAGACGGCGATGGACTCCAACATCGCCAACAACGTCACCAAGGTCCTGAAGAACGTCATCCAGAACGGCACCGGCAAGGCGGCCCGCCGCCTGAACATGCCGGCCGCGGGCAAGACCGGTACCACCGACGAGAACAAGTCGGCCTGGTTCGTCGGCTACACCAAGCAGCTCTCGACGGCCATCACGATGTTCCGTGAGGACGCCCAGAACCCGCGTCAGCTGTCCATGAACGGTGTCGGTGGCTTCGACTCGATCCACGGTGGCGCACTGCCCACCGAGGTGTGGACCGAGTACATGCTGCAGGCGATGAACGGTGTCACCCCGGAGGACTTCCCCCCGGCGACGCCCATCGGGCAGAAGGCGGACGAGGCGGGGATGCCGGCCCCGACGCCGACGCCCACGCCGTCCGACACCCCGTCGGCGACCCCGTCGGACAAGCCCACCGAGTCCGCTCCCCCGAGCGACAGCCCGAGCCCGTCGCCGACCGACACCTGCTCGCCGTTCGACCCCACCTGCCGGAACACCGGCGGTAACGCCAACGGTGGAGGAAAGGGCGGCGGCACCGGTGGACCGGGCGGCAGTACCGGAGGCACGACTCCGACACCGGATCCCACGGATGCCAACGGCGGTGGAGGCATCTTCGGCGGTCCCCAAGGCTGACCCCGCGACCGTTTCACGTGAAACAGCGCCATGTTTCACGTGAAACGGAGGAGCCGACGAAGCCCCCGCCCGGCTTGACCGGGCGGGGGCTTCGCCATGTTCTGCCCCTGCTCGTACGGCAGGATGGGCCCATGACGAGCGTGCGACAGGACGAGCCGGTGCGGCCGACGAAGCGGGACGAGGTGGCGGCGGCCGGCAGCGAGCTGATCGGAGGGCCGTTCGGCCGGCACGCGCTGTTCGGTACGCACTGGCTGACGCCGGTACGCGTCATCGCGCTGGTCGCGATCGGGATGTTCGCGCTCGGCATGGTGCAGAAGCTCCCCTGCTACAACGGCGGCTGGTTCTTCGGCGCCACGAGCCAGTACACCCATGCCTGTTACTCCGACATCCCCCATCTCTACGCCGGCCGCGGCTTCGCCGACGGGCTCATCCCGTACTTCGATCGGCTGCCCGGCGACATGGAGTATCTGGAATACCCCGTGCTGACCGGCGTCTTCATGGAGGTCGCTTCCTGGATGACGCCGCACAGCGGGGACCTCCAGTTCCGCGAGCAGATCTACTGGCTGGTCAACGCCGGGATGCTGATGATCTGCGCCGCCGTCATCGCGGTGTGCGTGACCCGCACCCACCGGCGGCGTCCCTGGGACGGCCTGCTGGTGGCGCTGGCGCCCGCCTTCGCGCTCACCGCCACCATCAACTGGGACCTGCTGGCGATCGCCCTGACGGCGGCCGGGATGCTGATGTGGGCCCGCAGCCGCCCGCTGGCAGCCGGCGTCCTGATCGGTCTGGCGACCGCGGCGAAGCTGTACCCCGTGCTCCTGCTGGGGCCCCTGCTGGTGCTGTGCTGGCGGGCGGGGACCTGGCGCGCGTACGGCAAGGCGGTGGCGGGCGCGGTGGCGTCCTGGCTGATGGTGAACCTGCCGGTGATGATCACGCACGATGCGACGGGCTTCCACATCCGCGAGGGCTGGGCGAAGTTCTACGTCTTCAGCCAGCAGCGGCCCATCGACTTCGGTTCCGTCTGGCTGCTGATCTCCCAGCGCACCGGCGCCGCGCTGGAGAACGCCAACACCTACGCCACGCTGCTGATGATCCTGGGTTGCGGCGCCATCGGCCTGCTGACCCTCTACGCGCCGCGCCGGCCGCGTTTCGCCCAGCTCGCCTTCCTCGTCGTGGCGCTGTTCATCCTCACCAACAAGGTCTACTCCCCGCAGTACGTCCTCTGGCTGACCCCGCTGGCCGTGCTGGCCCGGCCGCGCTGGCGGGACTTCCTGATCTGGCAGGCCTGCGAGGTCATGTACTTCCTCGGGATCTGGATGTACCTCGCGTACACCGGCAACGGCGACAAGCACCAGGGGCTGCCGCCGGAGGGCTACCAACTGGCCATCGCGCTGCATCTCCTGGGCACTCTCTACCTGTGCGCCCTGGTCGTCCGGGACATCCTCATGCCGGAGCGCGACGTGGTCCGCAGGGACGGTGACGACGACCCGTCGGGCGGTGTCCTGGACCGCAGCCCCGATGCGTTCGTGCTCGGGCGGGCGTACCACCCGCCGCGCCACGCGGTGCACTTCGAGAAGGCACCGCGGGTCCGCTGGGGCGTGGCGCGCGACTGAGCCTGTTGGCCCCCATGAGACGGGCCCGGTGCCGCAGAGGGGATCTGCGGCACCGGGCCCGTCGTCCGTCCGGTGGGGCTGCTGTCCGGCTCAGCGGTCCACGAGGCGGTCGTACTGCGTCGTGGTGTGCCGCAGATGGGCCACCAGCTCCTCGCCGACCTGCGGCTGCGGCGCGTCGGCCGGCACGAACAGGATCGAGACCTGCATGTGCGGCGGCTCGGCGAACCACCGCTGCTTGCCGGCCCAGAGATACGGCGCGAGGTTGCGGTTGACGGTCGCCAGGCCGGCCCGGGCGACTCCCTTGGCGCGCGGCATCACGCCGTGCAGCGCCTTGGGCGCCTCCAGTCCCACGCCGTGCGAGGTGCCGCCGGCCACCACGACCAGGTAGCCGTCGGAGGCCGCCTTCTGCTGGCGGTAGCCGAAGCGCTCGCCCTTGGCGACCCGGGTGACGTCCAGCACCGATCCGCGGTACTCGGTGGCGTCGTGGTCGCCGAGCCAGAGCCGGGTCCCGATCCGGGCGCGGAACCGGGTCTGCGGGAACTGCTGCTGGAGACGGGCGAGTTCATTGGCCTTGAGGTGGCTGACGAACATGGTGTGCAGCGGGAGGCGGGCGGCCCGCAGCCGGTCCATCCAGCCGATGACCTCCTCGACCGCGTCGGACCCGTCGGCGCGGTCCAGCGGCAGGTGGATCGCGAAGCCCTCGAGCCGGACGTCCTCGATGGCCGTGGCCAGCTTCGGCAGGTCCTCCGGCTTGACGCCGTGCCGCTTCATGCTGCTCATGACCTCGATCACGACCCGGGCGCCGACCAGGCCGCCCACGCCCTCGACCGAGGAGACCGAACGGATCGCCCGGTCGGGCAGCGGCACCGGCTCCTCGCCGTGCCGGAACGGCGTCAGGACGAGCAGGTCACCGCTGAAGTAGTCCTTGATGTGGGCCGCTTCGTAGGTCGTCCCGACCGCGAGAATGTCGGCGCCCAGGCGGGTGGCCTCCTCGGCGAGCCGCTCATGGCCGAAGCCGTAACCGTTGCCTTTGCAGACCGGGACCAGCCCGGGGAACTGCTGGAGAACGCTCTGCTGATGCGCCCGCCAGCGCGCGGTGTCGACGTAGAGGGTGAGCGCCATGGCCGGGCCCGGAACCTTTCTCGTGGCTGGGGTGTGTCAGGAGTACGGACGGTGCGGTGGAGCGGTCAGCGGCGCGACATGTAGATGTCGAGCGCCTTGTGCAGCAGCTTGTTGAGCGGGAAGTCCCACTCACCGAGGTACTCAGCTGCCTGCCCGCCCGTGCCGACCTTGAACTGGATCAGGCCGAAGAGGTGGTCGTTCTCGTCCAGCGAGTCGCTGATGCCGCGGAGGTCGTAGACCGTGGCGCCGAGCGCGTAGGCGTCCTGCAGCATCTTCCACTGCATGGCGTTGGAGGGCCGGACCTCGCGGCCGATGTTGTCCGAGGCGCCGTAGGAGTACCAGACGTGCCCGCCGACGACGAGCATGGTCGCCGCGGAGAGGTTCACGCCGTCGTGGCGGGCGAAGTACAGCCGCATGCGGTTGGGGTCCTCGCTGTTGAGGGCCGTCCACATGCGCTGGAAGTAGCCGAGCGGCCGCGGGCGGAAGCGGTCGCGCTCCGCGGTGATCTCGTAGAGCCGCTGCCATTCGGCCAGGTCGTCGTAGCCGCCCTGGACGACCTCGACGCCGGCCTTCTCGGCCTTCTTGATGTTGCGGCGCCACAGCTGGTTGAAGCCCTTGTGGACCTCCTCCAGCGAGCGGTCGGCCAGCGGCACCTGGAAGACGTAGCGGGGCTGGACGTCACCGAAGCCGGCGCCGCCGTCCTCGCCCTGCTGCCAGCCCATCCGCCGCAGCCGGTCGGCCACCTCGAAGGCGCGCGGCTCGATGTGCGTCGCCTCGACGTCGCGGAGCCGCTTGACGTCCGGGTTCTGGATGCCCGACTTGATCGCGGCCGCGTCCCAGCGGCGGATGATCACCGGCGGGCCCATCTTCACGGAGAAGGCGCCCTGCTGCTTGAGGTGGCTGAGCATCGGCTGCAGCCAGTCCTCCAGATTCGGCGCGTACCAGTTGATCACCGGTCCCTCGGGCAGATACGCGAGGTAGCGCTTGATCTTGGGCAGCTGGCGGTAGAGCACCAGGCCGGCACCGACCAGCTCACCGCTCGCGTCGAACCAGCCCAGGCTCTCCGAACGCCATTCGGCCTTCACATCCGCCCAGGCCGGAACCTGCATGTGGCTCGCCGCGGGCAGGCTCTGGATGTATGCCAGATGCTGCTCTCGACTGATGGTCCTCAGGGTCAGGCTCATGCGGGGCGCTCCTCGGCAGGTGTGTCCCCTTGTTCGGGGCTCCGGCTCTCGCGCCGAAGCCTACTGTGGCCGGGGAGCGCCCCGTCTGGGCCATACGCGCCGGGGCCCCGTATGCCGCAGTGGCACCGGGGCCGGGCGGCTATCCGATGACGCCTCCGAAGAGGCCGCCGTGCGCCATGCCGAGGAAGAAGCCGAAGCCTGAGGCTCCGAGGCCGATGATCAACAGGAAGCGCTCACCCGTCGTCGACGAGATGAACTGTCCCCACAGGCCGGTGCCGATTCCGACCAGGCCGACCCAGGAACTGACCAGATGCAGACTGGGAGAAAGTGTGGTGAAGGCGGCGATCGCGCCGAGCACCACGGTGACAAGGGCGAAGGTGTTCTCTACGGGATGGTCCTTGCCGTCGCTGTTGAGAAGCGAGAGCAGACTGCGCTGGATCCTGGCTGCCTGTGCCATGCGGCACCTCCCATGACAGGGCGGCGCTCTGTAACGCCGCTCACACCCGTTGTGTTCCAGATTGGGGGGTGTACCGGGCGGATTTCAACCGGAAGACTTCAGGCAGGTACTGTGTACCGTCTGCGCCTATGTCTGCCCGGTGACCGGTCCGGCTCGGCGCGGAACGCATATGACCCTCCTGCCACGGAACGACCGTGGCCGCTGAGTCCAAAGGAGGTGGGTTCACCATGCGTCACTACGAGGTGATGGTCATCCTCGACCCCGATCTCGAGGAGCGCGCTGTCTCCCCGCTGATCGAGAACTTCCTCTCCGTCGTCCGTGAGGGCAACGGAAAGGTCGAGAAGGTCGACACCTGGGGCCGTCGTCGTCTCTCGTACGAGATCAAGAAGAAGCCCGAGGGCATCTACTCGGTCATCGACCTGCAGGCCGAGCCTGCGGTCGTCAAGGAGCTCGACCGTCAGATGAACCTGAACGAGTCGGTCCTCCGGACCAAGGTTCTCCGTCCCGAGACCCACTGAACGCGTCAGCGTCCAGCGGTAACCGGGTCCGAGTAGCAGCAACACCAGCAGCCAGCAGCACACCCGCCGAGAGGTTCCCCTAATGGCAGGCGAGACCGTCATCACGGTTGTCGGCAATCTTGTCGACGACCCCGAGCTGCGCTTCACCCCGTCCGGTGCGGCGGTCGCGAAGTTCCGCGTCGCGTCCACTCCCCGCACCTTCGACCGTCAGACCAATGAGTGGAAGGACGGCGAGAGCCTGTTCCTGACCTGCTCGGTGTGGCGCCAGGCGGCCGAGAACGTCGCCGAGTCCCTGACGCGGGGTACCCGCGTGGTCGTCCAGGGCCGCCTCAAGCAGCGGTCGTACGAGGACCGCGAGGGCGTGAAGCGCACGGTCTACGAGCTCGACGTCGAGGAAGTGGGCGCGAGCCTCAAGAACGCCACGGCCAAGATCACCAAGACCAGCGGTCGCGGTGGCCAGGGCGGCGGCTTCGGCGGCGGTCAGGGCGGTGGCCAGGGTGGCGGCGGCTGGGGCGGTGGCCCCGGCGGCGGCCAGCAGGGCGGCGGCGCTCCCGCCGACGACCCGTGGGCGACCGGCGGACCTTCTGGCGGTGGCCAGCAGGGTGGCGGCGGTGGTGGCTGGGGCGGCGGCTCCGGCGGTGGCTACTCGGACGAGCCGCCCTTCTAAGTCCGCATCGGCTCGGCGCTGCGCTGTTTCACGTGAAACAGCGCCGTGAAACGGGCGGCGGCCTTGAGGGCGTCAGCACAAACTTCTTGAACTCACTGGAGAGAGACAATGGCGAAGCCGCCTGCTCGCAAGCCTAAGAAGAAGGTTTGCGTGTTCTGCAAGGAGAAGATCTCCTACGTCGACTACAAGGACACGAACCTGCTGCGGAAGTTCATCTCCGACCGCGGCAAGATCCGTGCCCGTCGAGTGACCGGCAACTGCACGCAGCACCAGCGTGACGTCGCCACGGCCGTGAAGAACAGCCGTGAGATGGCGCTGCTGCCCTACACGTCCACCGCGCGATAAGGGAAGGGTGACCGACAAATGAAGATCATCCTCACCCACGAGGTCTCCGGCCTCGGCACCGCCGGTGACGTCGTTGACGTCAAGGACGGGTACGCCCGTAACTACCTGGTTCCGCGTGGTTTCGCGATCCGCTGGACCAAGGGTGGCGAGAAGGACGTCGAGCAGATCCGCCGCGGTCGCAAGATCCGCGAGATCGCCACGATCGAGCAGGCCAACGAGGTCAAGGGCCAGCTTGAGGGCGTCAACGTGAAGCTGGCCGTGCGTGCCGGCGACGCGGGCCGCCTGTTCGGTTCCGTCACCCCGGCCGACGTCGCTTCGGCGATCAAGGCTGCCGGTGGTCCGGACGTCGACAAGCGCCGCGTCGAGCTGGGCTCGCCGATCAAGACCCTGGGCGCGCACCAGGTCTCCGTGCGTCTGCACGCCGAGGTCGTCGCGAAGCTGGGCGTCGAGGTCGTCGCCGCGTAATCGCAGCACCGAGCCGAAGGGCCGCACCCCGTCCTGGGGTGCGGCCCTTCGCCGTACCGGTCCCGCGGTCGCCGTGGCCGACGGCGGCGGGTTCAGTCGTCGTCCTGGGCGCGTCTGTAGAGCGCGGCGATGTCGTCGTCGAAGTACGCCGCGTAGGAGACGTCGTCCTGGTCGCCGCCGCCTTCGTGGCCGCCGAGGACACCGATGACCGTGCCGGTGTGGCTCTTGGGGTCGTAGTCGGCCAGCCAGGGGCTGCCGCTCGTACCGCCCTCGAAGTCGGTGCACTGGATGCGCATCTGGGTGTCGCTGTACTTCGTGGTGCGGTTCTGGCAGGAGATCGGGGTGTCGCGGCTGGTGGGATAGCCGGTGATCTTGACTTCGTTGTCGAAGCCGCGGTCTATGCCGAGGGTGTTGCCGCCCAGGACGTCCTGGATGTCCTTGCCATCCTTCTTGTCCAGGATGAGGAAGGCGACGTCGAGGTCCTCGTCCTGCGACTTGACCCAGCGATCGTCGAGGATCACCTTCTTGACCTTCCACAGGCCGGTGGGCTCGTCGCCGTCGCGGTAGTCGGGGGCGAAGACGAGGTCGTCGACCGTGCTTCCGGCCTCGGCGTCGAAGGCGCAGTGCGCGGCCGTGATCAGCATGTTCCGGCCCGGGCTCTGCACCACGCTCGCGGTGCAGAAGTGATCGCCGGAGTCGTTCTTCTCGAAGACGACGCCGACCCGGGCGTTCTGCTCGGTCCGGCGGGGGGTGTACGCGTTGCCGTCATCGGCCGGTGCGGTCGCCGCGGGGTCCTGGTCCTGCGGGTCCTGACCCGACTCGCCGGACTTGCCGAAGCTGCTCCGCCCGCTGGCTCTGCTGCTGGTATGGGACTCGTCCGAGGCGTATCCCGCCACGGCAGCGGCCATGACGACGACGAACGTCATGGGCAGCAAGGACCTTCTGGCAAGCGAGCGCACCCCGTCATTATCGACAAGCGCGGAGTGTTGCGGGAGATGCTTCAGCGAGAGGCTCCGGTCACAATCCACCGGCCGGACCGGGTGCGCAGCAAGAGCGTGAGCATGCGGACGGTCATCATCAAGGCCATCGTCCACCACAGGGCCACCAGACCGCCGCCGACAGCGGGCACGGCGAGCGCGGCCGGAGCGAACAGGGCCAGCGTCACCACCATCGCCCCGGCGAGATACGGCCCGTCCCCCGCGCCCATCAGGACGCCGTCGAGGATGAAGACGACGCCGGAGACCGGCTGGGTCACGGCGACCACCAGGAGCGTGGTCAGCAGCGGGTCCCGTACGGCGGGGTCGGAGGTGAACAGCGGGATGAACAGGGGGCGGGAGAGGACGACCAGGAGCCCGAGGACCAGACCGGCGGCGATGCCCCACTGCACCATGCGGCGGCAGGCGGCCCGGGCGCCGGCCCGGTCCCCGGCGCCGAGGTAGCGGCCTATGATGGCCTGCCCGGCGATGGCTATCGCGTCCAGCGCGAAGGCCAGCAGGTTCCACAACGTGATCACGATCTGATGGGCGGCGACCTCGGCGTCGCCCAGCCGGGCGGCGATGGCGGTGGCGATCATCAGCACCGCGCGCAGCGAGAGCGTACGGACCAGCAGCGGCACGCCGGCTTGGGCGGAGGCGCGGATGCCCGCCGCGTCGGGGCGCAGCGAGGCGCCGTGCCGGCGCGCGCCGCGGACGACGACGGTGAGGTAGACGGCGGCCATGCCGCACTGGGCGATGACGGTGCCCCAGGCGGAGCCGGCGATGCCGAGGCCGGCGCCGTAGACCAGTCCGACGTTCAGTGCGGCGTTGGCGGAGAAGCCGCCGATGGCGACGTAGAGCGGGGTCCGGGTGTCCTGGAGGCCGCGGAGCAGGCCGGTGGCGGCCAGCACCATGAGCATCGCGGGGATGCCGAGCGCGCTGATGCGCAGGTACGTCGTGGCGTACGGCGCGGCGGTGCCGGAGGCGCCGAAGGCCTCCACCAGCCAGGGGGCGGTGGGCAGCACGGCGGCGATGACCGCGGCCCCGAGCAGCAGGGCGAGCCAGATGCCGTCCATGCCCTGGCGGATGGCGGCGGGCAGATCGCCGGCGCCGACCCGGCGGGCGACCGCGGCGGTGGTGGCGTAGGCGAGGAAGACGAAGACGGAGACGGCGGTGGTGAGCAGCCCGGCGGCGATACCGAGGCCGGCCAGCTGGGAGGTGCCGAGGTGGCCGATGACGGCGCTGTCGACCATGACGAAGAGGGGTTCCGCGACCAGGGAGCCGAAGGCGGGCACGGCAAGGGCGATGATCTCGCGGTCGTGGCGGCGGGCGATGCGCCGCGGGGTCGCGGGAGCCTGTGTCATGCACTCAATCTAATCTTCCACAGGTAAGAGATGCAAACCCTTTGCACTCCTTACTTTCCGTGCTCCGGCGCCGTCTCCTCCGTGCCGTTTGTCGCGATCTTGAACAGGCGGTGGAAGTTTTTCTCCCCCACAGCCTATGGATGAGAAAACCGCAGGTCAGGGCGGTGTGCACGGGGTGATTGTGTGCTTGTCCACAGAAGTTTCCCCCGCCCCATGCACAGGATCCGGGGAGTTCTCCACAGCTGAGGGCCAGTCATCCACACGGCCTGTGGATAACCAGATTGGCGGACGGTGCCCACGGGCCTACCGTGGTCCGGCGCCCGCCGCCCGTTTCCGGCCTGAGACCACGTCCGAACTCGACGCGCCGTAACCGGAGTCGGGCGTCTCGATTGTCAGAGCTGTGCCGTAAGAAGGAAGCGCACAGCAAGGTCCGCGCCGCGGACGGGAGGAGGTGCCGGGGTGAGCATTCCCGAGCCCATGGAAGACCCTTGGGCGGGCTCCGGCCCCAGCGACCTGCTGCCGGCGGCCCGGTCCCGGCGGCCTGACGGCAAGGGCCGCGGCCGCGGGGACCGGCCGGACCGCGACGACGACGGCGGTTCCTGGTCCGGCGGCTTCGAGCGGGTCCCCCCGCAGGACCTGGACGCCGAGCAGTCCGTGCTCGGCGGCATGCTGCTGTCCAAGGACGCCATCGCGGACGTCGTCGAGGTCCTCAAGGGCGAGGACTTCTACCGCCCCGCCCATGAGCTGGTCTTCCAGGCGATCCTCGACCTCTACGCCAAGGGCGAGCCGGCCGACCCCATCACCATCGCCGCCGAGCTCACCAAGCGCGGCGAGATCGCCCGGGTCGGCGGCGCCTCCTACCTGCACACCCTCGTCCAGTCCGTCCCGACGGCCGCGAACGCCGAGTACTACGCCGAGATCGTCCACGAGCGCGCCGTGCTGCGCCGCCTGGTCGAGGCCGGCACCCGCATCACCCAGATGGGATACGCCGCGGACGGCGACGTCGACGAGATCGTCAACAGCGCCCAGGCGGAGATCTACGCCGTCACCGAGCAGCGCACCAGCGAGGACTACCTCCCGCTCGGCGACATCATGGAAGGCGCCCTCGACGAGATCGAGGCGATCGGTTCCCGCCAGGGCCAGATGACCGGCGTGCCGACCGGCTTCACCGACCTGGACTCCCTCACCAACGGCCTGCACCCGGGCCAGATGATCGTGATCGCCGCGCGTCCCGCCATGGGTAAGTCCACCCTCGCGCTGGACTTCGCCCGCGCCGCCTCCATCAAGAGCAATCTCCCCAGCGTGATCTTCTCGCTGGAAATGGGGCGCAACGAGATCGCGATGCGCCTGCTCTCCGCCGAGGCCCGGGTGGCGCTGCACCACATGCGCTCCGGCAGCATGACGGACGACGACTGGACGCGGCTGGCCCGCCGGATGCCGGACGTCTCCGCGGCGCCGCTCTACATCGACGACTCACCCAACCTGTCGATGATGGAGATCCGCGCCAAATGCCGCCGGCTCAAGCAGCGCAACGATCTCAAGCTGGTGGTCATCGACTACCTCCAGCTGATGCAGTCCGGCGGCTCCAAGCGCGCCGAGAGCCGCCAGCAGGAGGTTTCGGACATGTCCCGTAACCTCAAGCTGCTGGCCAAGGAGCTGGAGCTCCCGGTGATCGCGCTCTCCCAGCTGAACCGTGGCCCCGAGCAGCGCACGGACAAGAAGCCGATGGTGTCGGACCTCCGCGAATCCGGCTCGATCGAGCAGGACGCCGACATGGTCATCCTGCTGCACCGCGAGGACGCCTACGAAAAGGAGTCCCCGCGCGCCGGCGAGGCCGACCTGATCGTGGCCAAGCACCGTAACGGCCCGACGGCCACGATCACGGTGGCCTTCCAGGGCCACTACTCGCGCTTCGTGGACATGGCGCAGACCTGACGACGCGCCTCAGCCCGGCGATCGACGCCTGACTCAGCCCCGAGGGCGGGCGGGCGCGTCCGGGCGGATGCCGGTGTCCGGGCCGGCGTCCGCGTCCGTGCGGAGGTGGAGGTCGAGTCCGCTCGTGCCCGGTGCCTCGACGCCCGGCAGCAGCCGCATGTCGCGCCCGTAGTCACCGCCGTCGAGCGCCCGGAACGGGACCGGTGCGTCGGTGAAGAGTCCATCGAGACGTCGCCCGAACTCCCGCTTCGCCGCCGCGAGTTGTTCCTCCGGCAGGTCGTTCGCGCCGTACACCGCGAACGGTTCGAGCGGCGTCATGCCGGTGAACCAGAACAGGCCGTGCTGGACCGGGTGGAGGACGTCCGTGAGCCGACCGTGGATGCCCCGGTCGGAGAACGCGGACTCCCGGGCGCCGACCGTCACCGACACCAGCGCCCGGCGCCCCGCCAGGGCGCCCTCGCTGTAGGGCGGCGGGACTGCCGGGCCGTATCCGAACCCGCTGGTGAACACCCGGTCCATCCAGCCCTTGAGGATCGCGGGCACCGAGAACCACCACAGCGGGAACTGCAGGATCACCGCGTCCGCCCAGCGCACCTTCTCCTGCTCCGCCGCGATCTCGGGCGCCAGCCGCCCCGCCAGCGTGGCCCGCTCCGAGGCTGCCATCACCTGCAGCCGCCGGTCCGCGGCGTGGTCGGGGAAGTCATCGGCGTCCACCGTCGCCTTCCACTTCATGGCGTAGAGGTCGGACACCTGCACCTCGTGCCCGGCCGCACGCAGGTGCTCGACCGCGAAGGCGGTCAGAACGGCGGTGAGCGAACGGGGTTCCGGATGGGCGCTGACGACGAGGATCTTCTGCGGCTGCCGCGGCGTGGCTTCGGTCATGCGGCCACGTTCTCCCGTGCGCGGACGGGTAACCAGAACCCGCTTCAACCGCCGGAACGGCAATCCTGGTAACGCTAGGGCCACCCATACTTGACCGCATGGACGGTGCGGACCACATCGAGCAGACAGGCGGCGGGGGCCACGGGACCGGGCCCGGGGCCGGGGCCGTGACCGCGCATGGGGCCGGGAACGGGAACCGGGCCGGTGACGGCGGCGAGCTCGACCGCATCGAAGACCGCATCGACGGGGTCGGGGACACCCGGCGGGCGCTCGGCAGTTTTCTGCGGGCCCGCCGGGGGCGGGTGGCACCGGAGGACGTCGGGCTCGCCGGCGGCAAGCGACGTCGGGTGCGGGGGCTGCGCCGCGAGGAGTTGGCCCAGCTCGCCGGGATCAGCGTGGACTATTACGTGCGCCTCGAACAGGGCCGCAACACCCAGCCGTCCCCCGAGGTGCTGGACGCCCTCGCCGACGCGCTCGGCCTCGACGCGGCGGAACGCAGGCACCTCACCACGCTGGCCGATGCCCGGCGGGGCCCCGCGCCCGTGGTCCGGGTCAGCCCCGTGCTGCAGCGGATGCTGGACGCCATGGGCGGCCTCCCGGCCTTCGCGACGAACCATCGCCTCGACGTCGTGGCGTGGAACGACCTGGGGGCCGAGCTGACCGGTGGCCTGGCCGACCCGGAACGGCGCGACCGGAACAACGCCCGGTTCCTCTTCCGCGACCCCGCATCCCAGGAGCTCTATCCCGAGTGGCCGGACCGGGCAGCGGAGGCCGTGGGCCAGTTGCGGGTCGCCGCAGGCCGTTACCCCGAGGACGGGGAACTGGCCGCGCTCATCACCGAACTGTCCACGCACAGCCCCGAGTTCCGGCGGATCTGGGACAGCGGTGAGGTCGTGATGTGCGGTGCCGGACGCAAACGCCTGCGGCACCCGGTGGCCGGCCTGCTCACCCTGGACTACGAGACGCTGCACGTGCCGGCCGCACCGGGTGAGACGGGCCTCGTGGTGCATGTGTTCAGTGCCGCGGAGGGCAGCGGTGAGGCGGTGGCCCTCGCCCGGCTGGCGACCGCTGGGTCGCCGGCATGAGGCGGCCCCGGCAGGGCCCGGAAATCCGTGGGACCGAGGCCGGGCTTTGACCTTCAGGTTGGTCGAAGCTCCAGAATCGCGTGCATGGACGACACCGGCGAGCTGTTGAGCATCGGTGCGTTCGCGCGGCAGGTGGGCCTGGCGCCGAGCGCCCTGCGGTTCTACGACGATTGTGGGGTGCTGCGGCCGGCCCAGGTGGACGGCGCGACGGGCTATCGGCGTTATGCCGCGGACCAGGCGGCGCGGGCGGTGCGGCTGCGCCGTCTGCGGGAGGCGGGGCTGCCGCTGGTCGATGTCGCGGTGGTCCTGGACGGTCCGCAGGAGGCGGCTCGGGAGGTTCTCCGTGAGCATCTGGAACGGATGCGGCGGACGGCCGATGAGGCGCATGCGGTGGTGGCGGGGTTTCTGCACCAGGCGCCCGGCGGGGTGCCCGGTGAGGCAACGGACGGCAACGGATGGGCGCGGGCGCGGGTGGGCGGTGCCGAGCTCGCCAGCGCCGTACGGCAGGTGGCACCGGCGGCCGCGAGGGGCGCGACCGCTCAGGAATTCCCCGTACTGGGCTGTGTGGCGCTCGAACTCGCCGACGGTGAGGTGCGGTTGGCCGCCACCGACCGCTATCGGCTGGCGGTACGGGTGCTGCGGCCGGAGGAGTTCGCGGGCGGACCACGGCAGGCCCTCATCGGGGCGGACGCTGCCCGGAGCCTGGCGGAGTGGGCCGTACGACAGGTGGCGGTGGACGTGGAATGTGGCGGGGAGACGGCGGGCGTACGACTGCGGAGCGGTGCGAACGGAGCGGACTGGCGCGAGGTGCCGGAGCCCGTCGATAAGGCGGGTGATGGCTCAGCTGAAGGGCACCTGGCGAAGGGCGCGGCGAGGTTTCCGGACTACCGGATGGTGCTGGAGGTCCTGGCAGCGGAGCGGCATCGACTCATCGTGGACCGGGCGGGGCTGAGGGACGCGGTAGCGGGGCGGTCGGGGGTGGTGTCGTTGTCGGTCCCTTCCAGGGACGAGTGCGAGGCCGAGGGGAGGCAGCGGGCCGTTTCACGTGAAACACGTGACGGATTGCTCGATGTTTCACGTGAAACCGCGGAAGCCGACCCAGAGGCCGTGCAGACGCTGGAGGTGACGGGCGGGGCCAGGCAGCCCGTCCGGCTGAGGGCCGTCCTCACGGGAAGCGCGCTCCGCATCGCCTTCGACCCAGCGGTCCTTGTGCCTGCGTTGGAAGCCGGAGTGGGGCCGGATGTCCTGATGGAGATCGTCTCGGCGGACCGGCCGGTCGTGGTCCGCTCCGCCGACCAGGGAAGTTTCACGACGCTGGTGATGCCTGTACGCGGTGCCGGGGGCCGGCGATGACGGAGGAGGGGAGCGTGACGATGGATCCGGAACTGCCCGTGGTCCGGTTGTGTGGGAAAGGGATGCAGGCCGAGGCGGAGGGGCGGGCGGAAGTCGCGCGCGAACTCTTCCAGCAGGCCTGGGACATCGCCGCCGACGACTATGAGGCGTGCATCGCCGCGCACTACCTCGCGCTGCACCAGAAGTCGGCGGAGGAGACGCTGCGGTGGAACCAGGAATGCCTGGACCGCGCCGATCGCGTCGCGGATGAGCGCGTGCGGGAGTTCTATCCCTCGCTGTATCTGAACATGGCCCATGCTTATCGGCGGCTCGGCCGCCGCGCACTCGCTCACCACTACTTCCTGCGGGCAGCGGAGCGGGTGTGTGACCCGGCCGGAGGCCGGCACGATCGGCACGGCCAACGTGACCACTACGACCACCACGGCCAGTACGGCGACTGGAACCGTTTCGCGATCGCGGAGGGGCTGCGGGCGACGGCCGACGCGGTGCCCGCCGAAGTGTCCGACGAAGTGTCCGACGCCCCCACGCTGCCCGGTGCCGCGGCGCTCCAGCCCCTCGATGCCGAGCTCGACGGACGCATCCGCGAGCTGTTGGCGCGTTGGTGTGCGCGGGCCGACCTCAAGGCGCTGGGGCTGACGCTCCCGGCGTACCTCGGCCACCTCGGAACGGAAGCGGACCGCGTACGGCTCCGGTCCGCGCTGCACATGGTGCATGCGGCGCGCTGGCTGCCGGCGGACGAGCAGACCGAACTGGGTGCGGTTGTCGGGGCGACGGCGCTGCGGTGAGCGGTGAGGATAGGGGCCGGCCGAGTCGGACCTGTCGTTGAGGAGCGTGCCATGACCATCACCCAGTCCGCGGAGTCGCCTGAGCCCGTAGCGGACGGTCCCCGGCCGGTGGACGGGGAGCCGGTGTGGGCCGAGACCTCTGCGGCGTTCACGGAGCTGTTGCCCCAGACGCGGCGGGCGCTGCTACGCCGACTGGCCGTCGGGCAGGCCGAGGGGCGGGCGCCTTCGATGGTGGGTGCGGTGGTGCGCGAGGGACGACCGGTCTGGATGGGGAGCCGGGGCTCGGTAGAAGGGGCGGCGCCGCACGGCGATGTGCAGTACCGGATCGGCTCGCTCACCAAAACGCTGATCGCCGTCCTCGTGATGAGGCTGCGCGACGAAGGGCTGCTGCGTCTGGACGATCCCGTGGGCAAGCACCTCAAGAGCACCCCGGTGCCTGAGGCGACGATCGCCCAACTCCTCTCCCATTCCTCGGGTTTGACCGCCGAGCCGCGTGGCCCGTGGTGGGAGCGGACCGCGGGCGAGCTGCGCCCCGAGCCGGCCGATCTGTTCGATGATCGCCCGCAGCGGCTCGCGGCGGGACGTCGCCACCACTACTCCAACCCGGGATACGCCCTGCTCGGCGCAGTCGTCGAGCGGCTTCGGGGCGGCACGCCCTGGTACGAGGTGCTGCGGGACGAGGTCCTTCAGCCCCTGGGCATGGCCCGTACGACGCTCGATCCCCAGGCGCCCCACGCGAACGGCTGGGCGGTGCATCCGTGGGCCGATGCGCTGCTGCCCGAACCCGCCCACGACACCGGACTGATGGCTCCGGCAGGCCAGTTGTGGTCGACACCGGACGACCTGTGCCGCTGGGGGGCCTTCCTGCTGCGTGGTGACGACCGGGTGCTGAGCGCGTCGACCGTGGCCGAGATGCGCACGCCCGCGGTGCCGCCGGAGGAGAACGGCTGGGACGCCGGGTACGGGCTGGGACTCCAGCTCGTACGCCGGGGAGGGCGCCGGCTGGCCGGGCACACCGGCTCGATGCCCGGGTTCCTGGCGACACTGTGGACCGACCCGGAGGAGGACGTGGCGGTGATCGTGCTGGCGAACTGCACCTCGGGTCCTGCGGTTCCCACCATCGCGTCCGAGCTCGCCGGGATCGTGACCGCACACGAGCCCCGGATCCCCGAGCCCTGGCGTCCGCTGTCCGGACCGCTGGATCCGGAGCTGCTGGCGCTGACAGGGCCCTGGTACTGGGGCGCGAACCCGCATGCGTTGCGGCTGCGGGCCGACCGCGAGCTGGAACTCGCCCCGCTGTCCGGGGCGGGACGGGGCTCGCGGTTCCGTGCCGAGGACGACGGCACCTGGACCGGCCTGGACGGCTACTACGCGGGCGAGACGCTGCGGGTGGTGCGGGACGAGCAGGGCGCGGTCAGCCATCTCGACCTCGGCACCTTCGTCTTCACCCGCGGTCCCTACGAGCCGTCGGGACCGGTGCCCGGCGGAGTGGACCCGGAGGGCTGGCGGGTCTGACGCCCGTAACGCGGCGGCGCGGACTCCGGACGTACAGTCGAATCCGATGTCAGGAGCCGCGCCGAGGCGGCTCGCTACCGCTGGAAGGCCCCATGTCTGCCGTGTCTGATCCGACCGCGAACACCGCTGCCCCCGACCTGCTCGACCTGCCGCCCCTCACCGCGGCCCACTTCGCGCGCATCGAGGACAAGGTCGCCGCGCTGATGCGCACCCGCTGCGACGTCGTGACGATGCAGGGCGAGGCGCTGCTGCCGCTGGAGGCCTGCATCCGGTCCGCCGTACGGCCCGGCAGCACCGCCCTCAACATCATCACCGGCCCCTACGGGGAGACCTTCGGCGGCTGGCTGCGTTCCTGCGGCGCCGAGGTGGTCACCCTCTCCGCACCCTTCACCGGAGCGGTCGACCCGCGCCAGGTGGCCGAGGCGCTGCGTGAGCGCCCCGAAATCGACTTTGTGAGCCTGGTGCACGCCGAGGCGGCCACCGGCAACACCAACCCCGTCGCCGAGATCGGCGCCGTGGTGCGGGAGCACGGCGCGCTGCTGATGCTGGACGCGGTCGCTTCGGTCGGTGCCGAGCCGCTGTTGACCGATGAGTGGGGCGTGGACCTGTGCGTCATCGGCGGACAGAAGGCGCTGGCCGGGCCCGCCGGAGTGTCCGTGGCCTCGGTCAGCGCCCGGGCGTGGGAGCGGATCGCCGCCAATGAGCAGGCCCCGCGGCGTTCGTACCTGTCGCTGCTGGATTGGAAGGAACGCTGGCTCGACGGCGGTCGTACGGCTCTGCCGCACGCGCCGGCTCAGCTGGAGATGCTCGCGCTGGAGCAGGCGGCGGACCGTATCGAGGCGGAGGGGCTGGACGCGGTCATCGCCCGGCACCGGGCGGCGGCAGCGGCGACCCGGGCCGGCGTGCGGGCCCTGGGGGAGCTGACTCCGTACGTCGAGCGTGACGAGGACGCGGCGCCGGCGGCAACAACCCTGCGCGCGCCCGAGGGAGTCGACGCACGGGAGATCGTGGCCGCCGCACTCGCGGTGGACGGAGCGGTGCCCGTGCAGGCCGCGGCGGGAACGCTGGCCAAGGAGATGATCCGGGTGAACCACTACGGCCGTGCCGCCGATCTCGCAGTGGTCAGGGCCTCGCTGGTGGCGCTGGCCGGCGGGCTTCGTGCGCTGGGCGTCTCGGTGGATGCCGAGGGCGCAGCCGTTGCGGCGGGCGAGGCATGGGACGGGGTGTCCGCCGGCTGAGGATGCCGCGGGGGGTCGTGTTTCACGTGAAACACGACCCCCCTGCGGATGCGCCATGCACCGCCGTTTCACGTGAAACCAGCTCACTCGCTCGGGCCCGAGGTCGCCGAAGTGCTCCTCAAGGGCCCATTTTTGTTTGCCAAGTCCCGTTCGCAGTCCGGTAGTTGAGTACTGATTGCTCCTGTGCGTGGACGCGGAGACCGGCCCGACCGGGTGTACTCCGGTGGCGCGTCAGATGCACCGGCGGCAGGCTGAATGCTGAAGATCCCCGACGCGCTGAAGGTTCCCCCGGCAACGTCCGGTGGCTCTGACTCATGCTCTGGCCCGGCTCGTGTGCTCGACAGCCCCGGCCTGTGTGCTCGACCGCGCGCACCCTCTCCGGTATCTCGCCGTGAGTCCCTTAACGATCATGTCCAAACGCTCTCATAGAATCGGAATGAGCGACCCGTTTGTTGGTGCGGGATGCGCGAACCGGTGGGGCAGGGTCTTCAGGAGGTCCGGGGATGGCGGAGGGTGGTGCCCGGCGCGGTCATGCGCCCGCGCGCTCTGATGCGCGGCGCAACAGGGCGCTCGTGCTCCAGGCGGCCCGATCGGCCTTCGAGGAACAGGGGTTGGGGGTGCCGCTCGGCGAGATCGCCCGCCGGGCAGGGGTCGGCGCGGGCACCGTCTACCGCCATTTTCCTTCCAAGGAAGCCCTGTTCAGGGCGGCCGTCGTCGAGCGGATCGAGCTCTTCACGGACACCGCAAGGGACTTGGTGGATGTCGACGAACCCGGCGAGGTCTTCTTCCGCTACCTGTCCTCGGTGGTGCGCCTCGCGTCACGGAACAAGGCGTTGTGTGACGCGCTGGAGGCGGCCGGCACGGGACGCTTCGGGCCGTCGCCGGAGGCCGGGCGGGACTTCGACGAGGCGCTGGAATCCTTGCTCACCAGAGCCCAACTCGCCGGCAAGGTACGGCTGGACGTCGGGCTCGCCGACCTCAAGGCGCTGCTGGTGGGCTGTCTCTCCATGGAGCAGGCCCGGTCCGGATCGGACGCGGACGGCGGGGCGCCGGGCCGGATGACGGCGCTGATGTGTGATGCGCTGCGCACCCAAGACACCGTAACGAAACTGCCCGGTTCGCCCGGAAACCGTAATGAAACGCGGTGTGTGGAGTGCGGGACGGTGATCGAACCCGCGCGCACCGGCCGGCCCGCGCGCTACTGCGGCGGGGCCTGCCGGCAGCGGGCACACCGGGCGCGGGGCCGCACCCGGCGGATGTGACGCTGTCCTCGTTCAGAGCATCAGCTTGAATCCCAGATGGGAGGCCTCGAAGCCGAGGCGCTCGTAGAAGCGGTGGGCATCGACGCGGGTGGCGTCGGAGGTCAGCTGCACCATCCCGCAGCCCAGCGTGCGTGATTCGGTGATCGCCCACTCGATGAGCTGGGTTCCGAGGCCGCTGCCGCGTTCCTCACGGTGCACCCGCACGCCTTCGATGATCGACCGGGTGGCGCCGCGCCGGGACAGCCCGGGGATGACCGTGAGCTGGAGCGTTCCGATCGTCCGTCCTTCGCGCGCCGCGACGATCAGGTGCTGGTTCGGGTCGGCGGCCAGTGCCGTGTAGGCGGCGATGTACGGAGCCAGGTCGTCCGGCGATTCCCGGGTGGCGCCCAACGGGTCGTCAGCAAGCATCGCGACGATGGCGGGCAGGTCGGCCTCGGTGGCGCGGCGTATCTCGATGTCGCTCATGGGCGCGACCCTATGCCTCGGCATCTCCGCCGCGCCGACCTGGCCGCCGGTCAGTCCTGTGACGGGGCGAGGGTCTGGACCGCCGTGACCAGCGGCGCCAGCTCAGGCCGCTGTGCGGCCTCCTGCAGGGCCTCGCAGAGGGCCCCGTCATGCGTCGGCCGGGCCTCCACCAGGAGGGCCAGCCCGTCAGGCGTGACGTTCGTATAGATGCCACGCCGGTCGTCGGGGCACAGGTAGCGGGACAGCAGACCGCGGTCCTCCAGGCGGGTCACGAGGCGGGTGGTGGCGCTCTGGCTGAGCACGACCGAGTCCGCGACCTGATTCATCCGCAGATGACCGCCCGGCCCGTCGTGCTGCTCGCTGAGCACGTTGAGGACCGAGAACTCGCGGACGCTGAGGTCGTGCTGCGCCTGAAGAGCGCGCTCGATGTGCGACTCGATGCGGCCGTGCAGAGCCGAGAGCGCGCACCAGCCCTGAGCCAGGGCGGGGGTGGCCGCCGGCGGGCAGCCGGGCGCGGCGTCCGGGGTCACTGCGGTCTCCGGGACCTCCGGTCCCGTGGCCTCCACCTGCGGGGCGCCTGCCCTCGCGGCCTCCGTCTGCGGCCGAGCTTTCTGCTTCTCGCGCGTCTGCTGCGTCATCGAAGACCTCCTCATGGGGCGCACGATCCAGGATAGGACACCAGCGAAATATCCGGCGCTTGCAATTAACCCGCGTCTGCAATTATTGTGGACGCTCGTAAGGGACGGACGCAATCATTCGAAGGGATCCGTCATGCCTCTCGCACTCCTGGCTCTTGCCATCGGTGCTTTCGGGATCGGAACGACCGAGTTCGCGGTCATGGGCCTGCTGCCCGACATGGCGGCCGGCTTCGACGTCTCCATCCCCCTCGCCGGATACGCGACCACTCTCTACGCCCTCGGCGTGGTCGTCGGCGCCCCGCTGATGACGGCGCTCGGCACGCGCTTCACGCGCAAGCAGATGCTGATGCTGCTGATGGGCCTGTTCATTGTGGGCAACCTGCTCACGTCGCTCGCGCCCAGCTTCTGGATCATGCTTGCCGGCCGGATCGTCTCCGCGTTCACGCACGGCGCGTTCTTCGGCATCGGCGCCATCGTTGCCGCCGACCTCGTCGCCCCCCAGAAGCGCGCCGCCGCCATCTCGCTCATGTTCAGCGGCCTGACCGTCGCCAACGTCGTGGGCGTACCGGCCGGCACGATGCTCAGCCAGCAGTTCGGCTGGCGGACCACCTTCTACGCCATCACCGCGCTCGGCGTGATCGGCCTGCTGGGCATCATCAAGCTGATCCCGGCGCAGCGGGCGAAGGCCGCCTCGCGCCTCGGCAGCGAGCTCGCGGTCTTCCGCAACCCGCAGGTCGGTCTGGCGATGCTGATGACGGTCCTCGGCTTCGGCGGTGTCTTCGCCGCGGTCACCTACCTCGCCTCGATGATGACCGAGGTCACCGGCTTCGCCCCGTCCTCCGTCATCTGGCTGACGGCCATCTTCGGCCTCGGTATGGTCGGCGGAAACTTGGTCTCCGGCCGTTTCACCGACCGCGCCATGATGCCGATGCTGTACGTGTCGATGACCGGCCTGGCGCTCTCGCTGGCCGCGTTCAACTTCACCGCGCACAACAAGATCGCCGCGACGATCACCATCGCGCTGATCGGCATCTTCGGCTTCGCGACCGTGCCGCCGCTGCAGAAGCGGGTCATGGACCAGGCGGCCGCCGCGCCCACGCTCGCCTCGGCCGGCAACATCGCGGCCTTCAACTTCGGCAATGCGCTGGCCGCTTGGCTCGGCGGGCTGGTCATCTCGGCCGGCCTCGGCTACACCGCACCCAACTGGGTCGGTGCGCTGATGACCGCCGCCGCGCTCGGTGTGGCGATATTCGCCTCCGCCTTGGAGCGGCGTCAGACGGGCCGTGGCCAGGTGGTGGCTGCGGGCGGCTCCACCACGGTCGCCGACGAGCCCATGGCAGCGGCGCACCACTGATACCCACGGCGGCCCCGTACGGCTGACATACACCGACCGCACCGCACGGGCAGCGCAGCCTCTCTCTTCAAGAAACCCCGCAAGAAACCCCGCAAGAAACCCCCAAGGAACCCCACAAGAAACCCCGCAAGGAACCCCTCATGAGCACCTCCCCCTCCGCCACGGCCGCTCCCTCCCCCACGACCTCCCCTTCCGCCGCTGGCCCCAGTGCCGCCTCCCCCGTCGACCGCGACGCTCCGGTCGTCCGTCCGCTCACCACCCGCGATGCGGAGAGCCTCATCGAAGCCGCCGTGCGGGCGGCCGAGGGCACCGGGGTGCGGGGCAGCGTCAGCGTTCTGGATGCGGGCGGGCATCTGCTCGGCTTCCGTAGGGACGATGCGGCCGTGCTGATCTCCGGGGAGACCAGCACCCGCAAGGCGTTCACCGCCCTCCAGCTGGATGCGCCGACCGCTGACCTCGTCGAGCTGGTACGGCCCGACGGCCTCTTCCACACGCTGCCCACCGCGCTGGACCGGCCGCTGCTCTTCCTCGCGGGAGGGGTGCCGCTCCACCGCGACGGGCGGCTGATCGGCGCGATCGGCTTCGGTGGTGGCGCCCCCGACCAGGACCACCAGATTGTCCTCAGCGCGATAGCGGAGGCGGGCCTGGAGTGAGCTGGACCGAGCTGGAGTGAGCTGGACTGAGCTGGACTGAGCTGGACTGAGCGGGAAGGAACGGGAAGGAAATGGCCGCCCCGCCGCCCGTCAGCTGGCGCCCGCGCCCGCCCGGCCGTTCCCCGGCACCCGGCGGGCGCGGGCCTCGGCCGCCCGGTCCTCGCGCAGTCGGCGGCCGCGGCGGGTCGGTCCCCAGGGCTTGAGGACGGAGATCGCGGTGAGGAAGAAGTAGGTGGCCGAGGCGACCGCGGGTGCGATGACGAGGCCGATGTCGGGGGCCGGGGTACCGGTGGTGGCCTCGGCGGCGAGACGGTCGATGCCCGGGCGGAGTGAGAAGACCGACAGCAACACCGTGACGAGCGTCAGCCAGAACTTGACGTAGACCCAGCGGTGCCGGGCCAGTCCCCACGGGGTACCCAGCGACAGCACCAGACCGGTGACCAGTGCACTGAAGGCGAGGGGGAGGCCCAGCCAGTCACCGAAGATCTTCATCGCGCGGTAGGCGACGGCTGCCATCTCGGGGGAGCCGGTGGTCCAGCCCGTGATGCTGAGTGCCAGCAGCCCGAGCGTGACACCGAGCCAGCTGACGGATGTGGCGACATGGAGGACGAGGAGGGCCCGGCGGGCGGGCCGGCTGAGCTGCTGCATACGGTCCACGGTCGTGGCCGGGCCCGTCTCGTACATCTGCCGCCGGGAGTATCCCCGTATACGCGTCCCCGAGTACGGCCGGCAGTTGCCGCGGCGGCGGTTCGCGGCCGCCGCCCTCCCGCTGCCTCTCGATGCCCGAGTCGCCTCGCTGTCCGACCTCTCCCCGGCCCGGCCCCGGACCTCTCCACCCTCCACCTCGGCCCGCCCCCCTACCTTGTCCAGCCCCCCAGCCCGCCCCGACCCAGCCCCGCTCCCACCCCGCCCCTGCCCCCTGCCCCCTGCCCCCGTGATCGTGTAGTGGTTACGCTCCCCGGCATGGGGATGCTGCATCTTTTCGATATGGACGGGACCTTGCTGTACGGGTCCGCGGCTGCCGTTGAGATATCGCGGCAGCTCGGTCTCGATCGGGAGATCGCCGAGTTGGAGCGCCGGTTCGCCGCGGCGGAGCTGACGCCGGTGCAGTTCGCGCAGTTGGCCTGCGATCTCTGGGCCGCCGAGCTGACCGAACTTCAAGTGGCCGCCGCCTTCGACGGCGCGCCCTGGCTCGCCGGAATTCGGGAGGTCTGGGCCGATATCCGCACCCGCGGTGAACGGTGCGCGGTGATTTCCCTCTCGCCCGGCTTCTTCGTCGAGCGGCTGCTGGACTGGGGAGCCGACACGGCGCACGGTTCCCGCTGGCCCGCCGTGCCGATCAGGCGGCCGGTGGATCCGGACGGCATCCTGTCGTCGGCGGCGAAGGTACGGATCGCAGATGAACTCTGCGTGCAGTACGGGCTGACCCGTGACGACTGCGTGGCGTACGGCGACTCCATGTCGGACACCGCACTGTTCGCGGCGGTGCCCCGGTCCGTGGCGGTGAATGCCGATCACCACGTCAGTGACCTGGCTTCATTTGCCTACACGGGGCGTGATCTGCGAGAGGCATACGCATTGGTCCGTACCGGCGGGTAATTCCGCGCTTTCTGCGGCTGATTCACCCGTGTGTGCGCGAAAAATGCGCTCTGTACTGAGGATCGCGGATATCGGAGGGGCGTGCGGAGTGTTCCAAGATCAGGGCTTGTGGTTTCAACTACTGCCGGTATGGTCGAGTCCGGCTTGGCGGGGGTGAGGGCTTCCGCGGGCACGCAAGGACGCGGGCAAAGCTTGTCAGCCTAGCGGTGAAGTGGCCCGTGACACCCGGACTTCCGGCTGTTTGTCCGTTGTGGTGGGCTGGGTGGCATGCTGTTGACGCGGCATCTGCTCCACATTGTCGCAGGGAAGTGAGATTTGTCCGCTTTAGCGGGTGTTGCCGGAATCGCTTGAGTCGATTAAGAATTCCGGTCAGGGCGGGGGAATTCCGGGCAGTTCCGGTCTACGGAAGTGCGAAGACGACCGAAAGACGTTCGAGGCGAGGCAGACCATGGACGCTCCGACCACCACATCGGCCGATAGCGGCTCTTCTGGCGGCAGCAGCGGCGATTGGGGTTGGTTCACTCCGCCGGCGAAGAAGTCCTCCGGGGAACAGCAGGAGCGACAGGATGCCCAGGATCACCAGGATCCGGGCAGTCAGGACAGCCGGCGCCGGGACCGCCAGGACCGGGATGGCCTGGACGGAAGCACCCCCTACGGAAGTGGCCGGGCCGAGGCTGATGGCTGGGGCGAGCCCAACGGCCCGGGTGAGCCCAGTAACCGGGGCGAGCCCAGCAACCGGGACGAACGCGTCTATCACGGTGAACAACGTGAACGCGGCGAACACGTCTATCGCAACCAACCCGACCAACAGGGTCAACGTGACTACCGCGGTGAACAAGGCGAACGCGACTACCGCGGCGTACCGGACGGCCGTAATGCGCCGAACGTCCCGAGCTCCCCGAATGCCTCGAACTTCCCTCACCCTCCGAACGAACGGGAGCGGATACCCAGTCGGCCGGTCAACCCGATCCGGCCGGTAGGTACCGCTGCCGATCGTGGGACGGAGCCGCCGCAGGCTCCCCAGCCGCACCGCGAGCCCCCCAACCCGTTCGGCGAACCCGACCCCGGGTACGGGGACCCCGCCCGCCCGTACGGCGACCCCGCCCCGGCATACCGGGACCCCTCCCTCCCCTATGGCGAGCCGGTTCGTCATCCGGCCCCGGAGCCCACCCGTCATCCGGCCCCGGAGTCCGCCCGTCGGCCGGCCCCGGAGCCCACTGGTCAGCCGGCTGCGGAGATCACCGGCCAGGCGGCCGCAGAGGCCGCCCGCCGACCGCCCATGGAGCCGTCGCCCCGCCCGTCTGTATGGGAGCGCGGCGCCGCCCGTGGCCACGAGCCCGAGCCCGTCCATCAAACGGCGCGCCCCACGGCAGCGGCGCCCACCCACAGCGCCACCCCCGGCCCCGGTGACCCCCACCGCGGCGCGGCCGGCCCCGGCACCACCGTCCCCAGGACCCCCGCCAGCGACATCCCCACCCCCAACAGCCCCATTACGAACACCCCCACCACCGGTACCGCCGCTGCTCCCCCCGCCGCTCCCCCCGCCCCCCAGCCCTCCCTCGCCGCGCTCGGGGCCACCGTGTCCGAGGCGCCCGCTTCGCCCGACGCGATCCTCATCCGTCGCACCATGGCCGAGATCGAGCCCGTGGCCGACAAGGTCACCTCGTACTTCTACGCGCTGCTCTTCGTCCAGCACCCGGATCTGCGGGCCCTCTTCCCGGCCTCGATGGACACCCAGCGCGACCGGCTGTTCAAGGCGCTGCTCACCGCGGCCACGCACGTCGACGACACCGAGGTGCTCACCAGCTACCTCGCCAACCTCGGCCGCGGTCACCGCAAATACGGCACCCAGCCCGACCACTACCCCGCGGTCGGCGAGTGCCTGCTCAGCGCGCTCGCCCGTTACGCCACGACCAGTTGGGGCCCGGAAGCCGAAGCCGCGTGGGTGCGCGCGTACACCGCGATCTCCCAGATCATGATCGACGCGGCCGCCGAGAACGAGGCCGTGGCGCCCGCCTGGTGGCAGGCCGAGGTCGTCTCGCACGAGCTGCGCACGCCGGAGATCGCGGTGGTCACGGTCCGTCCGGACCAGCCGTACCCGTTCCTCGCCGGGCAGTACACCAGCGTCGAAACGCCCTGGTGGCCGCGGGTCTGGCGGCACTACTCCTTCGCTTCGGCGCCGCGTTCCGACGGTCTGCTCTCCTTCCACGTGAAGGCGGTACCGGCCGGTTGGGTCTCCAACGCGATGGTGCACCGGGCCCGCCCCGGCGACGTCCTCCGGCTCGGCGCACCGGCCGGTTCGATGACCGTCGACCACACCACCCGCAACGGCCTGCTGTGCGTCGGCGGCGGCACCGGCATCGCGCCCATCAAGGCCCTGATCGAGGACGTCGCCGACCACGGCATCCGGCGCCCGGTCGAGGTGTTCTACGGCGCGCGCAGCGACCACGACCTCTACGACCTCGACACCATGCTGCGTCTGGAGCAGACCCACCAGTGGCTCTCGGTCCGCCCGGTCGTCGCCACCGGACCCGCGGTCCGCGGCGGAACCAGCAGCGAGACCGGCCAACTTCCCGATGCGGTGCGGCAATACGGGCCGTTCCGGGAATACGACGCATATCTTTCCGGGCCGCCGGGCTTGATCCGCAGCGGTGTGGACGCTTTGGTAGGGGTCGGCATTCCGTCCGACCGCATACGGCACGACTCGGTGGAAGAGCTGGTCTCGGTAGGGGATTGAGGTCTTGGCAGAGCACGGCGAATACGGGCCGACAGGGGAGGGGCCGGGTATGCGGGGTATGCCGCAAGGAGAGCGCCCCGGGAGCGACGGCGAGCACCTGGTGCAGCAGAGACTCGGTACGACCGAGCGCGCCGACCGGTTCTACCGCGACCAGGTGCTGGACCACCTCAATGCCCGTATGCAGGAGTTCGTCGGTCGGCAGGAGATGTTCTTCCTGTCCACGGCCGACCGGCACGGCGAATGCGATGCAACGTTCCGTGCCGGTCCGCCCGGATTTGTGCAGGTGCTCGACGCGCGCACGCTGGCGTACCCGGAATACCGGGGCAATGGCGTCATGGCGTCCATCGGCAACATCTCGGAGAACCCCCGTCTCGGCATCCTGATGGTCGACTTCACCCGGGACCGCATCGGCCTGCACGTCAACGGGCGGGCCCGGGTGGTGATGGACGAGGAGATGCGGGCCGGCCATCCGGGCCTGCCGGTCGATCCGGTCCCCGGCCGGCGCGCCCAGTTGTGGGTCATGGTCGAGGTCGAGGAGGCGTACATCCACTGCGCCAAGCACATTCCGCATCTGCAGAAGGTCCCGCCGCAGCAGCGCGGGGCGCGGGCCTGGGGCACCGACGACTTCAAGAGGAAGGGCGGTGACTTCTTCGACGCGGCGGCCGAGGCGGGCGACCGAGCACCCTTCCGCCGCCCGGAGCGCAAGAACGAACATCTCCGGGGCGGCTTGCACGAGGACACCCCGGGCGAGGCGCCGGCGGCGCACGGGACCGGCCAAGAAGACGGACCCGTGCCCGGGAACGGGCACGGTTCAGCACTGGACGGCACCGCGATCCCCGGCCCTCCCTCCCGCATCGCGGAGACCGGTCCTTCGTCGAGCGCCCGGGCGGCCGACGCCCCGGGCCGGGACGACTTCGTGGGGGAGCTGAACGCGGAGTTCCTCGACCGGGTCGAGCGGGTGCTGGCGCGTGCCCAGCCGCGTCGGCCGGCGGAGGACGAGCCGGAGTTCCGCGGCTGGTTCGGCCGACGCGACGTCTGAGGCGCCAACCCGGCCGCGGCTCCTGCACCGTGGGCTCACCCCGGGCCGGGCTCAGCGCAGGCCGGGCTCCCGGCTCACCCCAGATCCGGCGCGTGCATCGCCCGTACGCCCTCGATGTTGCCGTCCAGATAGTGCCGCAACGACAGCGGGACGACTTCGACGGAGGCGATGCCGACCCGGGTGAACGGCACCCGCACGATCTCGTAGTCGCCGCACGGCTCGTCGACCTCGGGGCCGTGCCGGCGGGTGGGGTCCATGAAGTCGAGCCGGCAGACGAAGAAGTGCTGGACCTTCACGCCGTCCACCCCGCCGTCACTGAAGTGCTCGACGGTGTCGACGAAGACCGGGACCACGTCCTTGATCTTGGCGCCCAGCTCTTCGTCCAGCTCGCGATGGAGCGCGTCGACAACCGTGGCGTCCTCCGGCTCAACGCCGCCACCAGGGGTGATCCAGTACGGGGTCCGTCCCGGCTTGGTGCGTTTGATCAGAATCAGGTCCTCGCCGTCGAGCAGAATCGCGCGGGCGGTGCGTTTGACGACTGGCCGTACGGTCATAGTCGACAGATGCCGCAACCACGCCCTGGTGAAACCCCCGCCCCTCCACCACCAGCCACCGGGGCACACAGCTCCTCACCGGCCCACCGGCCACCGCAGCTCGTCACCGGCCCACCGGTCCACCGGCTCCCGCGGCTGGCCGCCGGCCGACCGATGTCCGCAGCTCGTCACCAGTCGACCGCGGACCGCAGCAGCCACTCGTGAGCCCGGGCGATATGCGGAAGGCCCAGCGTCCCGGTCCGTACGGCGAGGAAGTAGGTGCGCAGCGGGGGCACCGGAGGATCGAGCAGCGCCACGACCTCGCCGCACGCGAGTGCCTCGGCGCACAGATAGCGCGGCAGCACGGCCAGCCCCGCCCCGGCCGTCACACACGCCAGGACCGCGCGGAGATCGGCGGTGATGACGGCGGCGGACGCCGCGGGCTTGGCGTCGAAGACCTCGGCCCAGTAGCGGGCGATCATCGGCAGGCTCTCGTGGACCTCGACGAGCGGTACGGAATCCAGTACGCGGACGCCGCCCGCCTGCAGCACGGCCGGGCCGCCGAACTGCGCCGACCAGGACGGCGCGGCGATCAGTACGTGCTCCTCGTCGCACAGCGCGGTGGCGGTCAGCAGCCCGCCGCGTGGCCGGGTGGTGGTGACGGTCAGATCGTGGTGGCCGGCCGCCAGCCCGGTCAACAGCTCGTCCGCGGAGCCGAAGGTGGTGCGTAGGGAGAGGCCCTGGGTGATGAGCGGAGCCAGTGCGGGAAGCGCGCGTTGGGCCATGAACTCCGGTGGCCCGGCGAGGTGCAGGGTGCGGGTGACGGATTCCCGGTCGAGCCCGGCCTCGGTGATCTCGGTGAGCGCGTCGAGGTGCGGTGCCACTTTGTGGGCGAGCTCGTCGCCGACGGTGGTCGGCGTGACGCCACGGGCGCAGCGGAGGAAGAGCGGACGGCCCAACTGGCGTTCCAGGGAGCGAATCTGGCTGGTCACGGCGGGCTGGGAGAGCCCGAGTAACGCTGCGGCGCGGGTGAAGGAACCGGCTCGGTGCACCGTGACGAAGGTGCGCAGCAGAGCCAGATCCATCCCGTACCTCCTGCGCCCCTCGGAAGCCTGGTCGCGGGCCAGCCATAAAATTGCGGATAGGGCTGTGTCTCTAGCGTGATTGGACACTGACGCTCAGTCAACTAGCCTTGTTCGAGCGGTTGGTTTCACGTGGAACATTCGGTTTCACGTGAAACACGTGGCGGCGCGCACCACGCAACCGCGGCCGGCAGGGTGACGAGGGGGGATACCCTGCCGGCCCTTTCATGTGACGTCCCGGGACTGGCTGTTCGGGCACCGCCCGTTCGGGGACTGGCCGTTCCGGCTCTCGCCGCCAGCCCCAGCGCCAGCGCCAGGTCAGTTCGCGTGGGCCGTGTCCAAGGCGCGGAGGACGTCCGCGATCAGATCGTCCGGGTCCTCGACGCCGACCGAGAAGCGGATGAAGCCCTCGGGGACGGCGTCGCCGCCCCAGCGGGCGCGGCGTTCGGCGGTGGAGCGCACGCCGCCGAAGCTCGTGGCGTCGTCGACCAGGGTGAGGGCGGCCAGGAAGCGTTCCGCGTGGGCCTTGTCCGGGAGGGTGAAGGACACCACGGAGCCGAAATGTCCGGGACGCATCTGGCGGGCGGCGAGCGGGTGGGCCGGGTCGGCCGGCAGGCCGGGGTGGCGCAGGCCGGTGACCTCGGGACGGTCGGCCAGTGCGGCGGCGAGCGCGAGGGCGCCGGCCGACTGCTGGCGGACGCGCAGCGCGAGGGTGGCCAGCGAGCGGTGCGCCAGCCAGCTCTCCATGGGGCCGGGGATCGCGCCCACGGTCTTGCGCCACTGCCGTACGGCATCGGCCAGCGCGGCGTCGCGGGTGCTGACATAGCCGAGCAGGACGTCGCCGTGGCCGGTGAGTGCCTTGGTGCCGCTGGCGACCGAGAAGTCCGCTCCGAGGTCCAGCGGGCGCTGGCCGAGCGGCGTGGCGAGGGTGTTGTCGACCGCGACCAGGGCGCCGCGCCGATGAGCCTCGTCGGCGAGCCGACGGACGTCACACACATCGAGGCCGGGGTTGGAGGGTGTCTCGATCCACAGCAGCCGGGCGCCGTCCAGCACGTCGAGTTGGGCGTCGTGTGCGGTCGGGGCCGTACGGACCTCGATGCCGTAGCTCTCCAGCCGGGTCCGGACGGCGGGCAGCAGCTGGTAGCCGTCGCTGGGCAGCACGACGGCATCGCCGGAGCGCAGCTGGGAGAAGAGGACGGCGCTGATCGCCGCCATCCCGGAGGCGAACGCAACCGTGTGCGCGGTGCCGTCCGGAGACTCCAATTCCCCGATGGCGCGTTCCAGATGGGTCCACGTCGGGTTGGTGTCGCGGCCGTAGGTGTACGGGCCGGCGGCGTCGCCGGGGAGGTGGTAGTGGGCCGCGAACACCGGTCCGGGCAGCGCCGGTTCGAAGGCCTCCGGCTCAGGGAGCCCGGCTCGTACGGCGCGGGTGCCGTCGCCCGTCATGCGCTCTCCTTCTCCTGCGGGTGGTACGGGACCTGCGCACCGCGCCGGTCGTCGGGCTCGGGTGCGTGCCCCGGGAGCAGTGTCCGCGTGGTGAGCGCGGTGCGGACCTCGGCCAGCAGGCCGTCGCTCGCCGCCTCGATCATCTCCAGGCACTCCTCGAAGCCCTCGAAGCCGCCGTAGTAGGGGTCCGGGACGTCGAGATCGGCGGCGGCCTGTGCCGCGTACGAACGCAGCAGGTGCACCTTGGCCGCGTCCTGCGGCGTGGGGGCCAGCCTGCGGAGTTCGCGCAGATGGCCGGAGTCGAGGGCGATCACGAGGTCGAGGCGGGCGAACCAGGAGGAGCGGAACTGCCGGGCGGTGTGGGCGGTCGGGTAGCCGGCGGCACGCAGGACGGCGACCGTGCGCGGATCGGCACCGCCGCCCTCGTGCCAGCCGCCGGTGCCCGCGCTGTCCACCTCCACCAGGCCGTCGAGCCCGTCTTCCGCGACCCGGGCGCGGAAGACGGACTCCGCCATCGGCGACCGGCAGATGTTGCCGGTGCAGACGAAGCAGACGCGGTACGGAACGGTCAACGGTCAGTCCTCGTCGGGAAGGATCACGTGCATCGCCCAGGAGACGACCGAGACGATCACGCCACCGAGCACAGCCGTCCAGAAGCCGTTCACATGGAAGGCGAGGTCGGCCTTGCCCGCGAGCCAGGAGGTCAGTAGCAGCATCAGCGCGTTCACGACCAGCGTGATCAGGCCGAGGGTGAGGATGAACAAGGGGAGGGACAGCAGCTTCACGACGGGCTTCACGATGAAGTTGACCAACCCGAAGATCAGCGCCACGAGGATCAGGGTGAGTATCTTGCGGCCGGTGTTCTCGCCGGTCAGCGTGATGTCCTTGAGTAGCCAGATGGCCACGGCAAGCGCCGCGGCGTTGGCGATCGTCTTGACCAGAAAATGCTTCATGGTGAGATCGTCGCAGACGAGTGTGAATCATCGGAGGGGTGCGAACGGCATGAAGGCTTTCAGGCTGGAGGAACTGGAAGCAGAGCGGGTCGCCAACGACGGCGCGTATCTGCAGTTCATCCGGGAGCGCAACATGTCGGTCGGGCTGTACGCGCTGGACGCCGGCAGCATCGATCCGCAGCGGCCGCACGCCCAAGACGAGGTGTATCTCGTCGTCAGCGGCCGGGGGTTGATCACCGTCGGGGCGGAAACGGAGCCGGTGGCACGCGGCAGCGTCGTCTACGTGCCGGCCGGGGTACCCCACAAGTTCCATCACATCAGCGAGGATCTGCGGGTGATGGTGGTCTTCTCTCCTCCTGAGAGCTAAGGGTCGGGGCTCCGAACCCGTAGGGGACGAGTCAGGGTCGAGCCGGGGCTACGAGACCCCCACGGCGGTGTCCGGCGCCCTAGCATCGTGGGTGATGGAAGAGCCGGAGGCGGCGAGGCGGCAGGTGCGCGGCCCGCGGACGGTGCCATCGGCGCTGAACGCAGCGCACCGGACAGATAGCGCGGTACGGACAACGGTACAGACGGCGCGACCGACAGAAAGCAGGGCAGAGCAGTGGCTGGTAAGGGGATATTCACCGGACTTCCGTGGTGGGTCACCTGGGTTGTGATTCCCGTCGTCCTGATCGTGGTGTTCGGCGGCCTGATCGCCTCCGCGCTCCACTTCCTGATCGGCCTGCTGTTCAAGGTCCTCATAGCGGCGGCTCTGATCGCGGGGGTCATCTACCTGGTCCGCCGTTTCACCGGCTCGTCGTCGTCCTCGTCGAAGACCGACTGGTAAGCCACGGGGCTGCGCCGGGGGCCGCCCACCGCGGCGGCCACGTGCGTGGGCTTCCTTCGCCTGGGGCTCACGCGCGGGCAGTGGCTCTCCCGCTCAGGGGCCGCCCGCCCGGGCACCCACTCCCTCGCCGTGCTCCGTGCCCGGGCATCCGCTTGCCCGGGCGGGCGCCCCCTCGGCGGGCCCGGGATGAGGGTCGCCGAAGGCGAAGGTGCGCTCCGAACCGAACGCGACCTCGGACGGACGTGACTACGGGAGAACGTGATCCCGGACGGACGCGACGGACATGACCACGGGAGAACGTGATCCCGGACGGACGTGACCCGCGGGCGTGACCCCCGACGGGCGTGAGCTGTGGCGGGCGTGATCTCGGACGAACACCGCCAGGCACGGACGTGGCCAGGCACGGGTGTGGCCAGGCTCGGACGTGGCCCTGGGCGGGCGTTGCCTCGGGCGGAGTGGGTGCGGGCGATGTGGGGCCTGGACGAGGGGCCTGGACGAGGGGCCTGGACGAGGGTGGCCACATGAAGGTCGGGCCGGGGCCGAAGGTGGTCCCGGATGGCGGTGCCCTGCCCGGCAAGGGGCGAACGCGACCACACCCCCGCCGCATCAACTCCCCTCGTGGTCGCCGCTGGGCCAGGCGGGTTAACTCCCCCGGCTTTCGGCCTATCGGCGCGACAGGCGGAGCTAGAGTGCGGACCGCAGACGTCTTCCGGACGGCGACGTTCCGCATGTTGACGTTCGAACGGTGACGCCCGGACCGTGATTCCCGGGCGGTGGCGTGCGGATGTCGTGGTGCGGAGGGTGACGTTCGGGAGGCGCTGCATGAGGCGAGGCCGGGACGGGTGTCACCGCGGGGGACGGGAGACGCACGCGGGCGCGGGAGCGGTTCCCGCGACCGGGGTGCCCGGACCCCGTGGCGAGCGGAACCTGGGGGTTGGCGTTGGCAATGGCGAATGGCGAATCCGGTTCTCACCCCACCCTGATCGGATCGGTGCAGCGGGCGCTCCGGTTGCTGGAAGCGGTGGGGGCGCACGAGGACGGGGCGCCCGCCAAGCAACTCGCCAGAGAGACCGGGCTGCCGCTGCCGACGACGTACCACCTGCTGCGGACCCTGACCCACGAGGGCTATCTGCGCCGGGAGAACGGCGTGTTCGTCTTCGGGGAGGCGGCCGAAGCCATCGGCCGGGCCGGGGCCAGGCGCCGGCAGCGGGCCCAGATCTCGGAGGCGCTGGCACTCGCGGGCCGGGAGTTGGGAGCCGCCGTCTACTTCGCCGTCTACCGCGAGGGTGAAGTCGAGGTCGTGGCGGTGACCGACGACCCGGAACGGCCGCCGGTGGAGGAGTGGGTCGACTTCCGCAGTACCGCCCACGCCCACGCGATCGGGCAATGTCTGCTCGCTCAGCTTGACGACGCGACGAGGAAGGAGCATCTGGCCCGCTATCCCCTGCAGTCCATAACCCCGTTCTCCCTGGATACCGAGGACGATCTGCTGCGCCGCCTGGATACGGTGCGTCGCGGGCAGGTCGCCTACGAGTGCCAGGAATATGCCCTAGGCACGGTCTGTGCGGCCATTCCCGTCCAGGTCGGCGCCGCCGCGGCGGCCCTGGCGGTCTCCCTGCCGGCGGAAGAACTGCATCGATTGCGGTCCGTTACGGATCGACTACGAAAAATGGCGGAGGCGACACTAACGACACTCGCCTTCTCTATCAGTATCTGAAAACTCACTCCTTGTGATCTGCCTGCGCCTGGCCGACGATGGCGTCAATAGGGCTATGGGGGATGTTTCCCGGCCATCTCCGATCAAGTGCGGGGCAGTGGTTGATGACCGACACAGTTCAGGCAGAAGTGATCATGAGCTTCGTCGTCTCCGAGGAGCTTTCGTTCCGGATCCCGGTGGATCTCGACTTCGACAGCGCCGATCCGTATGCCGTCCGTCTCACCTTCGACCTGCCCGGCGATGCGCCCGTGACCTGGGCGTTCGGTCGTGAGCTGCTGCTGGACGGGCTGAGTCGGCCGTCCGGTGAGGGTGATGTGCGGATCGAACCGGCCTCGCCCGCGCACCTCAGCGACGTCTTCATCGGCCTTCAAGTGGGCCTTGAGCGCGCCCTGTTCCGGGTCAGTGCGGCGCCCCTGGTCGCCTTCCTGGACCGTACGGACCGGCTCGTCCCGCTGGGCAAGGAAGAGGTCTGCGACACCCTGGAAGCGGTGCTGGACCAGATTCTCACGGAGGCCCCCGCCGGCTGACCCGCCCGCGTCCCACCGGCCGTGCCCAACCGCCCCTGACCGCGGGTCGCGCCCACGTGGCCGCGACCCCGGTCGCGTCGGCCCACTGCGGCCTCGGTTCATCCCCATCTGACTGCGGCCCCAGCCCGTACCCACCTGGCAGCGGCCCGGTTCGTCCCCACCTGACCGCGGCCCCGATTTGTCCCCGACTGGCTCCGGCCCGGCGCGTGCCCACCTGACCGTGTGACCCGGTTCGTCCCCGCCTGGCTGCGACCCTGGCGCGTGCCCACTCGCCGTGGGCCTGGTCCGCGACTACGTGGCCGCGACCCCGGCCGCACCAACCCGGCCGCACCAACCCAGTTGCGCCCGCCCGACCGTCCCGCCTCGGCCGTGTCCCGCGTTCTCGCGTCCCGCGTTTTGGGGCCCACGTCCGCGCGTTCCCGGGTTCCGGGTGCCTCGCCGCCTGGGTGCCCCGCGTCCGGGCCTCCCGCGCCTCGCGGCCCCCTCAAAGGGCCTTGCGGGCTCCCGGGCCTCCCGGGCCCCCCGGGCCTCCCGGCTCTCGGGTCCCAGACTTCCCGGGACCGGTGCGCCCTCCGACTCCCCGGTCTCCCTGGGTATCGGCCCAAACCGGGCCTCAGCCCTCCGGGGCCCCGCCCCCAGAGCCCCAGCCTCCCAGTCCCAGCCTCCCAGCCCCTGCCCCGCCCTGCTCACCGCCTACGTCGCCTGCCGCGGCCTCCGCGGTGACCGGAGGGAGCGCGGGTGGTGGTTCCTGTTTGCTCTGATGATCCGGTTGTCTCCTGCGTCCCGTAGGCGGCCGGTGGGGCTGCTGCACTCCGCGTTCCGGGGATGCCCGGTGGGGTGGCTGGGCCCCGCGTGCCAGGGGTTTGCGGTGGGGTCCCCGTGCCCCGCCTGCCCGGCTTTTTGCGGTCTGCTGCGACGACCAGGGCTGCCAGTAGCGTCGTCAGGGGTACCGAGGCCACCAGGCCGATGCTGCCCACCAGGGTGCGGACGATTTCCTCGGCGACGACCTCGCTCGTGGCGACCGTGGCGACGCTGCTCTGTGCGATCGAAAACAGCAAAAGCAACGGCAGGGCGGCGCCCGCGTAGGCCAGTACGAGGGTGTTGACGACGGAGGCGATGTGGTCCCGGCCGATCCGCATCGCCGCGCCGTACAGCTTCCGCCAGCCGGCCGACGGGTCGGCCTCCCGTAGCTCCCAGATCGCCGCGGTCTGGGTGACCGTCACATCGTCGAGCACGCCCAGCGAACCGATGATGATCCCTGCCAGCAGCAAACCGCGGATCTCGATGTTCGGATAGAGGCCGTGCACCAGCCCCGTGGTGTCGTCCGTATTGCCGGTCAGCAGCGCCCAGTTGATGAACACCGACCCCAGCAGCCCGATCAGCAGCAGCGAGGCGAGGGTGCCGAGCACCGCGACCGAGGTGCGGGCCGTCAGGCCGTGGCACATGTACAGGGCGATCAGCATGATCGCGCTGCCCCCGACCACCGCCACCACCAGCGGATCGGAACCCTGCAGGATCGCCGGCAGGATGAACAGCGTCAGGACGACGAAGCTGGCCGCCAGTGCCACCAGCGCCAGCACCCCGCGCAGCCGTCCCACGACGACGACCGCCAGGGCGAAGATCCCTGCCAGGATCCACATCGGCAGGGACCGGTCGACATCGCTGACCGAGTACTGGAGTTCCTTCGGCGCCTTGGGGGAGTAGGCCACCACGACGTCCTGCCCGGTGGAGTAGTGCCGGAGCGCGTCCGGCGTCACCACCGTCTGGAAGGTGCGTCCGGCGTTCTCGCCGGTGGTGACCTTGATCGTCGCCTGCTGGCAGGGCTTTCCCTTCTCCGCTCCCCCGGTTGGCTGTTGCCCGGTCGGCGACGGTGGCTGGGGCTGCTGCTCGGCATGTACGTCCGCACAGTTCACCTCCGCCACCTTGATCACGCGGGCCCGTTCCGTGGGTTGGTCGAAGCCCACCCCGGACGGTTTGTGCGGTGGTGCGCCGCCCGGCCAGAGCACGACCAGGCCGACTGCCACCGCGGCCGCGAACGGAATGAGCACCGCCGCGATCACCTTGCGCAGATGCCGGGAGACGGGCGTGGCCGGCCCGTGGCCATGACTGTGTCCATGCCCGTGCCCGTGGCCATGACTTTGCTCGTGCCCGCGTCCGTGCCTGTGGCCATGACTGTGCCCGTACCCGTCCCCATGGCCGTGGGCGAGCGCCTGCTCGTGCCCATGCCCATGCCGGCCGGCCTGCTGACCAGACTGCGTGCCGGCCTGCGGAACAGACTGTGGTGGTCCGGCCTGCCGACCAGACTGTGGCGGGCCGGGCTGGAGGTGGGGCTCGTGAGTGCTCACCGCCCGATCATTGCAAGATGTCCGGCTGCCCTCGCACGACGGGCGGCTGCTGTCGGCGCGCCGTTCCGATATCGGCACCCCGTTCCGACGGGCCCCCTGTTCACTCCGCGGCATCGGCCGCTACCGTGGTGCCACCTTTGCAATCGCGGGAGCTCGGAGCACCGGGCTGAGAGGGCGCTGACCTTCGTCCCCACCGTGTTTCACGTGAAACACCGGAGGACGGATACCGCTGCGTCGACCGCCGAACCTGTTACCGGGTAATGCCGGCGTAGGGAGTTGGGTCTTATGACTCTGCAGGATGCACGCACGCCCGAAAGCGGAAGCGGTGCCAGCGGCGAGCCGAAGGAGATCGGCTGGCACAAGGGCTATGTCTCCGGATCGCGCCCGGACCTGCGGGTACCGGTCCGGCGAGTGCACCTCACCAACGGCAAGGACGTGACGCTCTACGACACGTCAGGGCCATATACCGACCCGAACATCGAAACCGACGTCCGCCGTGGCCTGGCGCCGCTGCGGGAGAACTGGATCATCGCCCGCGGCGACACCGAGGAGTACGCGGGCCGTCCCCTGCGGCCGGAGGACGACGGCCTCAAGCACACCTCACCGCGTGGCGGCCTCAAGAACCTCGACGCGGTCTTCCCCGGCCGCCCGCGCCAGCCGCGCCGCGGCCGTGACGGCGCCGCGGTCACCCAGCTCGCGTACGCGCGGCGCGGCGAGATCACCGCGGAGATGGAGTACGTCGCCCTCCGCGAGAACGTGAGCCCCGAGTTCGTACGCGACGAGATCGCGGCGGGGCGGGCGGTGCTGCCGGCCAACGTCAACCACCCGGAGATCGAGCCGATGATCATCGGCAAGAACTTCCTGGTGAAGGTGAACGCCAACATCGGTAATTCGGCGGTCACTTCCTCCATCGAGGAGGAGGTGGAGAAGATGACCTGGGCGACGCGCTGGGGCGCGGACACGGTCATGGACCTCTCCACCGGCCGCAACATCCACACCACCCGCGAGTGGGTGCTGCGCAACTCCCCCGTCCCGATCGGCACCGTCCCGCTCTACCAGGCGCTGGAGAAGGTCGACGGCAAGGCGGAGGAGCTGACCTGGGAGATCTACAAGGACACCGTCATCGAGCAGGCCGAACAGGGCGTGGACTACATGACGGTGCACGCCGGTGTGCTGCTCCGCTACGTCCCGCTCACCGCCCGCCGCAAGACCGGCATCGTCTCCCGCGGCGGCTCGATCATGGCCGCGTGGTGCCTGGCACACCACAAGGAGTCGTTCCTCTACACGCACTTCGAGGAGCTCTGCGAGATCCTCGCCTCCTACGACGTGACCTACTCGCTCGGTGACGGCCTGCGCCCCGGCTCCATCGCGGACGCCAACGACGAGGCGCAGTTCGCGGAGCTGAAGACGCTCGGCGAGCTGAACACCATCGCCAAGCGGCACGGCGTACAGACCATGATCGAGGGCCCGGGCCACGTCCCGATGCACAAGATCAAGGAGAACATCGACCTCCAGCAGGAGATCTGCGAAGAGGCCCCGTTCTACACGCTCGGCCCGCTGACCACCGACATCGCGCCCGCCTACGACCACATCACCTCCGGTATCGGCGCGGCGATGATCGCCTGGTGGGGCACCGCGATGCTCTGCTACGTCACGCCCAAGGAGCACCTGGGCCTGCCGGACCGCGACGACGTCAAGACCGGCGTGATCACGTACAAGATCGCGGCCCATGCGGCGGACCTGGCCAAGGGGCACCCGGGCGCCCAGGAATGGGACGACGCGCTCTCCGACGCGCGCTTCGAGTTCCGCTGGGAGGACCAGTTCAACCTGGCCCTCGACCCGGACACGGCACGTGCCTTCCACGACGAGACGCTGCCCGCCGAGCCGGCCAAGACGGCGCACTTCTGCTCGATGTGCGGGCCGAAGTTCTGCTCCATGAAGATCAGCAGGAGCATCACGGAGCAGTTCGGCGGCGACGCGGACGCCACGCCCGAGGAGGTCGAGGCGGGGATGCTGGAGAAGTCGAAGGAGTTCGCTGCAGCGGGGAACCGGGTGTACCTGCCGCTGGCGGACTGATCGGCTGACGGCGTGTGGTGGGGGCCCCAACAGGGCCTCCGCCTCCACCGCCGCTTCCGTCGCCCCGGGTCCTGGTCCGCCCCGCTGCCTAGTCCGCCCCCTCGTCCGGCCCCCCGTAATCCGGGCTGGTGAAGTCCGGGCTGGAGTAGCGCGGGCGGGAGGCCGACGAGCCGGTGTCCGGGCTGGTGAACTCGGGGCGGGAGTAACCGAGGGTCGGGATGCGGCTCTCGGAGGCCGGGGTGCGGCGGGGGACGTAGCGGACCGGGTCGTCGTCCGGGGTGGCCGTGGGGTCGGCGAGCGCCTCGCGCAGAAAGGGCAGCAGTCCGCGCTCCAACAGGGCGCGCCGCCACGCCTCCCGGGCCTGGTCCAGGGCCTCGTACAGCTCGTCGACTCTGGCGGACTCGGCGGACGGGCCGTTGCGCAGTGCGGTGACGACCAGGCAGGTCATCGCGACCAGGGAGCCGGCCGCGGTGAGCGCCGCGAACACCCAGCCGACGCTGATCAGCGGCTGCGCCAGCGACTTGTCGGGGCTGACCGCGCGCAGGACGTAGCCGATGAGGAGGAAGAGCACGGCGGCGATACCGGCGAGGACCGGGGCGAGCACGGTGACCACCGCCGCCAGCCCGGCACCGGTGTTTCCGGCCTCGTTCACGGCCGGGTCGGTGGCCGGTCCCGTTCCCCCGTCGTCGCCCTCCTCGTGCTCCCCGACGGGCGCCACGGGGCCGGACGCCGGGCCGGATGCGGCCGGTGCCGGCGTCCGCAGCTCGGCACGGAGCTGGACATAGCGTTGGTATTCGGCCGTCGCGCAGGCGGCGATGGCGGTGGTCGCGCTGAGCGCCATCGTGCGCAACTGCTCGTTGTTCAGATGCTTTCCCGTGGCGGCGGTGAGGTCGTCCGGGCGGTATTCCGCGGTACGCAGCGCCTCATCAAGGAGCCGCGCGAATTCCGCGCGGTCCTCGTTCAGCAGGTGCGGAGCGCTGTTCATGTGCATCCCCCGATGCTCCGTAGGGCCGTACGGCCGGCGTGGGCCGGGCAGTGGGCGGAAACGGAGGAGAGCCTGCTTACGGATAGACCGATGGTAGAGCGACTCCGGTACGGGGTGACAGAGAGTTTGCGGAAATTGAGTAACCGCCCGACCGGATTCCGTCGGTGTCTCCCCTCGTTCCCGCCCCCTACCGGCCGTCCCGCCGGTCGGGGGGATACCTGCCCCGGGAACGCTCAGCCAGTCAGGGGGAGTTGGACGACCAGCAGCTTTCCGGCCATCGTGATGCCGCCGTCCATGGCGATGGCCAGACCGTCGGCGTAGACGTGCGGACCGTCGACGGCGATGCCGTCGCCCTCGCCGTCCTCCGTGCCGACCTCGCCCAGGAGGTACGGGATCGGGCTGTGGCCGTGCACGACGCGGTCGCCGCCGTAGGCGTCGAGGAGTTCGCGCACGGCCTGCGAGCCGGACTCGTCGCGGAAGGCGAAGCGCTTGGTGAACTTCCGGAAGAGGTCCCAGACTTCGTCGGCGTCGCTGCGGGTGAGGACGTCGTGGACGGTGTCGTTGACGGCCTCGATGGAGTCGCCGTATTCGAGGTAGGCGGTGGTGTCGGAGTGCACGAGCAGATGCCCGTCCTCCTCCATCACGGCGTCCAGTCGGGCCATCCACTGCAGGTGGTGGTCCTCCAGGCGGTCCATGTCGGTCTTCTGGCCGCCGTTGAGGAGCCAGGCGGCCTGGAACGAGGCGGTGCCGGCACCGGACTGCACGGGGGTGTCGCCGAACCGCTTGGCGCCCAGCAGCAGCAGCTCGTGATTGCCCATCAGGGCCTTGCAGTAGCCACCGGCCGCCGCGGCCTCCGCGGACAGCTGCATGACCAGGTCGATCACGCCGATGCCGTCCGGGCCGCGGTCGGTGAAGTCACCGAGGAACCACAGGCGGGCGTTGCCGGCCGCCCAGCTGCCGTCGGCGTCGATCAGGCCCTCGGCGGCCAGCGCCTCGCGCAGCTCGTCGTAGTAGCCGTGCACATCGCCGACGACGTACAGGGGGCCCATGCCCTCGGGCGCGTCGGATCCGTTGGCCGGCTCGGGGACCGGCGCGACGGACGGCCGGTCGATGAGCGTGTCGGTACGGCCCGGGGTGACGACCGGAAGGTCGCGGGCGGTCGGGGTGTAGTCCTCGGGCAGCTCGACCGGCGGCGCGGCCGGCGGCACCGAGGGGGGCGCGGCGGGCGGCGCGACCGGGGGACCGGCGGGCAGATGGAGCGGCGGACCGGCCGGCGGCACGGGGGATCCTGCGGACATTCCGGGCGGTTGAACGGACGCCGGAGCTTGTCCACCCATGGTCCACACCATGGGTCCCTCACTGGCCCCCTGAGTCATCGACCCCTCCACCGTTGCGCCGCCGTGCACCTCTCGGACCTTGCCTGGTCGACGGCGGTCCGCGGTGTCGTGCGCCCATCATAGGAATGCCGGTCGCGGGTTGTGACGCACCCGGGGGTGGTCAATCCGCTGGAGCCTGGCAATCGCGGCTGATTTCTCCCGGGATCGCCCATTTTTTTCTGCGTCAACGCGGGCGCCCCGGCGTCGTCCGGCACGCCCGCTCGTTCGTGTTCGGCGGCACGTCAGTCGCCGGCGGGTCCTCGTGGTGGGCTGATGGTCGTGCGCGGGGACCGTCGCTGGGAGGAAGTGCGCACGATCAGATCGGTCGGTATCACCTGCTCGATCGGGCGTCCGGTGTCGAGCCCCTCGATGGCGTCGATGAGGATCTGCACGACGGCGGTGCCGATCCGGCGCGGCTTGAGGGAGAGCGTGGTGATCGGCGGTTCGGTCGTGGCGTAGACGGTGGACTCGCTGCAGCAGACCAGCAGCAGGTCCTCCGGGACGCGCAGGCCGTAGCGCCGGGCGGCGGCGAGCAGATCGGTGCCGTTGGGGTCGAAGAGGCCGTAGACGGCGTCCGGCCGGTCCGGGCGGGCCAGCAGCCGGTCGGCGGCCACCGCGCCCGCGCACGGGTCGTGGGCCGGGTACGACTCGTAGACCGGATCCTGCCCGACCCGCTCGCACCAGCGCAGGTACGCCGTGGTCGAGAGGCGGGTGTAGGTGTCGGTGGTGGTGCCGGTGAGCAGACCGATGCGGCGGGCGCCGGCGTCGGCGAGGTGGTCGAGCAGGCCGAGGACGGCGGCCTCGTGGTCGTTGTCGACCCAGCCGGTGACCGGCAGGGCGCCGCCGGGGCGGCCGTCGGAGACCACCGGGATGCCGTGCCGGACGAGTTCGGTCACGACCGGGTCGCCGTCGGCGGGGTCGATGACGACCGTGCCGTCCAGGGCGACGTTGGACCACACGTCGTGGCGGGAGGTCGCGGGGAGGATGACCAGCGCGTAGCCGCGGGCCAGGGCCGCGGAGGTGGCCGCTCTGGCCATCTCAGCGAAGTACGCGAACTCGGTGAAGGTGAAAGGTTCATCCCCGTAGGTGGTCACGGTCAGGCCGAGGAGCCCCGACTTACCGGTACGGAGGGTGCGGGCGGCTGCGGACGGGCGGTAGCCCAGCCGGTCGGCCACCTCGCGGACATGGCTACGGGTGGCATCCGGAAGCCGGCCCTTGCCGTTGAGCGCGTCGGAGACGGTCGTGATCGACACACCGGCTGCGGCGGCAACGTCGCGGATGCCCGCCCGCCCCAGCCGGCGACCGGTCGCCCGGCTCACCTGGTGCTTCCCTGCTGCTGTCATGGCGAGCCGATAGTAGGGCTCGATAGGGCCATTCGCGGGGCGTTGACCGGGGTGATGGAAAGGCACGTTTCTGCAAGGTGATCCGCCGTCAACTACCGTGAAAATGAAGGAAGTTGTGGGTTGTGCAGGCTATTTGAGGGGAGATTTACTGGCTCGGCCTGTCGATCGGTTCAGGTCTCGAAGAGGTCTCAAGTCACCTTGACGAGGGATGCGCGCCACGGCGTAGGCCACCGGCGCGCGGCTGCGAGTGGGGCGCGCCCCGAAGGTCTCGCGCTGGCCCCTTCCGAGTGATCTTGATGCACGGGTGCGCAGGGACGTGCCGGGCGACCGGGTTCCGGCCGGGGCTGCCGCCGAACGGGTCAATCCTCTTAAGGTGTGCAGTATTGGAGATGGACGGGACGGTCGAGGAGGACCTGCGGTGAGCGAGAAGACCCCGAAGCTGCGTGCGGCGCTGGACGGCATCCCCACCTACAAGCCGGGGCGGCCGGCGCCGGCCGACGGTCCCGTCACCTACAAGCTGTCCTCCAACGAGAACCCCTATCCGCCGCTGCCGGGTGTCCTGGAGAGCGCGGTGACCGCCGCGGGGGCCTTCAACCGTTACCCGGACATGGCCTGCACGGGCCTGATGACGGAGCTGGCCGACCGGTTCTCGGTGCCGGTGGAGCATCTGGCGACCGGCACCGGGTCGGTGGGCGTGGCCCAGCAGCTGATCCAGTCGACGGCCGGGCCGGGCGACGAAGTGATCTACGCCTGGCGCTCGTTCGAGGCGTACCCGATCATCACCCAGGTGTCCGGGGCCACCTCCGTGCAGGTGCCGCTGACCTCCGGTGAGGTGCACGACCTGGACGCGATGCTCGCCGCGATCACCGACCGGACCCGGCTGATCTTCGTCTGCAACCCCAACAACCCCACCGGCACGGTCGTCCGCCGTGCGGAGCTGGAGGCGTTCCTGGACCGGGTGCCGGGGGACGTCCTGGTGGTGCTGGACGAGGCGTACCGCGAGTTCATCCGCGACCCCGAGGTGCCGGACGGGATCGAGATCTACCGCGACCGTCCCAACGTCTGCGTGCTGCGGACCTTCTCCAAGGCGTACGGCCTGGCGGGGCTGCGGGTGGGGTTCGCGGTGGCGCACGAGCCGGTGGCCGCCGCGCTGCGCAAGACGGCGGTGCCGTTCGGGGTGAGCCAGCTCGCGCAGGACGCGGCGGTGGCGTCGCTGCGCAGCGAGCAGGCCCTGCTGGAGCGGGTGGACGCGCTGGTGGCCGAGCGGGCGCGGGTGGTCGACGGGCTGCTCGGGCAGGGCTGGACGGTGCCCGAGACCCAGGCCAACTTCGTCTGGCTGCGGCTGGGGGACCGTACGACCGACTTCGCGGCGGCCTGTGAGCGGGCCGGCGTGGTGGTGCGGCCGTTCGCCGGCGAGGGCGTCCGGGTCACGATCGGGGAGACGGCGGCGATGGATCTGTTCCTGCAGGCGGCGGAGGATTTCCGCAAGGCGCTGTAAGCGGCTGAAAGGCGCCGGCGGGCGCACCGGAAGGCTCTGCAAGGCGTTGCAGAGGAGTGGCACGTCGAGGCCGCGGGTCCGTCGACCCGCGGCCTCCGGCGTGGTGGGCGGGGCCGCTCACGCCTTCTGTACGTGGATGGGGTCGCCGCTGCGGACGGTGGCCAGCGCCCGCGGATCGCCGTCGATGCGGCCCAGCACGTTGCAGGGGGAGGCCAGCCGGGGCTCGTCGCCCTCGGAGATCGGCGTGGGGCCGTAGGGGAGCGCGAGGGCGTTGCCGGGTGGCCAGAAAGCGACGGTGCCGGCCTCGACGACCTGGCGGGCGTCGGGTTCCAGCGCGGGCGAGAGCCCGGTGTCGAAGTAGACCTCCTCGCCCCAGGTGTGGGCGGTGGCGTCGACCGGGAGGGCGGCCATGAGCGCCGCCGCGGTCGGGGTGTCGTCGAGGGTCGCGGTCAAGTGCCCGGCGGGCCAGGTGATGCGGATCTTCATGGCGATGAATTCAACAATGTGTTGAAGGCTTGCGGAAGAGGGCGTCCACACTCGGAGGAAGGGCACCCGCAACCTCGGCGGAAACGTTCACACGCCATGGATTCGAGCGTGACCGCAGTCACGTACCCCCCTTACCCAAGGGCGAGGGGCATGGGAGATAATTGCTTGTGAATGTGAACGCGTTCACAAGCCCGTCCCGGTATTTACCGCTTTGTGTGACGCAAAAGGGACATTGCCGTTGGCAAACGGCGAGGTAAGGAGCACGGCATGGAACTGGCCTTGGCGCCGGAGACTCTGGCGCGATGGCAATTCGGCATCACCACCGTCTACCACTTCCTTTTCGTCCCCCTGACGATCTCGCTCGCCGCTCTGGTGGCCGGACTCGAGACCGCATGGGTGCGCACGGGCAAGCAGCAGTACCTCAAGGCCACCAAGTTCTGGGGCAAGCTGTTCCTGATCAACATCGCGATGGGTGTCGTCACCGGCATCGTGCAGGAGTTCCAGTTCGGCATGAACTGGTCCGACTACTCGCGGTTCGTCGGTGACGTCTTCGGCGCCCCGCTGGCCTTCGAGGCGCTCATCGCGTTCTTCTTCGAGTCGACCTTCATCGGCCTGTGGATCTTCGGCTGGGACAAGCTGCCCAAGAAGATCCACTGCTTCTGCATGTGGATGGTCTCCATAGGCACGATCCTGTCGGCGTACTTCATCCTGGCGGCGAACTCCTGGATGCAGCACCCGGTGGGCTACAAGTACAACGCCACCACCGGACGCGCCGAGCTCACCGACTTCTGGAAGGTGCTGACCCAGGACACCACCCTGGTCGTCGTCTTCCACACGCTGACCGCGGCCTTCCTCACGGGCGCCGCGTTCATGGTCGGCATCTCCGCCTTCCACCTGATGCGCAAGAAGCACATCAAGGTCATGCGGACCTCGCTGCGGCTCGGGCTGATCACCCTCGTCATCGCCGGCATCCTCACCGCGGTCAGCGGTGACGCGCTCGGCAAGGTCATGTTCAAGCAGCAGCCGATGAAGATGGCCGCCGCCGAGGCGCTCTGGGACAAGGAGGCGCCGGCGCCGTTCTCGGTCTTCGCCTACGGAGACGTGGAGAAGGGCCACAACGAGGTGGCCATCGAGATACCCGGCCTGCTCTCGTTCCTGGCCCACGACGACTTCTCCTCGCCGGTCCCCGGCATCAACGACGTCAACAGGTCCGAGCAGCAGAAGTTCGGCCCCGGCGACTACCGGCCCAACATCCCCGTCGCCTACTGGGGCTTCCGCTGGATGATCGGCTTCGGCATGTCGTCGTTCGCCATCGGGCTCGCCGGGCTCTGGCTCACCCGCAAGAAGTTCTGGCTGTCGCCCGGTCTGCGCACCGGCGACGAGGAACCACCGAAGCTCGCGCTCACCAAGAACAAGGTGCTCGGTGCCCGCCTCAGCAAGTGGTACTGGTCGCTCGCCTTCGTCACCCTCGGCTTCCCGCTGATCGCCAACTCGTGGGGCTGGATCTTCACCGAGACGGGCCGGCAGCCCTGGGTCGTCTACGGCGTGCTGCGCACCTCGGACGCGGTCTCCCCCGGCGTCTCGCAGGGCGAGGTGCTCACCTCGATGATCGTCTTCACCACGCTCTACGCGATCCTCGCCGTGGTCGAGGTCAAGCTGCTGGTGAAGTACGTCAAGGCCGGGCCTCCGGAGCTCACCGACGACGACCTCAACCCGCCCACCAAGATCGGCGGGGACAGCGCCGACGCCGACCGGCCGATGGCCTTCTCGTACTAGGAGGCGACCGTGCAACTCCACGACGTCTGGTTCGTTCTCATCGCCTTCCTGTGGACCGGATACTTCTTCCTCGAAGGATTCGACTTCGGGATCGGCGTCCTCACCAAGCTCCTCGCCCGCGACCGCGGCGAGAAGCGGGTACTGATCAACACCATCGGCCCGGTCTGGGACGGCAACGAGGTCTGGCTGCTCAGCGCGGGCGGGGCGACCTTCGCCGCCTTCCCCGAGTGGTACGCCACCTTGTTCTCCGGCTTCTACCTGCCGCTGCTGGTCATCCTGGTCTGCCTCATCGTGCGCGGCGTGGCCTTCGAGTACCGCGCCAAGCGGCCCGAGGAGCGCTGGCAGCGCAACTGGGAGCACGCGATCTTCTGGACCTCGCTGCTGCCCGCGGTGCTCTGGGGCGTGGCGTTCGGCAACATCGTGCACGGGGTGAAGATCGACGCACACAAGGAGTACGTCGGCGGCCTGCTCGACCTGTTCAACCCGTACGCGATCCTGGGCGGCCTGGTCACGCTCACGCTGTTCACCTTCCACGGCGCGGTGTTCGCCTCGCTCAAGACGGTGGGCGACATCCGGGCCCGCGCGCGCCGGACGGCGGGCGTCCTCGGACTGGTCGCCGCCGTGCTCGCGCTGGGCTTCCTGGGCTGGACCCAGGCCGACAAGGGCGACGGCAGCAGCCTGGTCGCCATGATCGTCGCGGTGGTCGCGCTGGTCGCGGCGCTGGGTGCCAACAGGATCGGGCGCGAGGGGTGGGCGTTCGCCTTCTCCGGGATCACCATCGCGGCGGCGGTCGCCATGCTGTTCCTGACGCTCTTCCCGAACGTCATGCCGTCCACGCTGAACGAGAGCTGGAGCCTCACGGTCAGCAACGCCTCGTCCAGCCCCTACACCCTGAAGATCATGACCTGGTGTGCGGGGATCGCCGCGCCCCTCGTGATGCTCTACCAGGGCTGGACGTACTGGGTGTTCCGTAAGCGCATCGGCACCCAGCACATCGCCGAATCCCACTAGCCGATATGCCGCCCCTCGGGGCGGCCCCGGCAGGATGGAATGTTTCACGTGAAACCCGTCGACCCGCGCCTGCTCCGTTACGCCCACGCCACCCGCGGCTTCCTCATCGCGGTGGTGCTCCTCGGGCTGGCCGGAGCGGGCCTGGTCGTCGGCCAGGCCATGCTGATCGCCGAGATCGTGGTCGGTGCCTTCCGGCACGGGCTCGGTCCCGGCGGTCTGGCCACTCCGCTGGCGCTGCTCGCCGCGGTGTCCGTGGGCCGTGGCCTGGTCTCCTGGCTCACCGAGCTGGCTGCGCACCGTGCCAGCGCGGCGGTGAAGTCCGAGCTGCGGATGCGGCTGGTCGAGCGGGCGGCGCGGCAGCGTCCGGAGCGGGCCACCGGCGAGCTGACCACGCTCGCCACCCGCGGTATCGACGCCCTCGACGACTACTTCTCCCGCTATCTGCCGCAGCTGGGATTGGCGGTCGTCGTCCCGGTCGCGGTCCTGGCCCGGATCGTCACCGGCGACTGGATCTCCGCGCTGACGATCGTCCTCACGCTGCCGCTGATCCCGCTGTTCATGATCCTCATCGGCTGGGCCACCCAGTCGCGGATGGACCGCCAGTGGCGGCTGCTGGCCCGGCTGTCCGGGCACTTCCTCGACGTCGTCGAGGGCCTGCCCACCCTCAAGGTCTTCGGCCGGGCCAAGGCCCAGGCCGCCGCGATCCGCACCATCACCGGCGAGTACCGGCGCGCGACGCTGCGCACCCTGCGGATCGCCTTCCTCTCCTCGTTCGCCCTGGAACTGCTCGCCACGATCTCCGTCGCCCTGGTCGCGGTCGGCATCGGCATGCGGCTGGTGAACGGCGAACTCGATCTGTACACCGGGCTGATGGTGCTGGTGCTCGCGCCCGAGGCGTATCTGCCGCTGCGGCAGGTGGGGGCGCAGTACCACGCGGCGGCCGAGGGGCTCGCCGCGGCGGAGGAGATCTTCGCCGTGCTGGAGGCGCCGCTGCCCACGCCCGGCACCGCACCGGCGCCCGAGGGCACCGCGCTGACCGTCGACAACCTCGTGGTCCGGCACCCGGGACGGACCGCGGACTCGCTGCCCGCCACCTCGTTCGAGGTCCGGCCCGGCGAGACCGTCGCCCTGGTCGGCCCCTCGGGCGCGGGCAAGTCCACGCTGCTCAGCGTGCTCCTCGGTCTCACCGCACCGACCGAAGGCCGGGCCCTGGTCGACGGCCGGGACATCGCCGGGCTCTCCCCCGACAGCTGGCGGCAGCGGATCGCCTGGGTGCCGCAGCGCCCGCAGCTGTTCGCCGGGACCGTCGCCGAGAACGTACGGCTGGCGCGGCCGGAGGCGGACGACGCAGCCGTACGCACCGCCCTCGCGGACGCCGGTGCCCTGGACTTCGTCGACGCGCTCCCCGACGGCCTGGCGACCCGGCTCGGGGAATCTGGTGCCGGGCTCTCCGCCGGCCAGCGGCAGCGGCTGGCGCTGGCCCGGGCCTTCCTCGCCGACCGCCCGATCCTGCTGCTGGACGAGCCGACCGCGAGCCTGGACGGCGAGACCGAGGAGGCGATCGTCGCCGCGGTCGGCCGGCTCGCCGCGGGCCGGACCGTACTGCTCGTCGTCCACCGCCCGGCGCTGCTGGCGGTAGCCGACCGGGTGGTGCGGCTGCCGGACATCGCTTCCGACGTGCGGGAACCGGCTGTGGACGCGGGCGTACGGGCGGGCCGCGGCGCGGCCCCGGGCGCCACGCCGGATGCTGCCACCGCCCCCGCTCCGGACCGCACCGCCGACCCCGGCGAGGGGCTCGACCTGGCCCCCACCCGTGCCTCGGCCCCCGCCCGTCTGCGGCGGATGGCGCGGGCCCGACGGGCCCGGTTCGCGCTGGCGCTGCTGCTCGGCAGCCTCGCCCTGGGCAGCGCGGTCGGCCTGATGGCCACGTCCGGCTGGCTGATCTCGCGGGCCGCGCAGCAGCCGCCGGTGCTCTACCTGATGGTGGCGGTGACCGCGACCAGGGCGTTCGGCATCGGGCGCGCGGTCTTCCGGTACGCCGAGCGGCTGGTCTCCCACGACGCGGTCTTCCGCATGCTCGCGGACGTCCGGGTCGCCGTCTTCCGGCGGCTGGAGCGGCTGGCGCCGGCCGGGCTCGCCGGGCGCCGGCGCGGCGACCTGCTGTCGCGGCTGGTCGCCGACGTCGACGCGGTGCAGGACCACTTCCTGCGCTGGCTGCTGCCCGCCGGGGCGGCGGCGCTGGTCGGTGCGGGCGCGGTCGGCTTCACCGGCTGGCTGCTGCCCGAGGCCGGCGCGATCCTGGCCGCCGGGCTGCTGCTCGCAGGCGCCGGGGTGCCGCTGCTCTCGGCCGCGCTGGCCCGGCGGGCGGAGCGGCAGCTGGCCCCGGCCCGCGGCAAGCTCGCCACCCGCGTCGTCGATCTGCTCACCGGGACCGCCGAGTTGACGGTGGCCGGCGCGCTGCCGGCCCGTACGGAGGCGGTGCGGCGGGCGGACCGCGAGCTGACCCGGATCGCGGCCCGATCGGCGACCGTGGCCGGCACCGGCGCCGGGCTCTCGGCGCTGCTGTGCGGGCTGACCGTCGCCGCCGCCGCGGTCGCCGGCGTCCAGGCGGTGCACGCCGGGCGGCTGGACGGGGTGGCGCTGGCGGTCGTCGTGCTCACCCCGCTCGCCGCGTTCGAGGCGGTGACCGGGCTGCCGCTCGCCGTGCAGTACCGGCAGCGGACCCGGCGTGCGGCCGAGCGGGTCTTCGAGGTGCTGGACGCGCCCGCACCGGTGCGCGAACCGGCCACCCCCGCGACGGCTCCCGGCACGCCGTTCCCGCTGGTCGTGCGCGGTCTGACCGCCCGCCACGCCGGGCAGGACCGGCCCGCGCTGGACGGCGTGGACCTGACGCTGGCGGCCGGCCGCCGGATCGCCGTGGTCGGCCCGTCCGGGTCCGGCAAGACCACGCTGGCGCAGGTGCTGCTGCGCTTCCTGGACCGGGAGGCGGGTACGTACACGCTGGCCGGTACGGACGCCCAGGCGCTCGACGGTGACGCGGTCCGGCGGCTGGTCGGGCTGTGCGCGCAGGACGCGCACCTCTTCGACAGCTCGCTGCGGGAGAACCTCCGGCTGGCCCTGCGGGACCGGAGCACCGGTACGGGCGAGGACGCGGACCGGGTGTTGTGGGACGCGCTCGGCCGGGCCCGGCTCGACGACTGGGTGCGGGGGCTGCCCGACGGCCTGGACACCATGGTCGGCGAGCACGGCGCCCGGCTCTCCGGTGGCCAGCGGCAGCGGCTGGCCCTGGCCCGTGCGCTGCTCGCGGACTTCCCGGTGCTCGTCCTGGACGAGCCCGCCGAGCACCTCGACCTGGCCACCGCCGACGCGCTGACCGCCGATCTGCTGGCCGCGACCGAGGGCCGCACGACGCTCCTGATCACCCATCGCCTCACCGGGCTCGACGCCGTCGACGAGGTGCTGGTGCTGGACGGCGGTCGGGTCGTGCAGCGCGGCGGCCCGGCGGAGCTGGCCGCGGCCGACGGCCCGTTCCGGCGGATGCTGGAGCGCGAACGGGCGGTGGACGAGGCCTACGGGCCGGCACCGGCTATCTGACACTTTTGCAGGTAAATGGCCTCTTATGGGGGGTCTCATTAGGCTCGAGGGCATGGATCGCGCCGCCCGCACGGACCCGCCCGCCCCCGACCCCATGCACGAGGCAACCGAGGCCACCCGCAGCCTGCAGGGCCTGTCCGCCGAGCTGACCGCCCGGGTACCGCAGCTCCTGGAGGCGATGCGCACGGTCGGCGCGGGGCTCGATCTGCACATCACCCTCGACCGCATCGTGCAGACCGCGGCCGAACTCGCCGACGCGCGCTACGCCGCCATCGGGATCATCGACGACGCCCGCGAGGGGCTGTCGGACTTCGTGACGTACGGCGTCGGCGCGCGGGAGCACCAGCGGATCGGTGCGCTGCCGGACGGCCACAAGGGGCTGCTCGGCGCGCTCATCCACGACCCCAAACCGCTGCGCCTCGCCGACCTCACCCAGGACCCGCGCTCGGCCGGCTTCCCCCCGGAGCACCCGCCGATGCGCACCTTCCTGGGGGTGCCGATCCGCGTCCAGGGCGAGATCTTCGGCAACCTCTACCTGACCGAGAAGCGCGGCGGCGGGGAGTTCAGCGAGGAGGACCTGCACATGGTCCGGGTGCTCGCCACGGAGGCGGGCATCGCGATCGGCAACGCCCGGATGTACGCGGCGACCCGCCAGCGGGAACGGTGGATCGACGGTTCGGTGGCGGTCACGACCGAACTCCTCGCGGGCAGCGACGTCGACGACGCGCTCGCCGTGGTTGCCGAGCAGGCCAGGAAGCTGGCGGATTCGGCGGCGGGCATCGTGCTGCTGCCCGACGACGAGGGCGGGCTGGAGATCGTCGCCGTATCGGCCGACGACCCCACCGGCATCCTGGGGACCCACATCCCGCCGGACAGCCCGGTGGCCCGTCAACTCCTGGACGGTGAGCCGGTGTTCGTCGACGACTCGGCCAGCGACCCCCGGATGGTCACCGACATCGCGGCCCGTTTCGGCCCCAGCATGCTGCTGCCGCTCAAGAGTGGCGGCCGGGTCCTGGGCACCCTCGCCACCCCGCGGACCCGGGGCGCCCGGCCGTTCTCCGCCGCCGAGCGGACGCTGGCCACCCAGTTCGCCGCGCAGGCCGCGCTGGCGCTGGTGCTGGCCGACGCCCAGCGCGACCGGGAGCGGCTGGCGGTCTACGAGGACCGCGACCGGATCGCCCGTGACCTGCACGACCTCGTCATCCAGCGGCTCTTCGCGACCGGCATGATGCTGGAGGGCGCGCAGCGCAGGTCCGTCGTTCCGGAGGTGGCGGCGGGCATCGGCAAGGCCGTCGACGAACTGGACGTCACCATCCAGGAGATCCGGACCGCGATCTTCGCCCTCCAGCAGAGCCCGGTGGAGGCGCCGTCGGGCCTGCGGACCCGGGTGCTGCGCGAGATCGGCACCGCCGCCGTACCGCTCGGCTTCCAGCCGTCGGCCCACTTCGTCGGCCCGGTCGACTCCCGGGTCGGCGAGCTGACCGGCAAGAACCTGATCGCCGCGCTGCGCGAGGCGCTGTCCAACGCCTTCCGGCACGCCCACGCCTCCCGGATCGAGGTCGTCGTGGACGCGACGATCCGGCTGCCGGACGGCACCGACGGGGTCCGGTTGACCGTCGCCGACGACGGCATCGGCATACCGTCCGGCGGCCGCCGCAGCGGTCTGCAGAACCTCGCCAAGCGCGCGGAATCGCTGGGCGGCGCCAGCACGTACGGGCCCGGGGTGGGCGAGGACGGCGCGGGCACGACGGTGACCTGGGAGGCGCCGCTGTGAGCCGCGACCTGGGAGGTGCCGCTGTGTGCCGTCGCGCCGGCCCGGTGCCGCTCAGGGGCGCGCGGCACCCCGCTCGGCGCACCGCTGCAGAATCCGCTCGATGACCAGGGCGACGCCGTCCTCGTTGTTGGACGCGGTACGGCCCGTAGTGGCGGCCAGCACCTCCGGATGGGCGTTGGCCATGGCGTACGAGGTGCCGGCCCAGCTCAGCATCTCTAGGTCGTTCGGCATGTCCCCGAAGGCGACGACCTCCTCCCGGGAGATGCCGCGTTCGGCACAGCAGTGGGCCAGGGTGCCGGCCTTGCTGACGCCCGGGCCGCTGATCTCCAGGAGGGCGGTGGGGCTGGAGCGGGTGAACGATGCGAGATCGCCCGCGGCCGACCGGGCCAGCGTGAGGAACGCGTCCGGTTCGAGGTCCGGGTGGTGCGCGAGCAGCTTGATCACCGGCTGGTCGGGGAAGGCGGGCGGCTCCGCATCGGCTGCGGAGCCCGCCCCGTCGGGCCCCAGCGGCGCCACGAAGTCGTCGGCCAGCAGCTTCTCGACCGGTGCCACGACCGCGGCCGGGTCGAGCAGGAGCGGCGGGTACTGCGGTTCGTAATGGATGCCGCTGGTGCGCTCGACGGCGAACGAGGTACCGGGCGCGGCGCTGCGCAGCGCGTCCACGACCTCCCGCGCGAGCGCCTGGTCCAGCGGGCTGACCTCGACGATCCGGCCGCCGCGGTGCAGATCGACGACGGCCGCGCCGTTCGCGCAGATCGCCAGGCCGTGGCCGTGCACATGGTCGCTGACCACGTCCATCCAGCGGGCCGGGCGTCCGGTGACGAAGAACACCTCGATGCCGGCCCGCTCGGCGGCGGCGAGCGCAGCGATGGTCCGCTCGGACACCGTCTTGTCGTCGTGCAGCAGGGTGCCGTCGAGGTCGGTGGCGATCAGCCGGGGCACGACGGCCGGTTCGGGCGGAACGGCCGGTCCGGGGGCAACGGCCGGTTCGGCCGCCCGGGGTGGCGTGGCGGAGGCATCAGTCACGGGCCCATCTTCCCGCACCGGTGCGCACAGGCGTGCGGTGGGTCGCGCGGATGAGCCGGAGCGGGAGCCGGACGGAGGACGGGGTGGGCGGCCGCTCGCGGGCCAGGGCGGTGTGCCGGTTCAGGGTGGCGGGAGGCGTGCGGTGGCCGGCGGCGATCGTGGGGAACACCCGGACGGCCGTACGCTCGAGGGCATGCGACTGAGCACCGTGATACTTCCCGTCCGCCGCTGGTCCGAAGGTGGACGGGAGGTGTGGCAGCGCGCCGAGGAGCTGGGCTTCCACGCCGCCTACACCTACGACCACCTGTCCTGGCGGAGCTTCCGTGACCAGACCTGGTTCGGCGCCCTGCCCACCCTGACCGCCGCCGCGGCCGCGACCTCCCGGCTGCGCCTGGGCACCCTCGTCACCTCACCGAACTTCCGGCATCCGGTCACCCTCGCCAAGGAACTGATCTCCCTCGACGACATCAGCGGCGGCCGGATCACCCTGGGCATCGGCGCCGGCGGCAACGGCTTCGACGCCACCGCGCTCGGCCAGGAGGCCTGGTCACCGCGGGAGCGGGCGGACCGCTTCGGCGAGTTCGTGCCGCTGCTCGACCGGCTGCTGACCGAGGACGTGGTCTCGTACGAGGGCGAGCACTACTCCGCGGACGAGGTCCGCAACATCCCCGGCTGTGTGCAGCGGCCGCGGCTGCCGTTCGCAGTGGCCGCCACCGGGCCGCGCGGCCTGAAGCTCGCGGCCAAGTACGGCCAGGCGTGGGTGACGACCGGTGACCCCAAGGTCTCCAACGGCGGCGGCAGCTCGGCCGACTCCCTGGAGGCGGTCCGCGGGCAGTGCGAACGGCTCGGCAAGGCCTGTGCCGAAATCGGCCGCGACGCCGGCGATCTGGAGAAGATCATGCTCTCCGGCTTCACCCCGGACCGGCCGCTGGACTCCGTCGACGCGTTCGTGGACTTCGCCGGGAACCACGCCGCGCTGGGCTTCGACGAGCTGGTCCTCCACTGGCCGATCGCCGATTCGCTCTTCGCGGCGGACCTCGACGTCTTCGAGCGGATCGCCACGGAGGGGCTGGCGCAGCTCGGCGACGCGTAGCAGCTCGGCACCGGGGAGGGGTGGGGCCGAGGAGGGCGGGGCGGGCTGCGGCTGGTTTCACGTGAAACACGCCGCCTGGCTGTCACGTGAAGCACGCTGCCCGGCTCTCACGTGCAACCCGCCGCTCGGCCCGACCGACGCGCCCGGTCATTCGCACACCTCCGCTTTACCTCGTATATAGCCCGGAAGAGGGAGAATCGGGACAGCGGCGCAGTGTGGCGGACGCGGCGCGCCGGAGACCGGTGCGCGAGCGGGTCGGCGCACTGCGCGAAGTGCGGTGTTCGTGGAGGAGCCATGGCACAGACCCGATTCGCCCCGGACCGCGGGTTGACCTCGCGGATGATCACGACGATGTTCTTCATCGGGCTGCTGTACGTCGTGGTCGTCGGCGTGCTGGTGGTCCTGCTCAAGGGCGCCTGGGTGGTGGTGCTGCTGATCGCAGGAGCCCTGTTCGTCGCGCAGTTCTGGTTCAGCGACCGGATCGCGGCCTTCAGCATGGGGGCACACGAGGTCACGCCCGAGCAGGCGCCCGTACTGCACGGCGCGGTGGACCGGCTGTGCGCCCTGGCCGACATGCCCAAGCCGCGGGTCGCGATCGCGGAGTCGGACGTGCCGAACGCCTTCGCCACCGGCCGCAACCGGAAGAACTCGATGGTGTGCGCCACCACGGGCCTGCTCCGGCGGTTGGAGCCGGAGGAGCTGGAGGGCGTGCTGGCCCACGAGCTCTCGCACGTCGCGCACCGCGATGTCGCGGTGATGACCATCGCGTCGTTCCTCGGCGTACTGGCGGGGATCATCACCCGCGCCGCCCTGTGGAGCGGCGTCGGGCGCAACAACCGGGACCAGAACGCGGCCATCGCCGTGCTGATCGTCACCGCCGTCAGCGCGGTCGTCTACGCGATCAGCTTCCTGCTGACCCGGCTGCTGTCCCGTTACCGCGAACTGGCCGCCGACCGCGCGGCCGCGCTGCTGACCGGCCGCCCCTCGGCGCTGGCCGCCGCGCTGACCAAGGTCACCGGGCAGATCGCCCGGATCCCGACCGAAGACCTGCGCAAGGCCCAGCCGTACAACGCCTTCTTCTTCGCCCCGGCGTTCAACAAGGAGAGCTTCCACCGGCTGCTGTCCTCGCACCCGACGCTGGAACAGCGCCTGGACCAGCTGGGCCGGATCGCGGCGCAGCTCGGGACGTGAGGCGTCCGTGACGATCGCCGGCCCGCCTGACGGTGCGGGCCGGCCCCTCCAGGAGCAAGGAGTACCCCGCGCATGGGATTTCTGGACGCCCTCCTCGGCCGCAGCAAGCCGGTACGCCCCGATCTGGACCAGCTCTTCGCGCTGCCGTCCGCCGCGATCACCCTGCAGGCCGCGGCCGGATTCACGCCCACCGGCCTCGGCTCGGTGTGCTTCGCCAGTGTGGAGGGCGGCGCGTTCGCCCGCATCCAGGAGGAGGCCCGGTCCCTGCTGGACGGGCCGGTGGAGTTCACCCAGGACGCGTACGGCTACACCTGGCTGCTCGTACGGCATCCGCCGGAGGACGTGGCGGGCCTGGTCAACGACCTGCACGCGGTCAACACGTCCCTGGAGGAGGCGGGTTTCGGCCCGCAACTACTGTGCTCTCTGGTCGGCTTCCGTGACGACCGGCAGCGGTCGCTGGCGCTGGTCTACCTCTACAAGAGGGGCACGTTCTATCCCTTCGCACCGAAGCCGGGCGGTGGGGAGAAGCGCGAGAATCCGCTCGAACTCCAGGTCAGGGCGATGCTCGGGGACGATCTGACGATCGAGAAGGACCTGGCGCGGTGGTTCCCCGTATGGGGCGCACCGGGGTTGTGATCCCTCGGGCGGGGTGGTGATCCCTCGGGCGGGGTGGTGAACCCGTGGGACGGGTCGGTGGACGGATCGGCTCACCCGGGGAAGCGGAGGAAGCGGGCGGGCACCCGGTCGGTGAGCCAGACGCCGTTCGCGCTGACGTGGAAGACATGTCCGGCCCGGTGCATCGCCGCCGCGTCCACGGCCAGGACCACCGGTTTGCCGCGCCGGGCGCCCACCCGGGTCGCGGTGTCCCGGTCCGGTGAGAGGTGGACCGCGTGCCGGCCCATCGGCAGGAGTCCCTCTTCCTGGATGGCGGCCACATTGCGCGCCACCGTGCCGTGGAAGAGGTACGCGGGAGGTTCGGCCGGCGGCAGTCCGAGGTCCACCCGTACGGAGTGGCCCTGGTTGGCGCGTATCCGGCCGTCCTCGATGGTGAAGCGCTGTTTGTCGTTGCTGGCCACCACGGCCGCCAACTCGTCCCGCGAGAACGGGAATCCATGGGTCTCGGCCGCCGCCATCAGGGCGTCGACGGGCACCCAGCCCTGGGCGTCGAGAGTGAGGCCGATCCGCTCCGGTTTATGGCGCAAATGCTTCGACAGGTACTTCGAGAGGCGCACGGAGCGCTGGGTGTTCATGCCTCCAGGGTGCAGCGCCGAGCGCCCCGGAGGCATCCGAATTCACGTCCCGCCGGTCTCGTCCCCCTGCGGGCCCTCGGCGTCCTTTCCCTGCGTTTCGTGGCCTTGTCCGGGTCCTTCGTGCTGGGCGTGCGCGAGCTCGCTGGCCCGTCGCGCCTTGGCGGTGGTCACCTGCTCGGCCGCCCAGCGGGCCCACTCCTCCTGGGCCGCCGACATCCGCAGGCCGTACTCCAGGGCGATCCGTCCGTAGACCGAAATCATCTCGTCGTCCCACTGGGCGTTCTCGTCGACCTGCTCGCACATGGCGCGGGTGCGCGCGGCGAGCTCGGCCTGATGGAGGAGGAAGGTCTGGGCTTCGAGCGGCGTGACGATGCCGAGGAAGAAGACGCGCAGCAGGCCGTCATCGCGCTGCGGGCCGCTCGGCTCGACCTTGGTGAGCCAGTGGCGCAGCTCCGTCAGGCCCTCGTCGGTGATCGCGTATTCCTTGCGGCCGCGGGGGCCGTGGGCGGTCACCTCGACCATGCCGGCGGTGGTGAGCTTGCCGAGCTCGCCGTACACCTGGCTCTGCGTGGCGGGCCAGACCATCGAGAGCGTGGCGTTGAACAGCTTCATCAGGTCGTAGCCGCTCGCGGGGGCTTCGGACAGCAGACCCAGCACGGCATGTCTCAGGCTCATGACCGGCACATTACCTTCCACTGTTGACATGTCAAAGGAGGACCTTCTAGATTCGACATGTCGAAGTTGGAAGGTGCGGCGGAGACGCGGACGGCGAAGAGCGCCGGTCGTGCGGCCGCGGACGAAGAGGGGGAGTCATGAACTATCTGCGGGGCTTCGTGCCGTGGCTGGTCTTCGCGGGGGTTTCCACGATCGGCTGGCAGTGGGGCGCTCTCGCCGGTGTGCTGACGGCTGTCGCGCTGCTCATCGCCGACCGGGCGGCGGGCCTTTCGCTCGACTACCGCGTGCTGGAATACGGCACGATCGTCTTCTTCGCGGCCCTGTCCGCGCTGGCCTTCGCCCGCCCCGACAGCGGCCTGCGGCTGTACGGCAGCGCGCTCTCGATGGGCTGGCTGGCGCTCATCGCCTGGGTGTCCATAGCGGTCCGGCGGCCCTTCACGCTGGGCATCGCGCGCCGGATGGCGCCGCCCGAGGTCTGGCACACCCCGCTGTTCCGCCGCATCAACGTCGTGCTCACCGCCGCGTGGGCGCTCTCCTTCACCCTCACCGCGACCGCCCAGGCCCTCGTCTCCGCCTACGAGCTGGACACGGTCTACTCGGTCCTCATCCAGGTCGCCGGCTTCGTCCTCCCCGTCCGCTTCACCTCCAGCTACCCCGACCGGGCCCGGGCCCGCTTCGAGCAGCAGGCCGCCGCGCAGGGCGGCGTCCAGGAAGGCCTGGCGTCATGACCACCACCTCCCCGACCACCCCGTCCGCCTCCGATGCCCCCGCTCCGCACCTGGCCGGCAACTTCGCCCCGGTCGCCGAGGAGCTGACCGCCTACGACCTCCCGGTCACCGGCACCGTGCCGCCCGAGCTCAGCGGCTGGTTCCTGCGCAACGGCCCCAACCCGCGGGACGCCGTCACACCGCACTGGTTCTTCGGTGACGGCATGGTCCACGGGCTCCGCCTCGAGGGCGGCCGGGCGGTCTCCTACCGCAACCGCTGGGTCCGCACCTCGACCTTCACCGACGGAGTGCCGCCCCGCGATGCACAGGGCCGCCGCAATCTGTCGGCCGGCGTGGCCAACACCCACGTCGTCCGGCACGCCGGCCGCACCCTCGCGCTCGTCGAGTCGTCGTTCCCGTACGAAATCGACTGCCGCCCCGGCCATGAGCTGGAGACCCTGGGCGTCCACGACTTCGGCGGACGGCTCACCACCGCCATGACCGCGCACCCCAAGACCTGCCCGACCACCGGCGAGCTGCACTTCTTCGGATACGGCGGGTCCAAGCCGCCCTATCTGACCTACCACCGGGCCGATGCGGACGGGGAGTTGGTGATCAGCCGCCCCATCGACGTCACGGCGCACACGATGATGCACGACTTCCATCTCACCGAGCGCCATGTCATCTTCATGGACCTCCCGATGGTCTTCGACGCCCACCGCCGCCCCGGAATGCCCTACCGCTGGGACCCGGAGTACGGCGCCCGGCTGGGCGTGCTGCGCCGGGACGACCCGCACGGCGAGGTCCGCTGGCTGCCCATCGACCCCTGCTACGTCTTCCACGCGCTGAACGCCCATGACGACGGCGACCAGCGGATCGTCCTCCATGTCTCCCGCTATCCCGACTTCACCGGCAGGCAGCCGTCCTGCCTGTGGCGCTGGACGATCGACCTGGCTTCCGGAACGGTCGCCGAGGAGCAGCTGGACGACCAGTACTGCGAGTTCCCGAGGGTGGACGACCGCCTCGTGGGGCAGCGGGCCCGCTTCGGCCACGCCACCGTCGCCGAGGCCCCGGGGACGGGCCACATACCCGGTGCCCTGCTCCGCTACGACCTGGAGACCGGCGCGGTCGTCCGCCATGACTTCGGTCCGGGCCGTACCCCGGGCGAGGCGGCCTTCGCCCCGGCGGACGACCGTCCGGGCGGACCGGGCTGGCTGCTGACCTACGTCTACGACGCGACCACCGACACCAGCGACCTGGTCGTCCTCGACGCCGAGGACATATCCGCCGACCCGGTGGCCACGGTCCATCTGCCGCAGCGGGTGCCGTACGGCTTCCACGGCAACTGGCTGCCGGACCCGGCACGTTGAGCCGGCGAGTCGTTGCGATGTCCCGACAGGTTTGTCCCTCCGGGGCGGAATAACCGCGACCGCATGCTTCTTGAGACCTGAAAAGCGCGAAGTGGCACGCCCGTTGGGGGTGCCGGCTCAGGTGCCGGGCGGGGGCCCGGCGTCCGGGGCGGTGTCCGTGGGGCCCTCGGACGGGGCATGGGGGCCGCCCGGGACCAAGGCGTCCATGGTGCGGGCCTGCACCTCGCGCCGGGCGGCGGCCGCGATGAACGCCGCGGTGTGTGCGGGGCCCACCAGGTCCCGTACGGCCGCCACGGCGTCGGCGGGCAGCGCCACCGCCTCGGCGTCGGCACCGGCGCCAGCCGCCGCGGCGGGCTTTCGCGCGGGGCCCGGCGCCGCCTCGGGGGCGGGGCCGGGAGCAGGGTGCGGGCCGGTCGCGGTACGGGGGTCCGGGACCGGCCCGGAGCCTGCCGGTGCCGAGGGGGCGCTGCCCCTCGGCCCGTGGCTCTCCGCGGGAAGCGCCTCGCTGAGGTGCCGGCGGAGGTAGCGGGTGGCCAGGGTCCGCATGGCGCGGGCGAGTTCGGCGTCGACGGTCTGCTGGGCCAGCGGCCGCAGCCGGCGGACGAGGGCGGCGGCCTCGGCCGCCTCGGCTTCGGTGGGCGGATGGTCCAGGAACTGCTGGAAGACGTGCTCGGTGGTGAAGTCCAGGAAGCGCGAGGCGATGTGTTCCACCTGGCCGCGCAGCTCCCGGAGATGGGCGGAGATCGCCAGCAGCGGGACGCCCGCGGAGTGCAGCTCGGCGGCGACGGCGAGCTCCTGCGGGCTGGGCACGAGGAACTCGTCGTCCTGGCCGGGGAGCCGTTCCAGGACGCCCAGTTCGACAGCCTCGGCGACCGCCGCCTCGTCGGAGGCGCCCCCGAAGGCCGCGTCCAGGTCGGCGCGGCTGATCCGGGACGCCTCCTCGTCGGTCCACGGTCCGTCGATCTCGGCGACCAGGCCCAGCACCCCGCCGAGGTCGAGGCCGGCGTCCCAGGCCTGGAGGAGCTCCTTGATGCTGGCGAGGGTGTAGCCGCGGTCCAGCAGGTCGGCGATCTGGCGCAGCCGGGCCAGATGGGCAGCGCCGTAGACGTTGGCCCGGCCGCGGCGTTCCGGGCGGGGGAGCAGCCCGCGGTCCTGGTAGGCGCGGATCGTCCGGACCGTGGCACCGCTGAGGTGCGCCAGGTCGTCGATGCGGTACTCGGCCGGGCGGGGTGCGGCCGCCGGCTGCTGCTGGGTCACTGCGGTGCTCCTCCTCCGTCGGCCGCGCGTTACGAGACGGCCGCGCGGCCCACCGCGCCCGCCGCGGCCCGGGCGGCCGGCGAGGACGCCAGGTAGGCGACGGCCGTGCGCAGCGACCCTTCCTGCGAGGGATGGTACGACCGCCGCAGATAGCGCGGTATCGCCGCTCCCAGCTCACGCCAGGTGGGGAGCAGTCCCTTGCGGACGGCCCGGTTGTGCTCCCGCAGCGCGTAGCGGGAGCGGGCGGCGAGCTGCGGGTCGTGCCGGAGGAGATAGGCCGCGCCCCAGGCCCAGAGATGGAGCAGCACGGGGGCGGTGACGGCCATGCCCAGCACCCGGCGGGCGTACCGGCCCGGGTCCTCGCCGCCGGTGTGCTGGTACATGTCGAAGGCGACCGCCCGGTGCTCGACCTCCTCCGCACCGTGCCAGCGCAGCAGGTCGAGCATGACCGGGTCGGGCCCGGCCCGGTCGAGGCCGTCGGCGGCCAGCACCCAGTCCCCGAGCACCGCGGTGAACTGCTCGATGGCGGCGATCAGGGAGAGCCGGAAGCGCAGCCACTCCCGTTCCGGGACGGGGACGCCGAACGGCGGCCGGTCGCCGAGCAGACGCTCGAAGAGGAAGTCGATGTGCCGGGTGTAGGGGCCGGTGTCCAGGCCCTGGTGGGCCAGATGGTCGAGGACGTAGGAGTGCTGGACGCTGTGGGTGGCCTCCTGGCCCATGAAGCCCTTGACGTCCCTGAGGAGCTGCTCGTCCCGGACCAGCGGCAGGGCCTCCTTGAAGACCTTGACGAACCACCGCTCCCCGGCCGGCAGCAGCAGGTGCAGCACGTTGATGACGTGGGTGGCGGTGGGCTCGTCGGGGATCCACAGCAGCGGTGTCGCACGCCAGTCGAACGAGACCCGGCGCGGGGTGATCGGGTGGTGCTCCTGGAGGGGGGAGGTACTCATGCGCGGCTCCTGACATGCGCGGTGGTCCGGCTCTCGGGAATCTCCGGTCGCTGGGGCTCCTCCTGGCGGGCCGGGGGCTTGCCTACAGCCGCGGCTCGATGCGGGCGAGGGCGCGCAGGGCCCGCGGGGCGAAGCGCGACAGGAGGTGGGCGCCGCGGGCCTCGGGGGTGACGGGCACCACCGCCTGGTTGCGGACCACCGCCCGCAGGATGGCGTCGGCGACCTTCTCCGGCGGGTAGTTGCGCAGCCCGTACATCCGCGCGGCCTTGGCCTGGCGGCGTTTCTCCTCCTCGGCCGAGACCCCGGCGAAGCGGGCGGTGCCGGTGATGGCGGTGTTGACCAGCCCGGGGCAGATGGCCGAGACGCCGATGCCCTGCCCGGCCAGTTCGGCGCGCAGGCACTCGCTGAGCATCAGGACCGCGGCCTTGGAGGTGCTGTAGGCGGGCAGCATCTTCGACGGCTGGAAGGCGGCCGCCGAAGCGGTGTTGACGATGTGGCCGCCCTGACCGCGGTCGGCCATCCGCCTGCCGAAGATCCGGCAGCCGTGGATGACGCCCCACAGGTTGACGTCCAGCACCTTCTTCCAGTCGTCGGTGGTGGTCTGGAGGAAGGAGCCGGACAGGCCGATCCCGGCGTTGTTCACCAGCACGTCCACGGGGCCGTACTCGGCGTCGACCTTGTCGGCGAGCTTCTCCATGGCCGCCTCGTCCGCGACGTCGACGACCTCGGGCCAGGCCTGCGGGGCGCCGACCAGACGGGCCAGCTCGGCGGTCCGCGCCGCGCCGTCCGCGTCCCGGTCGACGGCGATGACCCGGGCGCCGGCCTCCGCGAAGGCGAACGCGGTGGCCCGGCCGATGCCGCTGGCCGCGCCGGTCACCAGCACCAGTTGCCCGCCGAACCGGTCGGCGTACGGGCCGCGCGCCGCGATCTGCTTCGCCGGGTCACCCTCCTCCTTGGCGGTGACGAACTCGGTGATCCAGGAGACCAGTTGGTCCGGGCGGGTGCGGGGGACCCAGTGCTTGGCCGGGAGGGTGCGGCGGACGAGCTGCGGTGCCCACTGCTCCAGGTCGTCGTAGAGCCGCTGGGAGAGGAAGGCGTCGCCGGTGGGGGTGATCAGCTGGACCGGGCAGTGCGCGTAGGCGTCGGCGCGCGGGCGGCGGAGCCGGGCGAGGACGTTGTCGCGGTAGAGCCAGGCGCCGTGGGCCGCGTCGGTGGGGAGCGAGGCGGTCGGGTAGTCCCCGGCCGGCACCTTCTCCACCCGCTGGAGGATGCCCGGCCAGCGCTTGCCGAGCGGGCCCTTCCAGGCCAGTTCGGGCAGCACGGGCGTGTGCAGCATGTAGACGTACCAGGACTTGGCGCCCTGGTTGAGGAGCTGGGCGGCGCGGCGCGGGGTGGGCCGCACCATCCGCTTCTTGATCCAGTGGCCGAAGTGGTCCAGTGACGGGCCCGACATGGACGTGAAGGAGGCGATCCGGCCCTCCGTGCGGCGCACGGTGGCGAACTCCCAGGCCTGTACCGAGCCCCAGTCGTGGCCCACGACGTGCACCGGGCGGTCGGGGCTGACGGCGTCGGCGACGGCCAGGAAGTCGTCGGTCAGCTTCTCCAGGGTGAAGCCGCCGCGCAGCGGCCGCGGGGCGGTGGACCGGCCGCAGCCCCGGACGTCGTAGAGCACCACATGGAAGCGGTCGGCCAGCCCGCGGGCCACCTCGGACCACACCTCCTTGCTGTCCGGATAGCCGTGCACCAGCACCACCGTGGGGTGTGCCGGGTCACCCAGCTCGGCGACGCACAGCTCCACGCCGCCGGTGTGCACCCAGCGCTCCGTCGCCCCCTCGAGCCCCGGGCCGCGGCCCGATCCGCGGCCCTGCGCCCCGCCCTGCGTGCGGCCCGGCTCCTTGCCGCGGCCCGCGGCCGCGTCCCGTCCACGTCCCGTCTTCACGCGGCCTTCTCCTCCTGCCAGCGCCGCACGTGCGGCAGATCGTCGTCCAGCCAAAAGGCGCTTTCCTGGGGGTCCTTGGAGTCCGTCACGACCAGGATCTCCTCGAACTTCGCGCCGGTGCCCCGGAATCCGAGGTGGGGTTCGACCGCCCACAGCCCGGGCTGCGGCGGATGGTCGGAGAAGGTGTACGGGCTCCACAGCGGGGACCAGCCGTCCCGGTGGCCGTGCAGCGCGTCGGAGGCGAGGCCCTTGAGGGACTGGGCGCCGAAGCCGAAGAGGGTGGGCGACCAGCGGCGCTGCTTCACCCGGTCGATCTTGTGCGCGATGACGCCGAAGGGATAGGCGCGGTGGCGGTTGGCGTAGCCCTGCCGCACCATGAGCCGGTCGACGTCCTGGTAGATCTCCCGCAGCGGGCGGCGTTCGCGGACCTCGCGCAGGATGAGCGCGCGGTGCGCCTCCAGGTCGGCGAGCAGCTTGTCGTGCACGGGGTTGAGGCCGAGGCAGCCGGAGTAGCCGATGTCGGCGGTGTAGCCCTGGTGGACGGGGGCCATGTCGAGGATGAAGGGCATCCCCGGTTCCAGCTCGCGGTTGGTGGGGAAGAACTGCAGCGGTATCCGGAAGTTGACGAACGCGGTGCGGTCGCCGAACCAGGCGAACGGCAGGTGGAACCAGTCCCGCACCCCGCGCTCGCGCAGCCACTCGCGCTGCATCCGCGCCGCCGCGCGCTCGGTGATCCCGGGCTTGAGCTGGGCGGCCACGGCCTCCGCGCAGGCGTAGGCGAGCCGCTGGACCTCTCTGAACCCCCTTAGTTCTGCGGTGAGTTCTCCGGCTGCTGCTGAGGTCGCTGTGGTGACTGGGGCCATCGCCAACCGTCCGTCCGTGAGCCGTGCATCGCGGTACGCGCCCGTAACTTGACACTGATGAATGTGACAATGACCGGCGGCGACGTCAAGGGGTCCGACGCACCCGGCGGCCGGAAGCCGGGCGGCCCGCCCCTACGGGCCCGCCCCTACGGGCCCGCCCCTACGGGCCCGCCCCTACGGGCCCGCCCCTACGGGCCCGACCCTGAGACGAGGGCCCCTCAAAGCAGGAGAACCCCTACGGGCACGTAATACCGCAGGGGGATGCCGATACCGACTTGTGGGTTGACGACCGGTGTGGCGGACGCCACTACCGTCGAAGACGTGACTGTGATCGTGACCGAAAGCCTGAGCAAGCGGTTCCCGCGGGTGACCGCTTTGGACCGGCTCTCCGTTGACATCGCCCCCGGCGTGACGGGCCTGGTGGGTGCCAACGGCGCCGGAAAGTCCACCCTGATCAAGATCCTGCTGGGACTGGCCCCGGCCAGCGAGGGATCGGCGCGCGTCCTCGGCCTGGACGTGGCCAAGGACGGCAACGCCATCCGCGAGCGGGTCGGCTACATGCCCGAGCACGACTGCCTGCCGCCGGACGTCTCGGCCACCGAGTTCGTCGTGCACATGGCCCGGATGTCGGGGCTGCCGCCGACCGCCGCCCGCGAGCGCACCGCCGACACCCTGCGCCACGTCGGTCTCTACGAGGAGCGCTACCGCCCCATCGGCGGCTATTCGACGGGCATGAAGCAGCGGGTGAAGCTGGCCCAGGCGCTGGTCCACGACCCGCAGCTGGTGTTCCTCGACGAGCCCACCAACGGCCTCGACCCGGCAGGCCGGGACGAGATGCTCGGCCTGATCCGGCGGGTCCACACCGACTTCGGCATCTCCGTCCTCGTGACCTCGCACCTCCTCGGCGAACTGGAGCGCACCTGCGACCACGTCGTCGTCATCGACGGCGGCAAGCTGCTGCGGTCCTCCGCCACCGATGAGTTCACGCAGGTCACGGCCTCCCTCGCGGTGGAGGTCACGGACACCGAGGCCCACCCGGACGGCACCGAGGCGCTGCGCGCGGCCCTGGCCGCCGCCGGCGTCGCGGTGACGACCGGCGCTCCGGGCGTCGCCGGCCTCCCCTCGTCCGGCCACCTCCTGTTCGTCGAGGCGGCCGGTGAGCAGACCTACGACCTGGTGCGGGACACCGTCGCCGGACTCGGGCTCGGCCTGATCCGGATGGAACAGCGCCGCCACCAGATCGCCGAGGTCTTCCGCGACGCGGACCGGGCCCAGGCCACCCCCGCCCCCGCGGGCGCCCCCGGCGCCCCGTACGCCACCCAGGAAGGAGGCGCCCACGATGTCGCCTGAGCCCATGACCCCGGCAGCCACCGCCCCACCCGGCGCCTCCATCCACAACATCGGCTACCGCCACTACGACGGCCCGCGGCTGGGCCGCGCCTATGCCCGCCGGTCGCTCTTCTCGCAGAGTCTGCGGGGCGCCTACGGCCTCGGCCGCTCGGCCAAGAGCAAGGTGCTGCCGATGCTGCTCTTCGCGGTGATGTGCCTGCCCGCCGCGATCATGGTCGCGGTCGCGGTGTTCACCAAGGCCGGCAGCCTCCCGGTCGGCTACACCCGCTACGCCATCTACCTCCAGGCCGTCATCGGCCTCTATCTGGCCGCCCAGGCCCCGCAGTCGGTCTCCCGGGACCTGCGCTTCAAGACCGTGCCGCTGTATTTCTCCCGCCCCATCGAGCGCGGCGACTACGTGGCCTCGAAGTTCGCGGCGATGGCGAGCGCCCTGTTCGTCCTCACCGCCGCCCCGCTGCTGGTCCTCTACATCGGCGCGCTGCTGGCGAAGATGGACTTCCTCGACCAGACCAAGGGCTTCGCCCAAGGACTCGTCTCCGTGGTGCTGCTGTCGCTGCTGTTCGCCGGGATCGGGCTGGTCGTCTCCGCGCTCACCCCGCGCCGCGGCTTCGGCGTCGCCGGCGTGATCGCCGTCCTCACCATCCCGTACGGCGCGGTGAGCGCGGTCCAGGGCATCGCCTTCGTCCAGGGCAGCGAGTCCGCCGTCGGCTGGCTCGGACTGTTCTCGCCCATCACGCTCATCGACGGGGTGCAGTCCACGTTCCTCGGCGGGAGCAGCTCCTTCCCCAACGGGCTCGCGCCGTCGACCGGCGCCGGGTTCGTCTACCTCCTCGTCACCCTGATCGCCATCGCCGGCTGCTATGCCCTGCTGATGCGCCGCTACCGGAAGGCCGGTCTATGAGCACCCTCCACATCGACCACGCCTCGCGCTGGTTCGGCAACGTCGTGGCCGTCAACGACATCACGATGACCATTGGCCCCGGGGTGACCGGTCTGCTCGGCCCCAACGGCGCCGGCAAGTCCACACTGATCAACATGATGGGCGGCTTCCTCGCCCCCTCCAACGGCTCGGTCACCCTCGACGGGGCGACGATCTGGCGCAACGCCGGCATCTACCGCCACATCGGCCTCGTCCCGGAGCGCGAGGCGATGTACGACTTCCTCACCGGGCGCGAATTCGTCGTGGCCAATGCCGAGTTGCACGGCCTCGGCCGGCGGGAGGCGGCCCGGGCGCTGGCCACCGTGGAGATGGAGTACGCCCAGGACCGCAAGATCGCCACGTACAGCAAGGGCATGCGGCAGCGCGTGAAGATGGCCTCCGCGCTGGTCCACGACCCGTCCGTGCTGCTGCTCGACGAGCCCTTCAACGGCATGGACCCGCGCCAGCGGATGCAGCTGATGGAGCTGCTGCGCCGGATGGGCGACGAGGGGCGCACGGTCCTGTTCTCCTCGCACATCCTGGAGGAGGTCGAGCAACTCGCCTCGCACATCGAGGTGGTGGTCGCCGGCCGGCACGCCGCGTCCGGCGACTTCCGCAAGATCCGCCGGCTGATGACCGACCGCCCGCACCGCTATCTCGTCCGGTCCGACGACGACCGGGCGCTGGCGGGCGCGCTGATCGCCGATCCCTCGACGTCCGGGATCGAGGTCGATCTCGTCGACGGCGGACTGCGCGTCCAGGCCGTCGACTTCGGCCGCTTCACCACACTCCTGCCGCGCGTCGCCCGCGACCACGGCATCCGCCTGCTGACGGTCTCGCCCTCCGACGAATCGCTGGAATCCGTCTTCTCCTACCTCGTAGCGGCCTGAGGCTGAAAGGAGCCCTGACGCATGTCCACGAGCACGACCACCCCGCCCGCCCCGCCGGCGCCGGCCGCCGCGCCCCGGGCCTCGCTGTTCCACCCGACCGTCGCCCGGCTCACCTACCGTGCCCTGCTCGGCCGGCGGCGGGCCCTGATCCTCTTCGTGCTGCCCGCCCTGCTCATCGTCATCGCGGTGGCCGTCCGGGCCCTGACCGGCGCCGATGACAGCACCGCCGGCGGGATCCTGGGCGGTTTCGCCCTGGGCACGATGGTCCCGTTGATCGGCGTCATCGCCGGCACGGGCGCGATCGGGCCGGAGATCGACGACGGATCGGTGGTCTATCTCCTGTCCAAGCCGGTCTCCCGGTCGACGATCATCTTCACCAAACTCCTGGTCGCGATCGGCGTCACGGTTGCCTTCTCCGCCCTCCCCGTGCTGCTCGCCGGCTTCCTCCTGAACGGCAACAGTCAGCAGATAGCGGTCGGGTACGCGGTGTCCGCGGCCGTCGCCGCGGTCGCCTACAGCGCGCTCTTCCTCCTCTTCGGCACGATCACCCGGCACGCCGTGGTCTTCGGACTGGTCTACGCCCTGGTCTGGGAGGCGCTGGTCGGCACCCTCGTGCCCGGTGCGCGGACCCTCAGCGTCCAGCAGTGGGCCCTCGCCATCGGTCAGAAGGTCGCCGCCGAGGGAGCGATCACCTCGGACGTGCAACTCCCCGTGGCGATAGGCCTGTTGACGGCTCTCACGGTCGCCGCGACCTGGTACGCCGGCCGCCGGCTGAAGGCCCTCACTCTGGCGGGCGAGGAGTAGGACGCCGCGCCGCGCCGGCTGCCCCAGGGCGTCTTCCTAGGTGTATTGATCACGAGCGTTGTTAACAGCCGCTCGGCTTGATCAATGGCGAAGACCTCCGGTGTGGTGGAGGTGTCGAATCTGCACCGCACGGAGGTCTTCATGTCCCACCGTAATGCCCGGCTGACCGTCTTTGGCCGGCGGCTGCTGGTCGAACGCATCCGCTCCGGACGTCCCGTCGCTCATGTGGCTGCTGAGATGGGGGTGTCACGGCCCACGGCCCACAAGTGGATGCGCCGGTGGCGGGCAGAAGGCGAAATGGGCCTTGAGGACCGCTCCAGCCGACCACACACGACTCCGCACCGCACCAGGCCCGACATCGAAGACCGTGTCTGCACACTGCGGCAAACCCGCAAGCTGGGACCGGCCAGGATCGGACCGATCCTGGCCCTGCCGGCCTCCACCGTGCACCGCATCCTGACCCGCCACGGCCTGCACCGCCTGGCCTGGCTCGACCGGCCCACCGCCCAGCCCATCCGCCGCTACGAACGGTCCCGGCCCGGCGAGATGGTGCACGTCGACATCAAGAAGCTGGGCAACATACCTGACGGTGGCGGGCACAAGGTCCTCGACCGTCGGCAAGCCACGGACAACAAGCAGGCCACCACCAGCGCCCGCAAGAGCGGCAAACCGCCGATCGGCTACAGCTACATCCACTCCGCCGTCGATGACCACTCCCGCCTGGCCTACAGCGAGATCCTCACCGACGAACGTCAGCACACCGCGATCAGCTTCTGGCGACGAGCCCAAGCCTTCTTCGCCTCGCACGGCATCACCGTCGAGCGCGTCCTGACCGACAACGGCTCCTGCTACAAGTCCAAGCTCTTCACCCAGGCCCTGACCGCGGCCGGCATCGCCCACAAACGCATTCGGCCCTACCGGCCACAAACCAACGGCAAAGTCGAACGCTTCAACCGCACCCTGCTCGACGAATGGGCCTACCTCCGGCCCTACGCCAGCAACGACGAGCGCACCGCCGCACTGGACACCTTCCTGCACAACTACAACCACCACCGCAGCCACACCGCACTCGGCGGCAAGCCACCCATCAGTCGTGTGAACAACGCTCCAGGTCAATACACCTAGGCGCCGCCGTTCTTCTGCCGGTCGTTGAACTCCTGCACGTTCTTCAGGTGCTCCTGATAGTCGGCGGTGAAGCGGGTGTCGCCCGGTTTGACGGTGACGAAGTACAGCCAGTCGCCCGCGGGCGGCGCGCCGGCCGCCTTGAGCGCGTCCGCCCCGGGGTTGTCGATCGGGGTGGGCGGCAGACCCTCGTAGCGGTAGGTGTTGTACGGGCTCTTGGTGCGGGTGTCGGCGTGGCTGGTGTGGAGCGTGCTGCGGCCCAGCGCGTAATTGATCGTCGAGTCCATCTGCAGCGGCATGTGCCGGGCCAGCCGGTTGTCGATCACGCGGGCGACCTTGCCCATGTCGGCGGGCCGGTCGGCCTCCGCCTGCACGATGCTGGCGATCACCACCGTCCGGTAGGAGGTGATGCGGTCCTCGGCGAGCCGCTGGTTTCCGGTCTTGACCATGTACGAGAGCAGCGACGCCGGGGTGGTGTCCGAGCGGATCGGATACGTCGCCGGGAAGAGGTAGCCCTCGGGGTTGCCCTTCGCCTCGGCCGGCAGCGGGAGGTGCGCGTTCTTGGCGGCCTTCGCGGTCGAGCCGCTGGGCAGATGGAGGGCCTTGTCGGCGGTGGCGTAGATCTGGGCGGCCCGCTGTCCCTCGGGGACGGTCAAGGTCTCCTCGTTCGCCCGCTCGCGCAGCAGCCGGGTCACCAGGACCACGGCGACGACGACCAGGACGGCCAGCACGGCCACCACGATGAGCCGGCCGGTGCGGGAGAACCGCGGGCCCGGCCGGCGAACGGTGTGCTGAACATCGCTCATGGGGGCACGGTAAGCCACACCCCCCGAGCCCCCGGGCGGCCACCCCCGGATCGTTGCCAACGAGGGAGATCGTTCACCGTCCCGCCATCGCCCGCCCACACGACGGGCCTCGCCACCGGCCCGTTCCGCCGTCGCACCCCGGGGCCCCGGCCAGGCACGCGGCCCCCGCCGGTCCTGCGCGGCGCCCGCCCTCAGGCCGTGTGCGTCGCCGCGTCCCCGATCCGGCGGTCCCGGCCGGCGCCCAGGGCGAGGAGCGCCAGGGCTGCGCAGACGGTGAGCAGCAGGAGGAGGGGGACGGTCCAGCCGTTGGTCGTCTGGTGGACGGCGCCGAGGGCGAGCGGACCGGCGGCGGCGAGGAGGTAGCCGCCGGTCTGCGCCATGCCGGAGAGGCGGGCGGCCGTATGGGCGTCGCCGGAGCGCAGCACCATCATCGTCAGGGCCAGCCCCAGCGCGCCGCCCTGCCCCACGCCGAGCAGCGCCGCCCACAGCCAGGCGCCCGCCACCGGAGCCGTGAGCAGTCCGGCGACGCCGCAGGCCATCAGTGCGGACACCGCCACTCCCAGCAGCCGCTGCCGCCGCATCCGCCCCGCCAGCATCGGCACCACGAACGAACCGGCCATCTGCAGCAGCGTGCTGAACGCGAAGACCAGCCCCGCCTCGCCCTTGCCCATCCCGTGGTCGGTGAAGATCGTCGGCATCCAGGCGATGACCACGTACGCGATCAGCGACTGCGAGCCCATGAACAGCGTGACCTGCCAGGCGAGCGGCGAGCGGGCGAGCCTCGGGCCGCGCTCGACCGGGTGCGCGGGCGTGGCCGCGGCGGTGCCGTGCCGGGTGCCGCGCCGCGCCAGCACCGCCTGGGGAACCCAGACCACCGCGGCGACGGCGGCCAGCAGCGCCCAGGAGACCAGCGACCCCTGCCAGCCGCCGAGCGCGCTCTCCAGCGGTACGGCCGTGGCGGCGGAGACGGTCGCGCCGAGGATCATCGCGGTCGAGTACAGCGCCGTCATCCCGGCGGCGCGGTCCGGGAAGTCCCGCTTGATCAGGCCGGGCATCAGCACGTTCAGCAGGGCGATGGCCGCGCCGACCACCGCGCAGCCGGCGAACAGCGCGACCACCGGCGGCGCGATCCGCAGCACGATGCCGCCGCACAGCGTCACCAGCGCCCCGCAGAGCACGGTCTCGGTGCCCCAGCGCCGGGCCAGTACGGGGGCGACGACCGAGCCCAGCCCCATGAAGATCAGCGGGATGGTGGTGACCAGGCTGCTGACCGTGGCGGGCAGATGGAAGTGCCTGCCGATCTCCCCGAGCAGCGGTGACACCCCGGCGAGCGCCGCCCGCATGTTGAGCGCGGCGAGCACGATCCCGGCCAGCACGAGCGCCGGGTGAACGGTTCGCAGCCGGCGCCGCGCCGCGACGACCGCCGGTGCCGCGACGAGATCCTCCTCGGCGTCGATCAGCCGGGCGTCCGGGCTCAACGGAGCAGCGGGTCGGGGTCCTGACATGCGTACGTACCTCGCCAAGCGTTACGGAAGACGGAGAGAAGAGAGAGCAGGGACGGAAGGGAGAGAAGGGAGAAGGGGAGGGAGCCCGGAGCCGGGGTCAGTGGGGCGGGGTGGCTGTGGGGGGCTCGCCGAGCAGGGCTTCCACGGCCCGTTTCGGTTTCTCCAGCAGGTCGCGGGTGGCCCGCTCCGCGGCGTCCGGGTCGCCCGCGGCGATCGCGTCCAGGACGGCGCGGTGGTCGCCGTGCACGATCTTCGGCATCGCCTGGTCGTCCAGCGCGCTGACCAGCGCCTCCCGTACGGAGCTGCTGAACCAGCCGTAGGTCGCGGTCAGCGCGGTGTTGTGGGCGGCGTCGACGACGGCCTGGTGGAAGGCGATGTCGTGATCGGCGTAGAGCTCCAGGCTGCCGGAGCCGGGCTGCCCGGACGGGTCCGTCAGCTCGGCCTGGGCGTCCAGGGCCGCGCGCATCCGCTCCAGGTCGTCCGGTCGATGGCGGAGCGCGGCCAGCCGGGCGGCCTCCGCCTCCAGGGCGATCCGTAGTTCCAGGACGTCGCGGATCCCGGCCCGCCGGACCCCGCGCAGGATGTCGCCCGGGTCCGCGGTGGAGACGACGAAGGTGCCCTCGCCCTGCCGCGAGCGCAGCATGCCGGCGTGCGCGAGCACCCGGACGGCCTCGCGCACGGTGTTGCGGCCCACCTGCAACTGCTCGGCGAGCGCGTGCTCGGTGGGGATCCGCGAGCCGACCGGCCACTCCCCGGCCGTCAGCTGGGCCCGCAGCGCGTCGACCACGGTGTCCACGAGGGATCGCCGTCCCGCCGCCTGCAGTGCCATGCCGTGCCCGTGCCTTCCCGTTGCCCGGCCGGGCCGCGACCGCCCGCTCAGTGGCGTGCTCGGTTGTCCGGTCGGCCCGGTTGCCCAGTCATCCTACAAATATGGGTTCATAGTACATGCAAGTGGGAGTGGCAGTGGGCGGTCCGTGGGCCCGGGGAGATCCCGGAGCCCACGGACCCGGTTGCGTGCGGAGAGCGAGCGGCAGTCGGCCAGACCTCACGGCCTCACAGACCTGTCAGACCTGTCTGACCTGACAGACCTCACAGACCGATGTCGCGCTCCTGGATGTCCGCCAGGGATTCGCGGCGGACGAGGAGGCGGGCGGTGCCCGAGGTGACCGCGACGACCGGGGGACGGCCGACGAGGTTGTAGCCGGAGGCCATGGAGAGGTGGTACGCGCCGGCCACGGGCACGGCGAGCAGATCGCCGGGGCGGAGATCGCCGGGCAGCCGGGCGTCGGCGGCCAGTATGTCGCCGGCCTCGCAGTGCCGGCCCACGACACTGACCCGTTCCGGGGCGGCCGACGAGGCCCGGCCGACCAGCCGGGGCGCGTAGCGCACCCCGTACAGCGCGGGCCGCGGGTTGTCGCTCATCCCGCCGTCCACCGCCACGAAGGTGTGCGTCCCGGTGCGCTTGACGGACAGCACCCGGTAGAGGACGACACCGGACGGGCCGATGATCGCGCGGCCCGGTTCGACGGCGAGCCGGGGCACCGGCAGGCCGGCCGCCGCACAGCCGCGCACCAGCTCGGCGCGGATCCGGGCGCCGAGCGCGGCGATGTCGAGGGCGGGCTCGCCGGGCCGGTAGGCCACGCCGTGTCCGCCGCCGAGGTCCAGCTCGGGCAGGGTGATGCCGTGCTGTTCGCGGATCCGCGCCAGCAGGCCGACCAGCCGTCGTACGGCCGACAGATACGGCTTGGCGGCGGTGATCTGGGAGCCCAAGTGGCAGTGCAGACCGGTGAGTTCGAGGCGCGGCTGGCCGAGGACCCGGGTGACGGCGTGCTGCGCGGAGCCGTCCGCGATCGACAGTCCGAACTTCTGGTCGTCGGTCCCGGTGCGGACCTTGGCGTGACCGCCCGCGGCGATTCCCGGGACGACCCGGATCAGCACCTTCTGGCGGGTGCCGGCCGGGACCGCGGCGGCCAGCCGGGCGATCTCGGAGGTGGAGTCGATGACGATCCGCCCGACGCCGAGCCGGAGCGCGGCCCGGAGGTCCGCCGGGCTCTTGGCGTTGCCGTGCAGCACCATCCGCCCGGGCGGAAAGCCGGTGGTGACGGCGAGTTCCAGTTCGCCCGCGGAGCAGACGTCCAGGCCGAGGCCCTCTTCGTGCACCCAGTGGATCATGGCGCGGCACAGGAATGCCTTGGCCGCGTAGTAGACGTCGGCGTCGGGGAAGGCCCGGAGGTAGGCGCGGCAGCGCCGGCGCACCTCGTCCTCGTCCAATACGTAGGCGGGGGTGCCGAAGCGGTCGGCCAGTTCGGTCAGCGGGACGCCGCCGAGGGTGAGGTCACCGGGGCCGTGCGGCAACGTGGAGGCGGGCCAGACGGAGAGCGGGTCGGGCGGCGCGGCGGGGAGCGGATCCGGCAGCGGGGCCCCCAGGTGGGCGGCGGGGGTCGGTGCGGGAGACGGCGTCGGGGCCGGTGCGGTGAGGGGATCGGCGGCCGCGGACGGCGCCGGTCCACCGGGCTCCTGGGCGGTGCGGGGCAGGGTGCTGTGGCTCATGGTGTTCGCCCCTCTCAGACGGCCCGAAGGTGCGGCGTACGGGACGCCCGGGCCAGGTGCGAGGCGCCCGCCGCCCGGGCCGCCTGGGGCACGCGTGGTGCGCCCGGGGCCAGGGTGGCGCGGGGGGCCTCCGGGGTGAGGCGGGGATCGACGGTCAGGGCCGTCGCCCCGACGGGCTCGGCCAGCGCCCGCAGGGCCGGCTCGGAGAGCCTGACCCACGGCTGGCCGCCGCCGAGCGCCGCGGCGAGGCGTTGGGCCGAGGTGAAGCCGACGGCGGTACGCCCGCCGAGCGGGGTGCGGAACAGGCGGGCCGTACAGCCCGCGGGGCCCGACCGGACGGGGACGAACAGAGGCCCGGCCGGGACGCGATCGGAGGGCTCGGGATCTTCCGCGTAGAGATGGTGGGACACGGCGTTGCTCCTCGAACAGGACATCGGCGGCCCCGGACCGGTGGATGACGATGCGTGTGCCGGGGCTCGGCTCTGCCGACGCTATGCCCGGGGAACGGGCCCCTCCGCCGGACGCTGACGCGTCATTGACGAGTTGTGGACCCTACTTGACGCGATGCTGCCGCCCGGTGGCCGATTGTGGGGCGGGAGTGACGCGGTGGATCCGGGCGAACCGCCGCTCGTCCGGGCCGCCGCCGGCCCGTTCCGCGCACCCGGCAGGGTGGAACACCACCGTCCCCCATCGTGTGGACCACGGCTCTTGACCTTGACACTGTGGAAAGCACTCCACTGGAAGGCGTCATGTTCAGCATCGGAGATTTCGCCCAGTACGGCCGCGTGTCGGCGCGCATGCTGCGCCACTACGACGCGATCGGGCTGCTGTGCCCGGCGCGTACCGACCCCGTCACCGGCTACCGCTTCTACGAAGCCGCCCAGCTCGCCCGGCTCAACCGGATCATCGCGCTCAAGGACCTCGGATTCAGCCTCCAGCAGGTGGGCGCGATCCTGGCCGAGGAGGTCAGCGTGCCGGAACTGCGCGGCATGCTGCGGCTGCGCCGGGCGGAGCTGGCGGCGACGCTGGCGGCGGCCGGCGAACGGCTGGCGCAGGTCGAGGCGAGGCTCCGGTCCATCGAGAGTGAGGGACACATGTCTGCCGACGATGTGGTGGTCAAACCGACCGGAACGGTACTGCTCGCGGAACTGAGCGGGATCGCCGCCGGCTACGGGCCCGAGGACATCGGCCCGGTGATCCAGCCGCTCTACGCCGAGCTGTGCGCGCACCTGGAGGCGGCCGGCGTCACCCCGGCCGGCCCGGGCCTGGCGTACTACGAGGACGTGCGGGGGAGCGCGGCGGGGGACGAGCCGGGGCCCGGCGCCGTCCTCGTGCACGCCGGGCTGACGGTCACCGCCGAGGCGCTGACCAGGGCCGGGGCCTGGTGCGGCGGGACGGGTGCCCCGGCCACCGGCACCCCCACCGCGACCGGCCTCGGCTTCGACGTGGTCGCGCTGCCCGGGCTGGAGTGCGCCGCCACGGTGGTGCACCGCGGGCCGATGAGCCGCATCCTGCCCACCGCGCAGAACCTGGCGCACTGGATCGACGCGAACGGCTACCGCTCCGCCGGGTACGCCCGCGAGCTCTATCTGGAGTGCCCGCCGGACCAGGAGAAGTGGGTCACGGAGATCCAGGAACCGGTGGTGCGGGCCGCCCCAGACACGCCGTGACGGTCTCCGCGAACGCCACCGTCGCCGGGCTCAGGGCGTCCCACTGACGCACCGCCCACCCGGTGGCGAGCGGCGGCAGCGCGGGGATCGGGACCAGCCGCAGGGACGGGTGGGCGGTGGCCCCGAGGCCCGGGGGCCGGGGGACGACCGCGGGGCCGACGCCGAGTTCGGCCAGCAGCAGGGCGGTGTCCCAGTCGGCGACGCTGGTGGTGCTCGGCGGCGGCACGGCGCCGGGGCCTTCCCCGTGCGGCGGCTCCCGATGGCCGAGGTCCCCGTCGAGTCGATGGCTGAGGTGCCCGTCGAGCCGCATCCGGGAGGTGGAGTTCTCCGGCAGCCGTATGTGCCGGATGCCGGCCAGTTCCTCCGGCTCGATCCGCTCCCGCGCGGCCAGCGGATCATCGCTGCGTACGGCGAGCACCCACGGCAGCCCGATCACCGGATGCTGCTCGATGCCGCGCACCGGTGGACCGAGCGTGATCCAGGCCAGTTCGGAGTCGCCGTCCACCACCGCCTCGAAGCAGCGGCGGCTCGAACTCTCCGTCCGGAACTCCAGGTTGACGTGCGGATGGCGGCCGCGGAAGGCGACCACGGCCTCGGACATGAAGTGCCGTACGGTCGTCGCGCCGGTGGTGACCCGTACGGTGCCGCCGTCGCCCGCCCGCAGATCGCGGAGTTGCCGTAGCGCCAGGTCGAGCCCGCTCAGGCCGTCCGCCGCGGCGCGCTGGAGGATCCGGCCGGCCTGGGTGGGGGCGACCCCGCGCGGCCGGCGTTCCAGGAGCCTGATGCCCGTCTCGCGTTCCAGGCGCTTGATGCGCTGGCTGACGGCCGACTGGGTGCAGCCCAGATCACGGGCGACGGCGCTGAGATTGCCCGCCTCGCAGACCGCCACGAAGGCGCGCAGATCATCGAGAGTCACCCGGGTACGGTACGCCGCGCCAGATGCTCAACCCCAGCCAGGGCTAAGGAATGTGGGGGGAGGTCAGAGAGTCGTCTTGGAGGCGCGGCAACGCCTCATCCCGCGGCGCACGACGACCGGCGCGTCACGGCGCGGCGCACGACCACCGGCGCATCACATGGCGGCGCACGACGCCTCGCGCATCACGTCGCGGCGAACGACGACCGCACCTGCCGGCCGTTGACGATCAGTGCGACGCCGAGCAGGGCGATCCCGCAGACCCCCTGCTCGATCTTCAGCCACACCGGGAAGGAACCAGGGATCGCGATGATCACCGCGATGGCCACCAGCATCACGCCGGAGAGGATCCGCACGCGGCGGTACGCCGGGCGGGAACCCCGGGCCGCACGGCGGGCGGAGACGAACATCACCACCGCACTGGCGACGACGATGACGGTGCGCACCCAGACGGCGTCGTTCACCACCGCGGCGTCATCGCGCAGGGCGACGACGGCCGCGAGGGTGAGGACGCTGAGGCCGAGATAGCCGCCGACGAGCAACGTCGCCCGGCGGAGCGCCGCCAGGGCGCGCGGTTGCCCGCTCACGGAGGGCAGGGTGGCGGGGGAGGAGGTCTCGGGGTGTAAATGCCGGGCGGCCATGGGCGTCGTCCTTTCGTTCCGTCGGCGGGCCGGTTCCAGCATCCGGCCCGTCCGCCGCCGATTCCTCGGCCGCGTGGACGAAACGAGGCACCGCCGCTCTCCGGGTCCGGTCCGGGCCACCCCGTAGTGGACCGACACCGGGAACCCGGAAATCTCCCCTGATCCGCCCCTACCGATCCGCCGGTGCGGGCCCGACGGCCTCCGCCGCACGAGCGCGGCCGCTCCCGTCCCCGGGCCCGCTACCGTCCCCGGGCCCGCTCCCGTCCGCGCCGGCACCCGCGCGCCGCCGTACGACCGCCAGCACCAGCACACCGGCCGCCACCGCCACCAGCCCCGAGATCGCCACGATGTCCCTCAGCCCGGACAGGTAGGCGGCGTTGACGGCCTGACGGGAGACGGCCGGATGCGCGGCGGACCCGCGTACGCCGTGCAGCGCGTCGGCGAAAACGGTGCCGAGGACCGCGATGCCCAGGGCGTAGCCGAGCTGGCGGAAGGTGTTGACCGCGCCGCTGGCCATGCCCGCGCGCCAGGGCGGTGCCGCGCCGAGCGCCGCCGACACCAGCACCGGCATCGCCATCCCGATGCCCACCCCGCTCACCGCGAGACCGGGCACCAGCGTCGCCCAGCCGGAGCCGGCATCCAGCAGCACCCGGTGCAGCAGGGCACCCGCGCCGGTCAGCAACAGGCCGAGCCCTACCGGCAGTTGGGGCGCCATCCGCTGCAGGTGACGGCCGCCCAGCGCGCCGACCAGCAACGACATCACCGCCATCGGCGTCACCGCGAGACCCGCCCGCACCGGGCTCAGCCCCAGGATGTTCTGCACCCACAGCCCCACGAACGTCAGGTACGGGAACGCCGCCGCCTGCAGCAGGAGCGCCGCCGCCATCAGCGTCGCGAACGACGGCCGGCGCAGCAGGCCCAGGTCGAGCAGCGGCCGGCGCACCCGCCGTTCGATCACGAGGAACGCCACCAGCGCCAGGGCCGCGACCGCCAGCGAGCCCAGCGTCCCGGCCTCCGACCAGCCGCGTTCCCCGCCGCGGATCAGCCCGTACGTCAACGCGCCCGCGCACACCGTGAAGGACGCCGCGCCCGGCCAGTCGATCCGGGCGACCGGGGACCCTCCGGCCGCGTCCGTACGGGACCGGGAGGGGTCGCCGTAGGACTCGGGGACCCGGCGCAGCGTGATCACCACCGCGACCGCGGTCAGCGGCAGATTGACCAGGAAGATCGCCCGCCAGTCGGCGTACTCCGTGAGCAGCCCGCCCAGAACGGGACCGATCGCGGCCGCGGCACCGCTGGTGCCGCCCCAGACGCCGAACGCCACACCGCGGTCCCGGCCCCGGTAACAGGCCATCAGCAGCGGGGTGTTGGTGGCGAACATCGCCGCCGCGCCCACGCCCTGCACGGCACGCGCCGCGATCAGCACGCCCGGGCCCGGCGCCAGCCCGCAGGCCAGCGAGGCGAGCGCGAACAGCGCCAGCCCCGCCACGTACAGCCGGCGCCGCCCGAAGAGGTCGGCCGCCGAGCCGGCGACCATCAGCAGCGCGGCCAGCGCCAGCGCGTAGACGTCCAGCACCCACTGGAGCGAGGTGAAGGAGGCGCCCAGGCCGTCGGCTATCCGGGGTAGCGCGGTGTTCACGATCGTCACGTCGACCAGCAGCAGGAAGTTGCCGAGGGTGATGGCGGTCAGGGGCCACCACTTGCCGCGCCGGCCGGCGTCCGCGGAGCCTTCCGGTGCCGCGCCGCCGGCCGGCCCGTGGGGTGCGCCGGGCGTGCCTGGTCGTCCGTTGCCGGGTCTGTGGGGTGCGCCGTGCATGACTGGTTTCCTCTTTCCGCCGTCGCTTTGATGGCGACCCCACGGTCGGTTCCGCACCCGCCGGTCTCCCAGCCACCGCGCTCCCGGCGGCGCAATCCGACACGCGCTAGCCTCGGACGGTGAAAACCGACGGGGTGCCCGGCGCGGGTGGTGGCGGTTTCGACGCCCTCGACCGCCGGCTGGCCCATGCGCTGCAGCTCGACGGCCGCGCGCCGTTCAGCCGGATCGCGGAGGTGCTCGGGGTGTCCGACCAGACCGTCGCCCGCCGCTACGGGCGGCACCGCAGCAGCGGTGCGCTCAGAGTGCTGGGACTGTCCGACGCGCGGGTGTTGGGCGAGGTCGAATGGATGGTCCGGGTGCAGTGCGCGCCGGAGGCCGCGGTCACCGTCGCCGAGGCCCTGGCCCGCCGTCCGGACACCTCGTGGATCTGCCTGATGTCCGGCGGCACCGAGATCACCGCGGTCTGCCGGGCGGCGAGCAGCGACCACAGCGACGCACTGCTGCTGGAGAAGCTGCCGCGCACCCCGAGCGTGGTCGGCGTCACCGCACACTGCCTGCTGCACGAGTTCTGCGGCGGTCCACAGGGCCTGATCAGCAAGTCCGGTGCGCTGACGGACGAGGAGGCCGCCCGGCTCGGCCCGCCGCCCCCGGACGTCGATCCGGCGGCCGATCCGGTGGTGCTCGACGACGCCGACCGCCGGCTGTTCGCCGCCCTGGCCCGGGACGGCCGGGCGCCGCTGGCCGAACTCGCCGCCGTCACCGGCTGGTCACCCACCACGGTCCGTCGCCGGCTCGCCGAACTGCGGGCGACCGGGGCGCTGTATTACGACGTCGATTACGACCTGCGGAAGTTCGGGTACGGCGCGATGGTCGCCCTCTGGCTGTCCGTCGCCCCCGCCGAACTCGCCGCGGCCGGCGCGGCGTTGGCGGAGCATCCGGAGGTGGCCTTCGCCGGTGCCACCACCGGCCCGAACAATCTGTTCGCGTCGGTGCTCTGCCGGGACGTCCGGGCGGTCTACACGTACCTGACGACCCGGGTCGCGGCGCTGCCCGGCGTACGGACGATGGAGAGCGCGCCCCGCATCCGGCAGATCAAGGGGCCGGGCCCGCTGGTCGCCGGCTCGCCCGCGGTCCGGGGGCGCCGCCGATGAGGGCGCTGATGAGGATCGTGATGGAGCCCCCGCGCGACCCCTGGGCGCGGCCCGCGGGCAACCCCGTGATCTGGGTGAAGAACTGGGTCCGGTCCTCCCCCGGCACCCACATCTGGCTGCTGATCATCGGTGTCACCAGCCTCGTGATCGCCTCTGCCTCGGAGGGGCTGGGCCAGTTCCTCATCCACCGCACCAGCAGCAACATCCACGAACTCAACGAGCATCCGCTGCCCTCGCTGCTGATCAGCGGCTTCTGGATCGAGAACCCCGGATCGTTCCTGCTGTACGTCGTGATGTTCGAGCTGGTGCACGCCAATGTCGAGCGCTGGACGGGCAGTTGGCGCTGGCTGCTGATCGTCGGCGGGGCGCACGTCGCCGCGACCCTGGCCAGCCAGGAACTCGTCCTGCTGGCCATCGAGGGGCACCAGCTGCCGCGCTCGATGACGCACGTCGTCGACATCGGCGTCTCGTACGGCCTGGCGGCCGCCGCCGGCGTGCTGACGTACCGCCTGCGCTCCCCCTGGCGCTACGGCTATCTCGTCGGCGTACTGGCCTTCTTCGCCATCCCCCTGACGACCGGCGCCACCTTCACCGACTTCGGCCACGCCATCGCCCTGACCATGGGCTTCGCGGCGTGGCCGTTGACACCGGCGGCGGAGGTGGCGGGGGACGAGGAAGGCGACGCGGGGGAAGCAGGGGAAGCGAGGGACGAGGAAGGCGACGCGGGAGAAGCAGGGGAAGCGAGGGACGAGCAACCCGCCGCGGAGGAGGCGGGAGCCGACGCGCGGGAAGCGGGGGACGACCAATCCGCCGCGGAGGAAGCGGGAGTCGACGCGCGGGAAGAGGGCGGCGGGGGCGGGCGTTAGGGGTTCAAGGGGCCTTCCGGACCCCTACGGGTGAGGCGAACAGATCCCGTAGGGGACGCGAGCGCCCCCTCGGGGCCCTCAACGCCGGGGCCAGGGACGGTATTCCGTAACCAAGGCCGGAGCCGCCCGCCACCGGCGGCCGGAACCGCCCGCCACCGGCGGTTGGGGCCCGCCACCGGCGGCCGGAGCCGTTGCCACGCCGTTGGCCACCCGGCCCCACGGGCCACCGCCCCCCTGGCCACCCGCCCTCACACCCCGTACAGCCGCTCCAGAACCACCGCGATGCCGTCGGCCTCGGAGGAGGTGGTCACCTCGTCGGCGACCGCCTTCAGTTCGGGATGGGCGTTGGCCATGGCCACGCCGTGGGCGGCCCAGGCGAACATCGGGATGTCGTTGGGCATGTCGCCGAACGCCAGCGTCTCCTTGGCGGTGCGGCCCAGGCGGCGGGCGGCCAGGGACAGCCCGGTGGCCTTGGTCAGGCCCAGCGGCAGCAGTTCGACGACGCCGGGGCCGGCCACCATGATGCCGACCAGGTCACCGGCGACCTGGCGGGCGGCCGCCGCCAGCGCGTCGTCGTCCAGCGTCGGGTGCTGGAGGTAGACCTTGTTGATCGGGGCCGCCCACAGCGCGCCGTGGTCGTCGATCATGACGTTCGGCAGCGGGCCGTCCTGGACGCGGTAGCCGGGGCCGACCAGCACCTCGCCCTCCAGGCCGTCCCGGCTCGCCGCCAGATACAGCGGGCCGACCTCGGCCTCGATCTTGGACAGCGCGAGACCGGCCAGCTGGCGGTCGAGCGTCACCGAGGTCAGCAGCCGGTGCTCACCGGCGTGGTAGACCTGCCCGCCCTGGCCGCACACCGCGAGCCCGTGGTAGTCCAGGGCGTCGAGGATGTGCCGGGTCCAGGGCACGGCACGGCCGGTGACGACGATGTGTGCCGCGCCTGCCGCGGTGGCCGCGGCGAGCGCCTGGCGGGTGCGCTCCGAGACCGTCTCGTCCGGGCGCAGCAGCGTCCCGTCGAGGTCGGTCGCGATGAGCGTGTACGGCAGCGGCGGGACGTCCGCCGGAGCTGATCCGCTCACTTGGCGCCGGACTCCCGGCCCGCCGCGACGGGCTCCAGCACGGTCCGGCCGCCCAGGTAGGGGCGCAGCACCTCGGGGACGCGCACCGAGCCGTCCGCCTGCTGGTGGTTCTCGAAGATCGCCACGATGGTGCGCGGGACGGCGCAGAGCGTGCCGTTGAGCGTGGCCAGCGGGCGGACCTTCTGCTTGCCGTCGGCGTTCTCGCGCATGCGGACGGAGAGCCGGCGGGCCTGGAACTCGTCGCAGTTGGAGGCCGAGGTCAGCTCGCGGTACTTGCCCTGGGTCGGGATCCACGCCTCGCAGTCGAACTTGCGGGAGGCCGAGGCGCCCAGGTCACCGGTGGCGACGTCGATCACCTGGAACGGCAGCTCCAGGCTGTTCAGCCACTGCTTCTCCCACTCCAGCAGGCGCTGGTGCTCGGCCTGCGCGTCCTCCGGCGCGACGTAGGAGAACATCTCCACCTTGTCGAACTGGTGGACCCGGAAGATGCCGCGGGTGTCCTTGCCGTACGTGCCGGCCTCGCGGCGGAAGCAGGGGGAGAAGCCGGCGTAGCGCAGCGGCAGCTGGCCGGCGTCGACGATCTCGTCCATGTGGTACGCGGCGAGCGGGACCTCGGAGGTGCCGACGAGGTAGTAGTCGTCCTTTTCGAGGTGGTAGACGTTCTCGGCGGCCTGGCCGAGGAATCCGGTGCCCTCCATGGCGTGCGGGCGAACCAGCGCCGGGGTCAGCATCGGGACGAAGCCGGCCTCGGTGGCCTGCGCGATGGCGGCGTTGACCAGCGCGAGCTCCAGGAGCGCGCCGATGCCCGTCAGGTAGTAGAAGCGCGAGCCGGAGACCTTGGCGGCGCGCTCCACGTCGATGGCGCCGAGCGCCTGGCCGATCTCCAGGTGGTCCTTGGGCTCGAAGCCCTCGGCGGCGAAGTCGCGGATGGTGCCGTGCGTCTCCAGGACCGCGAAGTCCTCCTCGCCGCCCACGGGGACGTCGGGGTGGACGAGGTTGCCGAGCTTGAGCAGCAGCTGCTGGGTCTCGTCCTTGGCCTCGTCCTGCGCGGCGTCGGCGGCCTTGACGGCGGCGGACAGCTCGCCGGCCTTCTTCAGCAGCGCGGCCTTCTCGTCGCCGGTGGCCTTGGGGATGAGCTTGCCGAGCGTCTTCTGCTCGGCGCGCAGCTCGTCGAAGCGGACGCTGGACGACCTGCGCCGCTCGTCGGCGGAGAGAAGCGCGTCGACGAGCTCGACGTCCTCTCCACGGGCGCGCTGGGACGCGCGCACACGGTCGGGGTCCTCACGGAGCAGGCGAAGGTCAATCACACCACCAGGCTACCGGGGCCGCGCCCCACGCTTCGACGCGATATTCCCCGCCATTGCAATTTGTCCGGTTTGAGAGGTTTATTCCATGGCGGGGATGCGGTAAATCCGCCGGGGAATTCCCATCCATTCGCACCCCTTCCCGGCTGTCGTGATCTTCTGGAGGAGGGCGGTGGAGTCATCCGGTATGCGGGTGTTCGCGGCGTCCGCGATCGATGATCCACTGGGCGGGAGCGGGGAGTTGGGGCGGCCTTCGCGGCCCCCGTGCGGTGGGGTTGTCCACAGGGGAGGGGGGTTCCCGGATATTTATCCACAGGCTGTGCGTGGAATCTGTGGAAGTCGGCGGCGATCATTCCGCTTCCGAAATGCTCGGCTATGGATTCTCTGTCCAAACCCCGTTCACGCACTCTTTCGTGTGGGATTGCCTCGCTCTAAAGGATGGACCGAAGGAATTATGCTGACGGGGTCCGAGGTGGGGTGCTGTGGAGGGATGTGGGGTCAGTAGGGCGATTTGTCGACTGTGTCCGACTGTCGTGTCGACTTACCCACAGGTCGAGAACCGGGCCTGTGGATAACTTTGTGGACAACCCACAGGCGCTCAAAGCCGCAGGTCGGGAGCTCAGCCCCGGCCGTCCAGGCAGCGCGCGAGCCAGTCCGAGGCCTCGGTGAACGCCGAGTCGGTCATCTGCCGCCGCACGCTCGGCGTCGTCTCGTCCGCCCGCGGATACGAACCGAGGAACCGCACCTCGCGGCAGACCCGCTTGAGGCCCATCAGGACCTCGCTGACCCGGCGGTCGGTGATGTGCCCCTCGCAGTCCACCGAGAAGCAGTAGCGCCCGATGCCCTCACCGGTCGGCCGGGACTCGATGCGCATCATGCTGACCCCGCGCACCGCGTACTCCTGGAGCAGTTCGAGCAGCGCACCGGGGTGGTCCTCGGCCAGCCACAGCACCACCGACGTCTTGTCCGCGCCGGTGGGCGCCGCCGGCCGGGCCGGGCGGCCCACCAGCACGAAGCGGGTGGCCGCGTTCTGCGCGTCGTGGATGTCGGTGACCAGCGGCGTCAGGCCGTACGTCGCCGCCGCGAACTCACCGGCGAACGCACCGTCGTAGCGGCCCTCCTGCACCAGCCGCGCACCGTCCGCGTTCGAGGCCGCCGACTCCCAGACCGCCTCCGGGAGTTGGGCCGCCAGCCACTTGCGGACCTGGGGCTGCGCGACCGGGTGCCCGGTCACCGTCTTGACCTCGTCGAGCGTCGTACCGGGCCGCACCAGCAGCGCGAAGGCGATCGGCAGCAGCACCTCGCGGTAGATCATCAGCGGCTCGCCGGAGGCCAGTTCGTCGAGGGTCGTGGTCACCCCGCCCTCGACGGAGTTCTCGATCGGCACCAGGGCGGCCGCCGCCTCCCCCGCCCGCACCGCGTCCAGGGCGGCCGGCACCGACACCATCGGCACCAGCTCGCGCGTCGCCGCCTCGGGCAGGCTGCGCAGCGCGGCCTCGGTGAACGTGCCCGCGGGGCCGAGATAGGTGTAGCGGCTGGCCGACATCCTTGAGGACTCCCTCGCGTGACTGCGGGAGCACCCCGCCGATCTTCTCCCTGTCCTGCCACGATACCGAGCCGCCCCGGCCCCCGGACCGGCCTTCCGAAGGCCGGACGGCGCACCGGGCCTCCGCCGGGCGGTCCCGCTAGCCCTCCAGCAGCGGCTGCCCCACGTACCCGCCCGGCACCGCGGCCGGCGGCACCGCGTACAGGCCGCTCGCCTCGTGCCGCAGGAACGGCGAGAGCGCGTCCCCGCGGTCCAGCTTCCGCTGGATCTGGGTGAAGGCCCGCAGCGGGTCGGCCTGCCAGCAGATGAACAGCAGCCCGGCGTCCGGCGCGCCGTCGTCCCGGAAACCGTCGTGGTACGAGAACGGGCGGCGCAGCATCGCCGCGCCCTGGTTGGACTCCGGCGCCGCGACCCGGGCGTGCGCGTTGGCCGGGATGACCGGCAGCCCGTCCGCTCCGGTGGCGTCCAGCTTCATCGGCGTGGTCTCGGAACCGCCGGTCAGCGGTGCCCCGCTGTCCTTGCGGCGCCCGATGACCCGCTCCTGCTCGTGCCGGGAGCGCTTCTCCCAGTCGTCCAGCAGCATCCGGATCCGGCGGACGACGGCGTACGAGCCGCCGCGCATCCACTCCTGCGCGGCGTCCCGCCCGACGAATATCCGCCGGTCGAAGTCCGCGTCGGTCGGCTTGGGGTTGTTGGTGCCGTCGACCTGGCCCATCAGGTTGCGCGCGGTCATCGGGTGGGCGGTGGCGCCCGGGGTGCGGTTGAAGCCGTTCATCTGCCAGCGCAGCCGGGCGGTGCCGGCCGCGTCCTTCTGCAGCGCCCGCAGCGCGTGGAAGGCGACCAGCGCGTCATCGGCGCCGATCTGGATCCACAGGTCGCCGTTGCTGCGCTCGGGGTCCAGCGCGTCGGCGGAGAAGTCCGGCAGCGGATCGAGCTGTACGGGGCGGTGCTTCGTCAGGCCCGTACGGTCGAAGAAGCTGTGGCCGAGGCCGAAGGTGACGGTCAGCGAGGACGGGCCGGCGTCCAGCGCGACGCCGGTGTCGGCGTCCGGCGTGCGCCCGGCCATCAGCTCCTCGGCCGTCCGCGACCAGCGGCGCAGCAGCGCGGCGGCGGCCTTGCGGTCGCTGCCCGGGGCCAGGTCGAAGGCGACGAGGTGCCCGCTGGCCTGCAGCGGGGTGGTGATCCCGGCCTGCTGCTTCGCCCGGTCGTCCCGGAACGGCACCTCGGTCGAGCCGAGGGAGCTCAGGGCCGCGGCGGGCCCCTCCTCATGGGCGGCGGCCGTCCCCAGGGCGCCGCCGGCGCCGCCGACGACCAGCCCGGCGGCGCCCGCCGCGCCGACGGTGCCGAGCAGCCGGCGGCGGGAGAGCGCCAGGGCGGTCCGCGGGCCGGCCGGCTCGGGCGCCGGGGCCTGCGGTTCGGGGGCCTGGGGTTCGGGGGCCTGGGGTTCGGGGGCCTGCGCGGTTCGCTTGCTCATCAGCCGATCTTCACGTTCCTGAACTCGGTCACCTGGTCGATGTCGGAGGTCCGTACGAGCAGCGAGAGCTGCCACCGTCCGGGGACCGGCAGCAGGACACCGCTGGCGCGCCAGTGTCCCTTGCCGGTGTGCCGGGGCACCACCGTCAGCGGCCCGAGCTTCTTGGCCTTGAGGGTGAACTCGACCTTCACCTCGGGGACGTCCTTGGCCCGGCCCTTCGGGTCGGAGATCCGCAGCCGCAGGTCGTTGGCGTTGCCGCTGCGGCCGGGGTCGAGGTCGAGGCGGGCGGTGCCCTTGCCGCCCGGACCGCCGGTGTCGAACGGGACGGTGAGGACCTGCGGCTGGTTGGCCGCGGCCGACTGACCGCCCGACACGGCCTTGACCGCCTCCTCGGTACGGGCCGGCTCGGTGGCGGTCAGCACCGTCGTCACCACCAGCAGGAGTACCGCGACCGACGCCTCGGCCAGTACGGACCGGCGCAGCCCCCGCCGCTCGGGGTCGGCGTCGCGCAGCCGCTTGGTGCGGGCGGTGCGCAACGCGGCCTGCTGACGGGCGAGTTGGGCGGCGCGGGCGGGGTCGGCCGGTTCCGTCGCGGGCGCCGCCGGTGGTTCCGTCGCGGGCGCCGCCGCCCGTGCCGCCGCCGGCTCCTCGTCGTTCTGGGCGGTCTTTTCGGCCGTGCCGGCCGCCGGCACGGTCACGGCCTTCTCGAAGAGCTCGTCGGCCTCCGCGGCCTCGTAGGCCTCCTCGGCCCCCTCGGCCTCCGGGGCCGCGTCCGCCGCTTCCGGTTCCGCCGTCCGTACCTCCGTCAGCCGCGCCGTCCAGCGCCGCGAGAACCAGGCGATGCCCACGAGCACCACCACCAGGCCCACCTTGAGCAGCAGCAGCCGCCCGTAGGTGGTGCCGGTCAGCGCGGTCCAGGTGCCGACCTGCCGCCAGGACTGGTAGAGGCCGGTGGCGACCAGCACCAGGACGGAGCCGAACGCGATCCGGGAGAAGCGGCGGACGGCGGTCCGTTCGATCGGCGGCCCCCAGTACAGGGACACCACCAGCGCCGCCAGCCCGCCGAGCCAGGTGGCGACGGCGAGCAGGTGCAGGACGTCGACCGGCATCGCGATCGCGGGCTGCAGCCCGGTCGAGGCGTGTTCGGCCATCGCCCAGGTCGTCGCGAGGCCGGCGGCGACGATCACCCCGCCGATGCCGAGCCCGAACGTCAGGTCCTTGCGGCGCCGGGCCTGCTCGGCGGGGTCCTCGGGCGCGTCCTCGGCGGTCCGGGCCGCGTCGTCCCCGTCGTCCGTGCCGTCCCCGTCGGCCCGGTCCTCGTGGCCCCCGCCGTCCGCCCCGGCACCCGTCTCCAGGCCCTCCCGCGGCTCCCGCGGTTCCTGCGCCCGCGCGTACGCCCCGAACAGCACCGCCACGAACAGCGCCGCCGCGGCGAGCAGCAGCAGCCGGGAGACCAGCGCCGCGCCCGGCTTGGTGATCAGTACCTGCTGCAGGCCGCCGAGGTCGAAGACGTCGGAGAGGTCGCCGGAGCCGGTGTACGGGGTGCGCAGCAGCAGCATCGCCACGGTGGTGCCGGTCAGTACCGCCCATCCCTGGACGACCAGGCGCTGGACGGACCGTACCCGGGCGGCGGCCGGCCGGCAGGCCACCACGAAGGCGGCGCCGCCGGCCAGCAGGACGAAGCCCGCGTACGCCAGCGCGCGGGCGATGCCGTAGAGCGCCCCCACGAGGCCCCCGCCGGCCTCCTGCTGGGACACCGGCGCGGTGGTCTTCGAGGGCGCCCCGATCGAGAAGGTGAAGGCGCCGGAGACCGGGTGGCTGTCGGCGGAGACCGCCTGCCAGGCGACGGTGTACGTGCCGTCGCCCAGGCCCGGCGGCAGCCCCGTGCCGTATTTGACGGTGCTGCCGCTGCACAGGTTGCGCAGTTTGCCGCGGTCCACCCGTTTGCCCTGCGGGTTCAGGACGCGGATGGAGTCGTCGCCCATCGCGACGCCCTCGGAGAAGGTGAGCGCGACCTGCTCGGGCGCCTGGTCCACCACCGAGCCCTGCGCGGGGGTGCTGCCGGTCAGCGCGGCGTGCGCGGACGCCGGGACGGCGCCGCCCAGCAGCGCGCCGGCCAGTGCCACCGCGACGAGCAGCACCCGCAGTACGGCGGACCGCCGCCGTGGCCCGGTGATGACCATAGTGATCGCTCCCTCAACTGCCGTGTGAGTGCGGTTGCGTGACGTACCGTGCCGCCCGTTACTTCTTCGGCTGGTAGTTGACGGCCTTGACCGGGACGCTCACCCTGACGGGCTCGGCATGGGCGAACTGCAGCTGGAGGGTGATCACGTCGCCCTTGGTCGGCTTGTACTTGAGGCCCATGAACATCAGGTGGTTGCCGCCGCGGCTGAGCTTCAGCTCGCCGTTCGCCGGGATCGGCAGCGAGTCGACCTGCTCCATCTTTCCGCCGGACGTCTTGTGGAGGGTGATGTCCTTGGCGAAGTTGCTGGTGACCGAGGTGAGCTTGTCGGCGGTGCCGCCGGTGTTCTTGACGGTGAAGAACGCCCCGGCCATGTCCTGGGTGACCGGCTGCGGCAGGTACGCGCCGCTGACCGACAGCTTGGGGGCGCTGCCGTCGTCGCAGGCGCTCAGGGCCAGACCGGCGGTGAGGGCGAGGGCGGCGGCGAGGGTGGTGCGGCGGTTCACGGGTTCTGTCCCTTGATGATCTTCGGAAGTGCGGTGGTGTAGTTGTCGGAGGTCGCCTCCTGCATGCCCAGCCAGTGGATCTTGTCGTCCTTGGGGGAGCTCAGCAGGACCTGCGCGCCGTGGGTGGAGACCACATCGCCGTTCTTCTTCTTGACCGGCTTCTCGATGCCGATGTTGACGCTGCGGGCGCCCGCCTGGATGGTGTCGAAGCGGCCCGTCAGACCGATGAAGTCCTTGTTGATGCCGCCGAGCCACTTCTTGAGGGCGGCGGGGGTGTCGCGCTCCGGGTCGGAGGTGACGAAGACGACCCGCAGGTCCTTCTGCTCGGCCTTCGGCAGCTGCTTCACCGCGACCGCGATGTTGGCCATGGTCAGCGGGCAGACGTCCGGGCAGTGGGTGTAGCCGAAGTAGATCAGTGTCGGGTGGCCCTTGGTCTTCTCCAGCAGGTCGTACTTGGCGCCCTGGGAGTCGGTCAGGACCAGGTCCGGCTTCTCCATCGGGCTGTCGAGCGTGACGATGGGCTTGGCGGCGGTGCCCCCGGAAACCTGGGCTACCGGCTTGTCGCCGTCGCCTCCCTGGTCGCAGGCGGTCAGGCCGAATGCCGTGACGGCCGCGACGGCGGAGGCGAGCAGGGCCCTTCTACGCATTGCGCTACGCATTGCAGATGTATCCCGTTTGTGTGGTGTGGTCCGGCGCCCCGCTCAGGGGAACGGGGCGACGGGCCGGCGGCGCGGTGGGGCGCCGCCCGGCCCGTGGTGGCGATCAGGCGTTGCGCCGCCGGCCGGCGAACACGCCGAAGCCGACGCCGATGACGCCGACGACGATGCCCGCGGCGCCCAGGAGGCGGGCGGTGTTGTCGCTGGTGTCGGCGGCCGCGGCGGTCTTCACGTCCCCGGCCTTGTCCTCGCTCTTGGCGTCGGCGGCCGCGCCGTGCGCGTCGTCCTCGGCGGCGGTGAGCTTGAGCACCGGCGCGGGGTTCTCCGGCTCCGGGCCGCCCTCCTTCGTCGGCTCGATCCAGCGCACGACCTGCTTGTTGTCGTACGTCTGGAGGGCCTTGAAGACGAGCTGGTCGGCGTCCTTGGGCAGCTGGCCGATGGAGAGCGGGAACTGCTGGAACTGGCCGGGCTCGACGCCCTTGCCGTCGGCGGTCCAGGTGATCTTCGAGGGCGCCTCGGTGATCTTCTCGCCCTCCATCTCGATCGGCTTGGCGAGCTTGGTCTTGGTGACCGACACCTTCCAGCCGGGCACCGGCTGCGGCATGACCGACGCCAGCGGGTGGTCGGTCGGCAGGGTCACCTCGAGCTTCACCGTGGAGGCGTGGTCCTGCTCGTTGGGGACCTTGAAGTTGACCGTGGCGAAGCCGCCCTTGGGGGCATCGTCGGACTGCACGCTGACGTGCGCGAAGGCCGGCCCGGCGAGCAGCAGCACACTGCCGGCCGCGATTCCGCCCACCAGGGGCAGTCTGGTCTTGACGAATCCGGCAATTCCGGATGACTTGGAAGTCCCGGAAGTCCCGGACATCGTGGGCTCGCTGGGCATGGTCGACGCGTTCGACATGGAAAGCACTCCACAGGAAGGAGAGAGATACGGGTGACGGTGATCGGTGGCGCGCACACGGCGACGCCGCGCGAGCCCGTACCCGCCCCCATGCCTTGAGGGCATGGGAGGTACTCCCATGTGGGAACGTGCGTCGCGTGACGTCAGGCCGCGAGGGCCAGGGCGGTCACGACAGGCGGCCCTCGCCGGATCACACTGTGGTCGAGCGCGGCACCTTGCGGGCCGGGTTTGTCATCCCCGTACGAAACGAGGGCGCGCAGCAGTGCCTCGTGCGCCGCGCCGAGGCCCGCGAGCAGGGCGCCGACGAGCGTGAGTGCCCCGCGCACCGCGCCGAGCAGGGCGTGGACGGTCAGCTTGTACGCCGCCGGGGCCGACAGCCGGACCAGCCGCCACAGCGCCGCCTCGCCCCGCCGCAGCAGCCAGCCGACCGCGAGCGCGGCCAGCAGGTGCCCCAGCAGCATGGGCAGCGACGGCAGCAGACCGTGCGTCATCGCCGGGTCGGCGGCGGCGCCGCCACCGGCCGTCCCGGGTCCGCCGGGTGCGCCCAGACCGGCCGCGGAGGCCATGTCGTAGCCGCCCCCGTCGAGGAGCCGCCGCGCCCGCGCACCGTCCAGCCGGCCCGTGCCGAGCCCGCACATCAGGTGCCGGGCCAGGTCCACGGCCGTCGCGTCGGACAGCGCGCCGTGCCCGGATCCCCCGGAACCGGTCGCCGTCCCGGCCATCGGCATCCGCTGCCGCGCCATCCGCTCGGCCGTCGTCAGGCCGCACACCTGGCCCCACACGAACAGCGAGTGCAGTGCCAGCTGGCCCACCGCGAGTCCCGCGGCGATGCCCGGCAGCGTCCGCTCCCGGCCGGCCAGCGGCGCCGCGACCGCGAACACCACGGCGGCGGCGACGCCCAGCGTCCACAGCGGAACGGCGGCGCAGGAAGCGATCATGTGCCCGGCCGCGGACAGCGCGACACAGACCGCGGTGAAGACCGCGGCCCTCAGCAGCCGCAGGTCCGCGGCCGCGCGCGCTGGGGAGGCGGGCGGGGCAATCATGGCCGCGCCATCATCCCACTGCCCCCGCCCGCGGCCTACGGCAGGGCGGCCCGAAGGGGCGCCTCTCAGGGGCGTCCAGGGCGTCCGCCGGGGCGCGCGGAGGCGCGGGCGCGGCGCTGCGCCTACACCGATGCGCTCACTCTTCGCATCCGCCGAATGAGCGGTATCACGTCCCGGACATGCTTACGGACCTTGGGGCACGGCAATACGTATCGATATGTCGAGCCGCGGCCAGGAGGCTGGAGCGATGAGCATCTGGTGGTCACTCCATTTGCGGCGCGAGGCTGCGAGCGTGCCGCTCGCCCGGCGTCTGCTGCTGGGCACGATGGAAACGGCGGGCGTCGACCCGGACATCTGTTACGACCTGTCGGTCGCCCTCTCCGAGGCGTGTGCGAACGCCGTCGAGCACGGCGGCGACGGAGCCCCCGAGGACTACCGCGTGACGGTCTTCATCGACGGCGACACCTGCCGCATCGAAGTCACCGACTCGGGCCCCGGTTTCCGCGGCGCCCCCTCCGCCCCGCCCCATAGCCCCGCGGACCGCCCTCTGCCGGCCCCCGTCCCCGCCCCCGCCCAGGCCCCCGCGTTCGCGGAGGACGGCCGGGGGCTCTTTCTCATCGAGGCCCTCACCGACCACGTCCGCTACCGCAACCGCACCGGCCGCCCGGGCGCGGTGGTCAGCTTCGACAAGATCCTCAAGTGGCGGGAGGGCGCGGCGCTGCCGATGGCGTCCTGAGGTGTCGGCAGGGGACGTGCGCGGGCATCGGACGCGGCGGCGCGGAGTGTAAGTGTGGTGCTGCCTCGCGGGGCCGCGGGCTGGCCGGAAAGTGCCTGCTCGGGAGGGATGGCGGCGCGGCCTCGCGGTGGGAGGACCTCCCCCGCGGCGTCCCCTGTCCCTGCGAGACCGGCGCACACCAAATCTAACGCGAAGAAGCTCGCGTTAGTCTTTCTCGGACAATACTTGGCGTGATCCCGCACTGCAATACGGAGCCGGCGTGACGACAGCGCACCAGCCCCAGGGCGCCCCGGGCGAGACCCGACCCGGCGGGCGTACGGCGCGCACCCGCGAGGCCGTACTGGCCGCGGTGTTCGAGGAGTTGGGCGCCGGCGGGTTCGCCGGACTCACCATGGAGAAGGTCTCCCAGCGCTCGGGCATCCACGTCGCGACGCTCTACCGGCGCTGGCGCAGCATCGAGGGCCTGGTCTGCGACCTGCTGACCGAGCTGAGCGCCGACGTGCCGCTGCCGGACACCGGCACGCTCCCCGGCGACCTGCGTGCGCTGGCCCGCTCGATAACCGCGTTCTACGGCGAGCCGCGGATGCGGCGGCTCATCGAGGCGGTGGTGTCCGCGGCGGCCCGCGACCCGCAGGTGGCCACCGTGCTGCGGTCGTTCTTCGGCGAACGGCTGGCGCTGGCCGGCCAGATGGTGGAGCGGGCCGTCGCGCGCGGCGAACTGCCCGCGGAAACCGATCCCGAGCAGGTGATGTCGGCGCTCGGCGCGCCCTTCTACTACCGGATCCTGATCGCCCGCCGCCCGGTCGACGCGGCGCTGGCGGAATCCGCGGCCACCGCCGTGTGGGCCGCGGCCCGGGCGGGCGCGTACCCGCGGGAAGGCCACGGGCCGGCGGACGACGCCACCGGCCCGTGAACCAGGGTTACTTCTTCAGCCCGGCCATCCAGGCCTCGACCTCGTCGGACCGGCGCGGCAGCGCGGCCGAGAGGTTCCGGTTGCCGTCATCCGTGACGAGGATGTCGTCCTCGATGCGGACGCCGATGCCGCGGTACTCCTCGGGGACCGTCAGGTCGTCCGACTGGAAGTACAGACCGGGCTCGACGGTGAGGACCATGCCGGGCTCCAGCGTCCCGTTGACGTACGTCTCGGTGCGCGCCGCGGCGCAGTCGTGGACGTCCAGGCCGAGCATGTGGCCGGTGCCGTGCAGGGTCCAGCGGCGCTGCAGGCCGAGCTCCAGCACCCGCTCGACCGGGCCCTCGACCAGGCCCCACTCGACGAGCCTCTCGGCGAGCACCCGCTGCGCCGCGTCGTGGAAGTCGCGGTAGGCGGCGCCCGGCTTGACCGCCGCGATGCCCGCCTCCTGGGCCTCGAAGACCGCGTCGTAGATCTTGCGCTGGAGGTCGGAGAAGCGGCCGTTGATCGGCAGGGTGCGGGTGACGTCCGCGGTGTAGAGGGTGTCGGTCTCCACACCGGCGTCCAGCAGCAGCAGGTCGCCGGAGCGGACCGGGCCGTCGTTGCGGACCCAGTGCAGGGTGGTGGCGTGCGGGCCCGCGGCGCAGATCGAGCCGTAGCCGACGTCGTTGCCCTCGACGCGGGCGCGCAGGAAGAACGTTCCTTCGATGTAGCGCTCGGACGTCGCCTCGGCCTTGTCCAGGACCTTCACGACGTCCTCGAAGCCGCGGACGGTGGAGTCGACGGCCTTCTGCAGCTGGCCGATCTCGAACTCGTCCTTGATCACCCGGGCCTCGGAGAGGTGGACCCGCAGTTCCTCGTCGCGCTCGGCGGTGACCTTGTCGGCCAGCGCGGCCTCGATGCCGGCGTCGTGCCCGCGGACGACGCGGACCGGGCCGGTGGCCTCCTTGAGCGCCTCGGCCAGCTCCCGCACGTCCTTGCAGGCCACGCCGAGCAGCGCGGCGGACTCGGTGAGGCTGTGGCGGCGGCCCACCCACAGCTCGCCCATGCCGTTGAGCCAGAACTCGCCGTTCTCGCGGTCGGAACGGGGCAGGCGGTAGAGCGTCGCCTCGTGGCCGTCCTTGGTGGGCTCCAGGACCAGCACGCTGTCGTCGGTCTGGTCGCCGGTGAGGTAGACGTACTCGGTCGAGGCGCGGAAGGAGTACTCGGTGTCGTTGGAGCGGGTCTTCAGGTTGCCCGCCGGGATCACCAGGCGCTCACCGGGGAAGCGCGCGGACAGCGCGGCGCGGCGGCGGGCGGCGTTCGGGGCCTGCTCGATCGGCTGCAGGTCGCGCAGCTCGGTGTCGGCCCAGCCGCTCTTCATGTTCTCCGCGAGCTCGTCCGAGACGCCCGGGTAAAGGCCGTTCTTGCGCTGCTTGATCGGCTGCTCGTCCTCGTCCGGGGTCTCCGGCGTGAGCTCGTCGGTCACAATGCCTCCTTTTAAGAGTGAACCGCATTCCATCGTATGTGCCGACGGATGACGGTCCAGGGGGCAACGGGTGTGACCTGTCGGGCAGCGGCCGCGCCCCCTTCCGGGGCACGACCGCTCACCCGCCTGACCTGCACAATCGCGGGCGCTACTCCTCGAAGTACGCCACCAGCAGCACCACGTCCTCCTCCGACGACGGGTCGTCCAGCCCCCGCGGCAGCATCGTGCGCAGGACGTGGTCGGCCACCGCTTCCGGATCATGGCGGATCGCCCGGGGGACGCCCGCGGTGGCGGTGTGCAACCGGGCGAAGGCGCGGTCCATGGGCTCCCCGGTGCGGTGCAGCAGCCCGTCGCTGTACAGCAGCAGGGTCTCGCCGCCGGCCGGTTCGATCTCCACGCTCGGCGCTTCCCAGCAGGCCAGCATGCCCAGCGGCGCGGACAGCGTGGTCTCCACGAACTCCGTCCGCAGATCCCCGAGGATCAGCGGCGGGCAGTGACCGGCCCCGGCCAGCACCAGCTTGCGCGGCAGCACACCCGGCACCGGCGGCGCGGGCGGGCCGCCCGGGGCACCCGGCGGCGGCTCGGTGAACGCGAACAGCGCGGTCGCGCTGCGCGCCGGCTCGGTCAGCCGCAGCAGCAGCTCCAGGTCGGAGAGGACCGCGACCGGGTCCTCGCCCTCCATGACCGCGTACGCGCGCAGCGACGCCCGCAGCCGTCCCATGGCGGCCACCGCGCTCGGCCCGGACCCGGTCACCGAGCCGACCGCCAGGCCCAGCGCGCCGTCCGGCAGCGGCAGCGCGTCGTACCAGTCGCCGCCGCCGCGCGGTCCGGTGGCGTGCCGCACCGCGAGGCGGACGCCCGGGACGCGCGGCAGCCGGTGCGGCAGCAGCTCCTCGCGGAGCGTGGCGGCGGCCTGCCGGCTGCGGTGCAGTTCGAGGAGGCGGGCGAGGTGCTCGGAGGCGTGGGTGCGGTAGAGGCCGACGAGGTGGCGCTGGCGCTCGGTGGGGGCGGCCGGTTCGTCGTAGAGCCAGACCGCGGCGCCGGTCCGGCCGACGGGATCGGCGGTGAGCGGCACGGCGTAGCTGGCGGCGTACCCGAGGCGGGCGGCGACCTCCCGCAGCCGGGGGTCGAGGTCCTTCTCCCCGGGGATGTCGGGCTCGCTGATCTCCGTGCGGTCGTCGGGCCCGACCGTGCCCTCGGGGGCGTCGTCGCCGGCGCCGGAGACGCCCGGCTCCGGAAGGCCGTCCAGTATCCGCGCGTACGACAGGGCGCGGCGCGGCACGGTCTCGATGTGACCGATCTCGGCGTGGCCGAGGCCGAGGCCCACGGTGGTCTCCGGGCCGAGGCCGTCGGCCGGCGCCAGGACGACCAGACCGCGGCGGGCGCCGACCAGCGAGGCGCCGGCGCGCAGCAGCTCGTGCAGCGCCTCGTCCAACGTCCGCGTGCGGGCGAGCCGTTCGGTCAGGTCGTGCAGGGTGCTGAGGTCGGAGATCCAGCCGGCCAGCCGGTCCTGGACGGCGGCGAGTTGGTCGAGGGCGGAGACGTCGGGGGTGGTGGGGGCGGAGCCGGGCGGGGGGTCGGGGGCGGCGGTTCCGGCTCCGTCGGTGGCGGGGTCGGACGCGTCGTCGGAGGGGTCGGAGGGGCTGCCGGAGGCGGGGTCCGCGGGCGTCTTCGCCACATGCGGGCCGACAGTGTGCGTGGGAGCGGGCAGAGCTGGTTCGATTCCAGCCACTTTCGGTACGTGAGGGGCGGTCATGGCTGGCGGCTATCGTCGCGCCAGGCATTACTCCAGTTCAGGCCGCTGATTGTGAGGGAGTGCGGCTTTTTGTTGAGTGACGTTGTGCGATCCGTTCGGGCGCGCAATTTCCTCAATAGCATCGCAAACCCCCATGTCATGCTGCTCCGCTATCAATGCCTCCACATGTACACGCACCAGCGAGGGGATGTCCAGCATTGTCCCCGTGGGGTTTGTGGTGTCAGTGAGGTCTGTAGATTGGCCTGAAAAAAGCCCCACGAGCGTCAATTTGAGGTCGACTGGCGCCGATCGACAGCGCGTCATCACCACCATGGCGGGTACGTAATCGGAAAGGTGCGGGGCCAGTTGGGCTCGCACCGGGAACTCTCCGGCGGGCACCGGCGTCTCATACGGCGACGACCGCACGCACCTCCAAGTGGCGGGGACTGCACCACCGGAAGCGCAAGCGCCATGCGCGCGCCACCCCTCGCCACGTTCCCCGCTCGGCGTACGACGTGATGCGCTGCCTTGTACACGCGGTGACCAGAGATCCACGTGGCGTGATCGACGCGCGATCGACCCCGGCTGCATGACCGGGCCGTAAGAGCGCCACCACGGCGTCGAGCGGCCCGTGCGAAACCATGCGGACCGGGCAAGCAGTGCCTTGAAGTGCCATGAAGAGCGATGGACGAAGCCCTCGGCAAGCCCTTGGCGTTAACGGAAAGGAACGAGCGCTCATGCGCGAGATCCTCGGAAGGCGACGCAAGATCCTGTTCCGGCGCACGGGGAGGTCGGCGCTGCTCGGTGCGGCGCTCCACTGCGCCACCGAGTGGCAGTGGCCCGTACTTCCCGGCGTGGCGCTCGGCCCCGCCGGCCGGCAGCCCGCCGGCGCCCGGCTCGGCCTCGGTGAGCGGCCCACCCGCCGGTGCAGCTGCCCCGATCCGGACTGCGTGGTGCCCGGCGCACACCCCTTCGACCCCGGCCTGCTCGCGGCGACCACCGACGCCCGGATGGTGCGCTGGTGGTGGACCAACCGCCCGTCCGCCCCGATCGTGCTGGCCACCGGCGGCCGCGCACCCTGCGCGGTGAGCCTGCCGGCGGTCGCCGGTGTCCGCGCGCTGGCCGCCCTGGACCACTTCGGCGTCCGCGTCGGCCCCGTGGTCGCCACGCCCACCCGCTGGTCCCTGCTCGTATCGCCGTACGGACTGGAGGAGTTGGGGGAGCTGCTGCACTCGCAGGACTGGGTGCCCAGCTCGCTGCGGTTCCACGGCGAGGGCGGCTACGTGGTGCTCCCGCCGTCCCAGATCGGCGCCGGCCGGGTGCGCTGGGAGCGGCCGCCGGCAGCGACCCCCGCCGCCCCCTGGCTGCCGAAGGTGGCCACCATCGTCGACGCCCTGGTGACGGCCAGCACCAGCACGCCGGACGGCGGCAGCCGGCTCGCCTACTGACGGGCGCGGGGCGGGCGACAGCGAAGGAACCGCGGGCGGTTCACCCGTACGGGTGTGACGAGCCCCGATCACTACGGGAAATGGGTGTCCGGGCGACCGGACGCACCGCCCGCGGCCGATAGGTTCGGCCCACCGTCAAGCCGTCGGCGTCGACGACGGCATCTCAATCGCAGGTGGGGCCCATGCAGCGTGCGCAGAAACTCCGCATGACCGGGCTCGCCGGTGTGGCCGCGCTCGCCGTCGCCGTACCGCTCGGGGCCGCGATGGCCGGCCCGGCCGAACCACTGCTCCCCCACCGCCGGGCCGCCGGAGCCCGCCTCGGGCAAGGAACGCGCACGGCCGAAAATCGCCCCCTGCTCGGACGGGACATGGCGGGAGAAAGCGGCTCCAAGACGGGGAAAAGCGGCATCGGGACGGCGGGGAAGAAGGGCGCCGCGATGCGGGAAATCGGCGCCGCCGCGGACAAGGTGGCCGCGGCCGCCCGCTCCCACCGCCCCGCCCGGTCGCCCGCCGGTTTCCGGGCCGGGGCCCCCGACGGCCCCCTGGACGACCTCGGGCTGCCGCTCCTCTCCGGCCGGATCATCCACTGCGGTCCCGAACTCGCTTCCGGGCGGGGCATCGAGGCGCAGACCTGTGTGCTCACCGAGAGCGGCCGGACCTGGGCGCGGACGTACTACCGCAATGTCACCGGCGGCGCGCTGCGGGCCGTACTGACCCTGCTGCGCCCGGACGGCCGGAGCGTCCAGGTGAACTGCGAGGTACCGGCGGCCGATGTGCCGGGCGTGTGCGAGACGCCGGCCGGCCGGACCGTACGCGCGGGCCGCACCGGGTACACGGCGGTCGCGGAGTTCTCGGACACGGCGGGGGAGCGGCTGCTGCTGCGCTCCGGCAGCAACTCGGCGGCGGACGACGGGAGCCCGGCGGCGGGTGGCCCGGCGGCGGGCGGCGACTCGGGCTGATCGCTCGCGGGTGCTCGCCGGTGCTGATCGTCCGGCCGATCGGAGTGCCTGGTTCCGGACATGGAAGCGCCCGGTCGCTGGCGACGGGGGATGCACCAGCGACCGGGCTTTTAGAACCGTAACAAGAGATCGGCGGTTAGCAAATTCGATCGTGGAATTCCGGACGCTCATTTACCGTCAGGTAGGGGGAGTTGTGACCGGTGTCACGCCAGGGTCCCCGGAGGCGTACGGTGCGCATGATCGCCGCCGGGACGGTCAGCTCAGCGTGATCTGACGGTTGGTGAGGCCGCCGCGCGCCCGGCGCTCGTCGGCGGTCAGCGGGGTCTTGGCGGCGAGCGCCTCGGCCAGCCGCTCGGCGAACTCCGCGGCCGGCTTGGCCACCTCGTCCGCCCCCATCTCCGAGGGCAGGTCCCACACCGGTACGACCAGCCCGTGGGCGCGGAACGAACCGACCAGGCGGGTGCCCTCGCCGAGCGAGGACGCGCCCGCGGCGTGCAGCCGGGCGAGCGCGTCCAGCAGCTGCTCCTCGGGGTGGGCAGTGACCCAGCGCAGGTGGTTCTTCTCGGGCGCCTCGCACCAGTACGCGCCCTCCAGGCCGGGAATCCGGGCGGTCGGGATGGCGGCCGCGTTGGCCCGCTCCAGAGAGGCGGCGACCTCACCGGTGGCGTTCTCGGCGTTCTCCACCCAGAACTCGAAGCCCGTGTGGACGGTCGGCTCAAAAGATGCGTTCAGGTCGAGCAGGTCCTGCAGTCGCGGACCCTCGGCGGAGGGGCGCGCGGCAGCGACCGGACTGCCCGGTTCCGCGGCCAGTGCGCGCTGCAGGGTGTCCGCGAGGTCGCGGCTGATGTCACCGGAGGCGGTGTCGTTCTGCAGCCCGAGCAGGATCGCCCCGTTGTCGCGGCGCAGCGCGGGCCAGGCCATCGGCAGCACCGTCGCCAGCGTCACGGAGGGCACGCCCTCGGGCAGCCCGCCCTTCAGCGTCAACTCGGCGGTGGCGGCGGGCACCAGCTCGCGCAGCGCCACCCAGTCGCACTCGCCGGGCAGGCCCTCGAAGGGGCGCTGCACCAATTCGGTGACGGCGTGCGCCGCGCGCCGCCCGTGACACGCCTTGTACCGGCGGCCGGAACCACAGGGGCAGGGCTCACGAGCGCCGACGACCGGCACCTCCCCGTCCTTGATCTGCGGTGCTGCGGACTGGGGCTGGGGGCGGCGCTTCTTGGCCATGCGACGGCTTCTCCTGGTCGATCCCGGGCGTACGCGTTTCGGCGCGAGCCTAGAGGATCGCGTACCGGGCCGCCCTGACCGTGCGGGGGGCCGTCGCGGGTGTTTCGCGGACGGTGGGCGGTGGGCGGTGGCCAATGGCAGGTGGGGCGAGGGGGAGCGGCGACGGCACCGACGGCCGATGGCCGGTTGCCTCGTTGCTGCCCGCTGTCGTGCCGCCCGTTCGAGCCGACCGAGCCGACCGAGCCGACCGAGCCGACCGAGCCGACCGAGCCGACTGGCCCGGCGTCTTACGCCACCTGCGCCAAGTCCCCGGCGCCCACGCCAAGATCCAGCGCCCGGGCCCAGTCCTGCAGGCCTACGCCAAGTCCTGTACGCCTACGCCAAGTCCTCGATGTCCAGGAAGGCGGCCGGGTTCAGCGGCCGGCCGGTGGGCGCGAGTGAGGACGGGAGCCCGGCAACCGGGTCGGTCATCGCGTCGGCCGTCGGATCGGGCATCAGATCCACGCGCGTAGCGAATGCGCCCTGAAGAGAGAGCACGGCCCAGACCGTGACCTCACCCGGGGTGCTGTCGCGTACGCCCCAGTCCTTGGTGAGCGAGTGGATGATCGCCAGTCCCCGGCCGCCGTGCGCGGTGATGGAGGGAGTGGCCGGGCGGGGACGGGTCGGCCCGCCGCCGTCCGTGACCGCAACGGTCAACCGGCCCTGCCCGTCGATCTGCCAGGACGCCCGCACGGACGCCGCGGCCCCCACCCGCGAGCCGTTCCGGGCCGCCATCGGGCCCGTCGGGCCGGGTTCGTCGATCGGACGGGCATGCCGACAGGAATTGCTCAGCAACTCCGAAAGGACCAGGACCGCGTCATCGACGACCGTGTCCTGAACTCCGCTTGCCAACAGCTCTTCACGCATGCGTCGCCTGGCCATGCCCACACCCACCGGACCATGGGGTACGGCCATGATCGACGACGTCGGCACCTCTTGTGCCACCACCAACGCCACCCCCGAGACCTCCTTTGCCCCACGCCACGGGATGAATGCCCCAATGGACTGGACCGGAAACCGGCCACCCGGCACGCGGTGACGCACAAACCGGCATCGGATACCGGTCGAATGCGCCGGTGCACACCCTGTGATGAGCTTTAGCCAAGGCCGAGTTGCCTTCGTACCTGCTTGGGGCGATTTGTAATCACCGCATCGACTCCCAATTCCTGGCACAGCACGACATCGTCGGGCTCGTTGACCGTCCACACATGCACCTGATTGCCCGCCCGATGTGCCTTGGCGACGTATTCGGGATGTGCCCGGAGGATCCGGATGCCGGGTCCCGCGATGCCCACGCCCGCCGGCAGCCGGCCGTCGCGGTAGCGGGGGGTGAGGAATTGCATCAGGTAGACGACGGGGATGGCGGGCGCCGCGGCCCGGACGCGGTGCAGCGAACGGGCGGAGAAGCTCATCACCCGGACCGGAGACGGCCGGTCGGCGCTGATGGCCGGTTTCGTGTACCCGAACCTGCCCAGCAGCTCGACCAGCCGCTCCTCCACCTGTCCGGCCCAACGCGTCGGATGTTTGGTCTCGATGGCCAGCTCGACCCGGCGGTCCGCGTCGGCGACCAGCTCCAGCAGCCGCTCCAGCGTCAGTACGGACGTCCGCTCGGGATCCTCGTTCTGCCGGTCCGGCGCCTCGCCGCCGAACACCCCGCTCCGGCGGTACGGCGCCTCGGCCCCGAACGTCTCGCCGCCGAGCGCCTCCTCCTTCCAGGAGCCGAAGTCGAGGGAGGCGAGATCGGCGAGTTCGAGGGCGGAGACCGCGCCGCGCCCGTTGGAGGTGCGGTTCACCCGCCGGTCGTGCACGCAGACCAGATGGCCGTCCGCGGTCAGCCGGACATCGCACTCCAGGGCGTCCGCCCCGTCCTCGATCGCCTTGCGGTAGGCGGCCAGGGTGTGCTCCGGGGCGTCCTCCGAGGCGCCTCGATGGGCCACTACGGACATGGCGGGACGATCCGGATGGGGGTCCTGGGCGGGGCGTGCATAGCTCACCGCGTTATCGTGCCACTCGCCGGTGCCGGTGGGTCGGGCGTACCCCGGCTGTACCCCGGGCGTATCCGGGGCGTATCCCGGGCGTACCCCGGAGCGAGGGGGCCGGCCGCGCTTCGGCTCCGCCGTGGTCCTCGCCGCGAGCGCCGTCGAGGACCACGCCGCGCGTACCGTCGCGGATCCGTCCGTGGAGCCCGCCTGTGGCCCCGGAGTGGGCCCCGGTGTGGGCCCGGTGTGGGCCCCGCCCGTGGACCCCGGCGCGTGGGGCGGCCGTACCCCGACGTGCGGAACAACGGATGCGCCCGTTTTGTCCGGCATAAAGGATGAGAGCACAGTCACAGCCTCGGCTTACGGCACTCTGACGCGCGGTGGGAAAGGCTGGGACGGAGCTTCGCCCGTATCGCCTGGCCCGTACCGCCCGGCCAGGGCCCGCGGATCCACCGCGCGGCCCCGACCGACGGCCCGGTCCGGCGGCGCGGGACTCGCCGAGACCGCCGGGATCCTGAATCCTGGGGTACCGGAGTACCGGAGCACTGGAGCAGTGGAGGACCGGAGTACCGGAGCACTGGAGCAGTGGAGGACCGGAGTACCGGGGCACGGAAGCACACGGAGGAGCACGGAAGAACATGGAACGGCGCGCCGGGCGTACTGGTGAGCCGCGAAGTGGGTAGCCGAGCCCACCGGAGGTAGCCCCGGACGATCGGGTCTACCGCTCCACCAGGCACTTCGGCGACGACGGGGACGCCCTCCGAGAGGTATGCGGAGAGATCCTCCGAGACGTCTTCGGAGACGTACTCGGGGACGCCCTTCCGGGCGCCTCGGGGCGCACTCCGTGTCACTGTCGTCACCACCCGGTCGGACCGTGAGGCCCGGCCGGACCGCAAGACCCCCGTACGGGCCGCCGGCCCGGGCGGGACCGTAAGGCCGTGAAGCTGAGGAGAGAGCTGTGAGCACCGAGAACGAGGGAGCCGTCCCGTCGGAGGCCAGGCCGCCGACCGGGGCGCAGCCGGACAGCGCTGCCGCGTCCGCCTCCGGCGCCCAGGCTCCCGACGCCCCGCCCGCGCCCGCGACTCCCCCCGCGGCACCCCCGCCGCCGGACTTCGCCCCGACCGTCGCCTCCGCGGGCGACCCTGGCCCCGGGCCCGCACAGCCGCCCCACCAGTCACCCCAGTCGCACCAGCCCGGATACCCGGGCGGCGAGCCCACTGCCTCTGGGTACCCGGGTGGCGAGCCCACTGCTTCCGGGCACCCGGGTGGCGAGCCCACCGCTTCCGGGCACCCGGGTGGCGAGCCCACCGCTTCCGGGTACCCGGGTGGTGAGCCCACCGCGCAGCTCCCCCCGTACGCCGCGGCCGGCCACGGTTCCTCCGCCGGCGGCTGGGGCGGGCCCCCGTACGGCGGTGGCGGCGACCCGTGGGCGGGGGCCGGCACCCCGGCTCCCAAGCGGCGCACCGGCGGGCTGATCGCCGCCGTCCTGGTGGCCGCGCTGGTCGCCGGCGGAGTCGGCGGCGGCATCGGCTACTGGGCCGCGGGCCGTGACGACACCGCCTCGACGACGGTCTCGGCGCCCGGTGACGCCGGCGCGCTGAACCGCAAGCCCACCTCCGTCTCCGGGATAGCGCAGCGCGCGCTGCCGAGCGTCGTGACGATCGAGGCGCAGGGCGCCACCGGCGAGGGCGGCACCGGCACCGGCTTCGTCTACGACAAGCAGGGCCACATCCTCACCAACAACCACGTCGTCGCCAGCGCGGCCGACGGCGGCAAGCTCACCGCGACGTTCTCCAACGGCAAGAAGTACGACGCCGAGGTCGTCGGCCACGCCCAGGGCTACGACGTCGCCGTGATCAAGCTGAAGAACCCGGGTGACGCCACCCTCAACCCGCTCCCGCTGGGCAAGTCGTCCAACGTGCAGGTCGGCGACGCCACGATCGCGATCGGTGCGCCCTTCGGCCTGTCGGGCACGGTCACCACCGGCATCATCAGCGCCAAGGACCGGCCGGTGGCGTCCAGCGACGGCGGCGGCAGCCAGGCGTCGTACATGAGCGCCCTGCAGACGGACGCGTCGATAAACCCGGGTAACTCCGGCGGCCCGCTGATGGACGCCGGCGGCAACGTCATCGGCATCAACTCCGCGATCCAGTCGGCCGGCAACGGCGGCGGCCTGGGCGGCGAGTCCGGCCAGTCCGGCAGCATCGGGCTGGGCTTCGCGATCCCGATCGACCAGGCCAAGCGGGTGGCGCAGGACCTGATCAAGACCGGCAAGCCGGTCTATCCGCAGATCGGCGTCCAGGTCGGCATGCGCGACACCGGCAACGGCGCGACCATCGCCCAGACGGGCAACAACGGCTCCGACGCGGTCACCCCGAACGGCCCTGCCGACAAGGCCGGCCTGCAGCCCGGCGACACGATCACCAAGCTCGACGACACGGTCATCGACAGCGGCCCCACCCTCATCAGCGAAATCTGGCAGCACAAGCCGGGCGACCAGGTCACCCTGACCTACAAGCGCGCCGGCAAGGAGCACACGGCCAAAGTCACCCTGGGGCAGCGCACGGGCGACAAGTGACGCGCTAATCTGATCCCGCGGCACCCGCGCTCCCACGCGCCGGCGCCGCGGGGAGGCTTGCCCGAGCGGCCTAAGGGAACAGTCTTGAAAACTGTCGTGGCGGCAACGTCACCGTGGGTTCAAATCCCACAGCCTCCGCTGAGGTAGAAGAACATGCAGGTCGGAGCGGGTTTCGGAGTTGTCCGGGCCCGCTTCGGCTGTGTTTGTTGGTCGGTTGCGCCGAGCTTTCCGTGGCTGTGGGGCGTCAGTAGCGCAGTACGCCTGCGATGCAGCCCTGGTCCGTGAGTGTGCCGTCGGGTACGAATCGGACCTCGGTGCCGGTCTCCAGGGCCTGTTCGACGATCTCGTCGATCATGTCGTCGCGTGCCCCGGAGTGGGCGGTGTCCGCGGGCTGCAGGTGTCCGCCCTCCTCGCGTACGACGGTCCGGAAGTGGTCTTCGACGGCGAGCAGACGCACCCGTGCCTCCTTCACGGCCTGCCAGACCTCGTCGATACCGCCCGCGAACTCGTGCCGTCCCTGTGCGGTGTCCAGCTCGGCGACGACGGTGGACGTCGCCGCGGACTCGCGCGCGGTGCGCAGTGGCTCGACGGCCTGCCACACGCCGGCGGCCGGCCCGTCGGCGAGACCGCCGTGCTCGACGGTCATGGTGTCCGGACCGAGGGGCCCGAGCTCCTCCAGGAGGGTCAGCGCGGCGGACGATCCGATCACGTAGAGGGGGCGGGGTTCGGCGGCGAGGACGGCCCGCAGCTTTTGGTGCGCCTCGCGCAGGAAGTGTCGGGTGGCCTCGTCCTGGAAGGTGCTGGGCAGGTCGCCGATGCGTTCCTTTCGCTCTGCGTCGTAGTCCTCGAGGCTCCGGGTGAGGGGAAAGCCGTCACGGGTGTGCTCGGCGGCGCGCTCGGGCTCGCCGTTCCACAGCGAGACCCGGTCGGCGGCCACGGCCAGTGCCCAGTAGGGCTGCTCAGCGGCCTGGGCCGCGACGAGGTTTCGGGTCAGGAAGGTGTCGGCGAGGACCACGCGCTCCGGCACGTCACGGGCCACCGACCACACCTGGTGTTCGCCCTGCGCCGCGTAGATGATGAGGCCGTCCTCGGCGTGGACGAGATCGACCTCGGCCACGGCTCGGCGCAATTGGTCGAGGACCTCAACGCGCCCCTCGCGGGGCACGTCCGGGGCGTTCTGGACGGCTTTCTCGGCTTCGGCGACGAGGTTGCGCAGGCGTACGGGGTCCTGGGCGTTCTCCGGTTCGCGGCGGTGCGTCGGCATCACGAGGGAGACGGCAGGGTACGGGCGGGGCCGGCGCAGTTCGGCGAGCACGTCACTGCTGAGCATGGGGTCCATGCGGAAGCCTTCCTGCTGGTTCGGGCAGATGCCGGGGCGGGGCCTCGGGACTCGGGATGCGGTACGGCGGGCGACGCGGCCGTTCGCGGGGCGACTACTGGGGTCCGGCGAGCTGCTCTGCCAGAGGCCTCCCCCTATACGCCCCATAAATCGACATTTTGTACTGATATGCCGGCGTTCGCGAGTCGGTGCGTTCTTGACCTCCGTGGGGCGGTGTCCAGGCCGGGAGCGCGCAGGCCAGGAGGGCGCTGACGGGTGTCTGGTGGATGCCTGACGGGTGTCTGGGGGTGTCTGGTGGATGTCTGGCGAGGCGATTGGGTGGCTGAGCGCCGGGGGGCGCTGGGTCAGCCGCCCCTGTTTTCGGTCTTCGTCTCGTAGGCGTCCAGTTCGCTGCGTAGCGTTTGGCCCGGGTACGGCCGCTCGTAGGGCTCCAGTAGCACCAGGCGGAGGCTGCTGAGGGGGTCGACGGTGGGGCGGGCGTCGTACTCGATGCCGTCCTCGTCCTCGTAGTCGTCCAGCCGGTCCCACGGGGGGATGACGAAGGGGTACGACTTCCACCGGAAGTGGCCTTTTCCGTCGGGGTGTATCTGCCACTGGGTGCCTCGGTAGTGGTTGTGCACCTCCCCGAGATACCAGGCGGCGACCTGCAGGAACGCCTCGTCCTCCTGCTCCCGGAACTCCTCCGCCGAGCGGAACCTCTCCCGCACCACGTCCTCCAGGAGATCCAATGACTCGGGGGAGAAGTCCCACGGACCGCCGATGTCCTGCACCCACGTCGAGAACCGCGACTGCTGTTCACGCAGCCACAGGGGCAGGACGTCGTTCTCCGACCGCAGTACGTCCAGCTCGCGCGCTTCCCTGATGTCCTTGGCGCTCCAGTTCCCTCTGCTCATGGGGCCGACCTTAGCCATCCGCACTGACATCGCCGGGGAACGGCTGTGCAGGGGAGGGGAGTTGGGGTGTGGAGCGGTGCTTCGGTCGAGGGTTCGTCAGTCGAGGTTTCGTCGGTCGAGGTGTCGTCAGAGGGTTCGTCTTCGAGGTGGGGATAAATGGGTGGCGCTGTGGGGCGGCTGGGGGAAGTGTGGGGGTATGAGTCGTATGCGGGCGTTTGAGGAATTGGTTGCCGAGGCGGAGGCCGTGTCGGTGGAGGGGTGGGACTTTTCGTGGCTGGAGGGGAGGGCTACGGAGGAGCGGCCCTCTTGGGGGTATCAGCGGGCGATGGGGGAGCGGTTGGCGCGGGTGGGGGCGGCGCTGGACATCCAGACGGGGGGTGGGGAGGTGCTGGCCGGGGCTCCGAAGTTGCCGCCGGTGATGGTGGCCACGGAGTCCTGGCCGCCGAACATCGCCAAGGCCACCGCGCTGTTGCATCCGCTCGGTGCGGTCGTGGTGGCCGATGCGGATGAGCCGCCGCTGCCGTTCGCCGATGCGGCCTTCGATCTGGTGACGAGCCGTCATCCGGTGACGGTGTGGTGGGAGGAGATCGCGCGGGTGCTGCGGCCCGGGGGGACCTATTTCTCTCAACAGGTGGGGCCGGCGAGTGTTTTCGAGCTGGTGGAGTACTTCCTCGGGCCGCAGCCGGAGGACGTACGGCGGGCGCGGCACCCCGAGGACGCGCGGCGGGCGGCGGAGGCGGCCGGGCTGGAGGTGGTCGATCTGCGGGCCGAGTCGTTGCGGACCGAGTTCTTCGACATCGGGGCGGTTATTTATTTCCTGCGGAAGGTGGTGTGGATGGTGCCGGGGTTCAGCGTGGAGCAATACCGCGAACGGCTGCGGGAGTTGGACGGGGAGATTCGGCGGGAGGGGTCGTTCGTGGCGCACACGACGCGGTTTCTGATCGAGGGGAGGAAGCCGGAGCGGGTGCGGTGACGGGCCCGTCTTTGGGTAGCGCGCCCTTCGCATGGGGGGCTTGGGCGCGCCGCTCTGGGGTGTTGGGGGTGGGGGCAGGGCAGTCAGGTCAGGTCAAGTCGGGTCAGGTCAAGTCAGGTCAGCACGGCTGCTCATGGTGCCGGCGGGACGCTGAGGCGATGGTGGCGCGGGCCTCGTGTTCGGGGAGGCCGGTGTGGCAGGCGGCCTCGGTCAGGCGGGCGGCGAGCTCCGGGCCGAGGCCGTCCTCGTAGGCGCGGCAGGCGGCCCAGAAGAGCCGGGCGTTGCGCTGGCCGACCGGGGAGGAGCGCACGAAGCGTACGAGCGCCGCGGCGGGCTGGGGCGGGACGCCGGGCGGGGGCTCGTATCCGGCACCGGTGTGCTGCGGGGAGGCGCGCCGGGTGGGCGTGAGGGGGGCCAGGAGCGGGTCCGTGAGCAGCGTGAGCAGGGCGCTGGGGACGGGAGCGGGGCGGGCCGGGGCGTTCGGGGCGAGGACGTAGCGGCCGTGGGTGGTGAGTGAGCCGGGGCCGACCAGATAGCCGCCCGCTCCGCGGACGTCGATACCGGGGGCGAGGCGGCCGACCGAGTTCGGGACGGGCGGGGACGGCGGGCCGGTGAACCAGACGTGCCGGCCGCCGCTGGGGGTGCGGACCATGATCGTCGGCGGGACCGGGAAATCGTGCGCCTCGGCGAGGAACAGCAGGGCGGTGAGGCCGTCGGCGCCGTTCTTGGTGTCGAGGTCGAGACCTATGAGGTGGTGCGGTGGCAGGCCGCAGGCGATGCCGTAGCCGGTGGCCCAGGGGGCGGCGGCGAACATGCGGCGGATGGTGAACGGGTCGGTGCCCGCGTCGTGGACACCGTGCCCGAGACGGCCGCAGCCGCCGTGGCAGGGCGGGACCTCGGGGTGCCCACGGTGCGGGGACCGGAGGGCGGGCAGCTTGGCGCGGGTGAGCGGGATGACGGGGTAGCCGCGCTCGGCGGCCATGAGCGCTTCGGTCAGGGCGGCGGTGTGGGCGTTGGGGGGTGGGGTGAGGGCGGGGTGGTGGGGGCTGGCGGAGCTGCTGCTACTGCCGCTGCTGCTGCCGCCGCCGCTGCCGCCGCTGCCGCTAGCGGGGTGCGGCGGGTCGGTGGTCGGTGGATGCGAGGGGATCGAGGGGCGCGCAGGGCGCGCAGGGCGCGAGGGGGGTGTGGTTCGGGGTGCCCGCTGCTCGGGGGTGGGTGGGCGTGACGGGTCGGCGGTCGGTGGCGCTTGCCACCCTGCGGCGGTCGCGTCGGGCGCGTCGGTCGGTGGCGCTTGCAGACGCGCGTCGGCCGGTCGTTTCCGTCGCGCGTCGGCCGGGGCCTGGGAGCGCTCGTCGACCGGAGGCTGCGGCCGCCCGTCGGCCGGTGACTGCGGCCCCCCGGCGGTCGGTGGCTCGGTATGGCGTAGGTGCAGGGCTGCCATGGCGTTATTTTCGTACGGATGTTCGACGAAGGGAAGGGGGGCGTGCGACGGAGGGTTTGTGCGCCGGGCGTCTAGGTCGGACGGGTGTCGGACGGGTGGGGGTGCTCACCCCCTGTGGGGGGAGGGGCGCCGGCGGGTCGTGTCCTCGCCGTGGGGCGGAGGTGGGTCGACGTGATGCAGCGGGGTTTACCCAGGGTTCCTCATGCTTGCGGGCGAATCGGCTCTTCGTGGCGGATTCGCGAGGGTTTCCTGGGCAATCCTGAGTTCGCGACGTCGAGGCAAGCATCGTGGTGGCCGGCCAACTACCCGATGGACCAACGGAGTTCCCGCAATTGACCAGGCGTGATCAGGCCCGGCGGGCCCGGTCCGGCAGGTCGGATCCAGAAGTTGTGTTCCGTAGGAGGAATTGACATGGCAAGCACCCGTACCGCCCGCGTCCTCGCTGTGGCCGCCGCACTGCCCTTCGCGGTGGCGCTCCTTTCCGGCGTGGCGCAGGCCGACAACGGCGGCTTTGCGAACAACGGGTCGAATGCGGCGTCGACGAGCCAGGGGGGCGTTCTCATCGGCGGCGACAACCACGGCAATGCGACCAACGGTCAGCAGGTCGCCAACGGTGCCGGCGCCTCCAATCAGAACAACACCGCGAGCGTCAACGGGTCCGGTTTCACGGCCATCGACCAGGACAACGCCACCGTCAGCTTCGGGAACAACATCGGCTGACCCGGGGCCGCCGTATGGGGAGTGGCGGCTGAACGAGGGGTGATACGTCGAGGTCGGCACCGAGGGCATGGGCCGCTCCGGGGTTCACCGCACCGGCCTTGACAGTGAGCGGGTTTCTGACGGACAGTCAGAAACCCGCTCACTTGTGCGTGCGTGAGGGGCGTTCGGTTCGCCGGTTCGCCGGACCGTCAGGTCGCCGGGCCATCGGCCCGCCGGTATCGGGCCACAGAAGGGGAGGCCGTCGACGTGCACCTCGCCCCCACCGCGCGCCAGGAGCGCCTGCGTGCCGAACTCCGTGCGTACTTCCGGGACGTGATGCCGAACGGGGTGCCGGCGGACACCGCCGCGCAACGTGCGGTGCTGCGCCGGATCGGCGGCGACGGCATGCTCGGCCTCGGCTGGCCCACGGAGTACGGCGGGCGGGGGCGCGGCCCCGACGAGCAGTTCGTCTTCTTCGACGAGGCGTACCGCGCCGGCGCCCCGGTCTCCATGGTCACCCTCAACACCGTCGGGCCGACCCTGATGAAGTACGGCACGCGGCGGCAGAAGGAGTTCTTCCTGCCGCGGATCCTCCGGGGCGAGATCGTCTTCGCGATCGGTTATACGGAGCCGGAGGCCGGTACGGACCTCGCGGCGCTCCGTACGCGGGCGGTGCGCGTGCGAGCCTCTGATACGGAGGGGCGGCAGGGGCCGGGGGGCGAAAACGGCGGCGGGTCCGGTGGCGGGGCCGGCGACGGGTCCGGTAGTGGGGCTGCCGTTGGGGCCGCCGGCGAGGGCGACGGTCACTGGCTGATCAACGGTGCCAAGATCTTCACCAGTAACGCCCACCAGGCCGACTGGATCTGGCTGGCCTGCCGTACCGACCCCGACGCACCCAAGCACAAGGGCATCTCGATCATCCTTGTGCCGACCGGTGCGACGGGCTTCTCCTGGACGCCGATCGAGACGGTCGGCGGGCTGCGGACCACCGCCACGTACTACGACGACGTACGCGTCCCGGCCGGCAACCTCGTCGGCGAGGAGAACGCCGGCTGGCAGCTGATCACCAACCAACTGAACCACGAGCGCGTGGCGTTGGCCGCGATCGGAATGCAGGCCGAGGACGCGTACCGCGCGGCGCTGGAGCACGCCCGGACCGCCGACCCGGAGACCGGGGAGCGGCCGGCGGACCGTCCGTGGGTCCGGTCGCGGCTCGCCGAGGTGCACGCCCGGCTGGCAGCGACCCGGCTGCTGAACTGGCGGCTGGTCGGTGAGGTGGGCGCCGGGAGGCTCAGCCCCGGCGATGCCAGCGGGGTCAAGTTCGCCGGGACGGAGAGTGCGGTCGAGGTCTACCGGATGTGCCAGGAGGTGGTCGGCGACGCCGCCCTGGTGCGGGCCGGTTCACCGGGCGCGTTCGGGGACGGCGGAGGGAACGGCGGAGGGGACGGCGAACTGGAGCGGATGAACCGCGCGGCGCAGATCAACACGTTCGGGGGCGGCGTGAGCGAGGTCCAGCGGGAGATCGTCGCGACGATGCGGCTTGGGATGCGGAGGGGACGGCGATGACGGCGATGACGGCCACCGGGGGCAGCGAAGAGCGGGCGGGGGCCGGGGGCGCCGGTGAGGGGGCGGCCACCCGGGGTCTGTACGAGCGGCTGAAGGCGTACGAGGGGCGGCCCGCGGCCACCGCCGGGGTCGGGAAGGACCCGGTCAACGCGGCGATGATCCGGCACTGGTGCGAGGCGATGGGGGACGCCAACCCGGCGTACGAGGGGCCGGACGCGATCGCCCCGCCGACGATGCTCCAGGCGTGGACGATGGGCGGGCTCTCCGGCCATCAGGGCCGCTCGGGGGCGTACGACGAGCTGTCCGCGCTGCTCGACGGCGCCGGCTACGCGGCCGTGGTGGCGACCGACTGCGAGCAGGAGTATCTGCGGCCGCTGCGGCCGGGCGACCGGATCACCTTCGACGCGGTGATCGAGTCGGTATCGGAGCGCAAGACCACCAAGCTGGGCACCGGCCACTTCGTCACGACGCGGATGGACATCCGGGCAAACGGGGAACTGGCCGGGACGCACCGCTTCCGGATCCTCAAGTACGCCCCGCCGCCGGCGCGTCGTAAGGGCAGGCCAACGGCACAGCCGCAGCCGCAGTCGCAGTCGCAGTCGCAGCCACAGATGCAGTCGCAGATGCAGGCACCGGCGAAGGCGCGGCGGCCGCGGCCGGTGATCAACCGGGACAACGCCGGATTCTGGGAGGGAGTCAGCCGGCACACGCTGCTGATACAGCGGTGCGGAGGTTGCCGGACGCTGCGCTTCCCCTGGCTCCCCGGCTGCCAGGCGTGCGGCTCCCCCGAGTGGGACACGGTCGAGGCGAGCGGCACCGGCACCGTCTACTCGTACGTGGTGATGCACCACCCGCCCTTCCCGGCCTTCGACCCGCCCTATGCGGTGGGGCTCATCGAACTCGCCGAGGGCGTGCGGATGGTCAGCAACGTGATCGGCGTGCCCTACGACAAGGTGCGGATCGGGATGCCCGTGCGCCTCGAATTCCTGCGCCTGGACGAGGAGTTGGAGCTACCGGTCTTCCGCGTGGACGAGACGTTGCAGCGGCCGGTCTCCCGTGGGGACGAGGCGCTGCAGCGGCCGGTCTCCCGCGGGGAGGGCTGAGGGCTGATGGATTTCACGCCCACCGAGGAGCAGTCCGCCGCCCAGCAGCTCGCGGCGCGGATCTTCGCCGACCTCGCCACGCACGACCGGCTCACGGAGGCCGGTACCGCCTCGGACGCCGAGCTCTGGAAGGCGTTGTGCGCGGCCGGACTGCCGGCGGCCGTCGAGGAGATCGGGCTGCTGGGACTGGCGCTGGTCCTGGAGGAGCAGGGCCGCACCACCGCCCAGGTACCGCTCGCGGCGACCTGCGCGTACGGCGTGCTGACCGTCGCCCGGCACGGCACGGAGGAACAGCGGACACGGCTGCTGCCGGCGCTGCGGGACGGCACCGCGGTGGCCACCGGCGCATTCCCGGCGCGGGGCGCCGTCACCGCGGCCACGGGAGTCGCCAAGGGGGCTACGAACGTCGCCTCAGCAGCCTCAGCGGCCTCAGCGGCCTCCTCCGGGCAGGCGGCCGTGGACGGTACCGGGTGGCTGACCGGCGTCGTCCCCGTCGTGCCGTGGTTGCGTGACGCCACCCACGTACTGGTCCCGGACGCGGAGCGGGCGCTCTGGCTGGTGCACGTCGCGGACGCCCGGGTCGAGCCCGTGGAGACCACCGCGCCCTGGGCGGCGGGACGGCTCACGCTTGACGGAACGCGGGCCGAGCGTCTGGGCGGGACGCGGACCGAGTGGCTCGACGGGAAGCGGGCCGAGCGGCTGGGCGGGAAGCGGGCGGAGCACCCGGAGGGCGGCGCGCAGGCCGAGCGGCTCGACGGGACACGGCGGGACAGACCCGCGGACCGGCTCCCGACCCCGTACGACGACGTGCTCGCGTGCGCACGCATCGCCTTCGCCGCGCTGCAGGCCGGGGTCTGTGCCGGCGCGCTGGCGCGCACGGTGGCCCACACCACCACCCGCGAACAGTTCGGCCGCCCACTCTCCACCAACCAGGCGGTCCTGCTCCGCGCGGCCGACGCGTACATGGACACCGAGGCCATCCGCGTCACCACCTACGAGGCGGCCTGGCGCCACGACGAGGGGCTGCCGTACGACGAACATGCGCTGACCGCCGCCTGGTGGGCCTCCGAGGCGGGCAGGCGCGTGGTGCACACCGGCCAGCACCTGCACGGCGGCATCGGCGCGGACCTCGACCACCCCGTCCACCGGCACTTCCTCTGGGGCCGCCAGCTCGACGCCCACCTCGGCTGCGGCGCCGAACTCCTGGAAGAACTGGGCGCGTTGCTGACCGAGCCGCCGACCAAGGAGGCGCAGCATGACGAGGCCTGAACAGCCCATGCCTGAACAATGCACGTCTGAACAGCCCATGCCTGAACAGTCCATGCCTGAGCAGCCCATGCCTGAACAGTGCACGTCTGAACAGCCCATGCCTGAGCAGCCCATGCCCGGCCGCGGCGCACCGGACATCCGGGCCGGTGACGTACTGCCCGCCCTGGAGATCCCGATCACCCGGACGCTGATCGTCGCCGGAGCCCTCGCCTCCCGCGACTACCAGGACGTCCACCACGATGCCGAGCTCGCCAGGGAGAAGGGCTCCCCCGACATCTTCATGAACATCCTCACCACCAACGGGCTGGTGGGCCGCTACCTGACCGACCACTTCGGCCCCACCGCCGTACTGCAGAAGCTCGCGATACGACTCGGTGCTCCCAACTACCCGGGAGACACCATGACGTTGACGGGAACGATCGCCGAGGTCGGCACCGCCGGGACCACCGCTCAGGTCCGCGTCCGCATCGTCGGCACCAACGCGCTCGGCAACCACGTCACCGGCACGGCGACCGTCGGCCTGCCTCCGGCCGGCCGGGCCGCGGCGTCCCGCGCGTACCGCTCCCACGTCTCCCCGGAGGGCACCGTATGAGCCTGCACCGTCCCGACGCGCTCTCCGGGCGCGCCGCCATCGCCGGGATCGGCGCGACGGAGTTCTCCAAGGATTCCGGCCGCAGTGAGCTCAAGCTCGCCGTCGAAGCGGTACACACCGCGCTCGACGACGCCGGGCTGAGCCCGGCCGACGTCGACGGGCTGGTCACCTTCACCATGGACACCACCCCCGAGATCACCCTCGCGCAAGCAGCGGGCATCGGGGAGCTGTCCTTCTTCTCGCGCGTCCACTACGGCGGTGGCGCGGCCTGCGCCACCGTCCAGCAGGCGGCCCTCGCCGTCGCCACCGGAGTCGCCGAAGTCGTCGTCTGTTACCGGGCGTTCAACGAACGCTCGGGTCGCCGCTTCGGTTCCGGCGTGCAGGAACGGCAGCCCTCCGCCGAGGGTGCGGCGCTCGGCTGGAACCTCCCCTTCGGTCTGCTCACCCCCGCCTCCTGGGTGGCGATGGCGGCCCAGCGCTACCTCCACACCTACGGCCTGACCCCCGAGGCCTTCGGTCATGTCGCGGTCACCGGCCGCCGTCACGCCGCCCGCAACCCGGCCGCGTATTTCCACGGCAAGCCGATCACCCTCGACGATCACGCGGCCTCCCGCTGGATCGTCGAGCCGCTGCGGCTGCTGGACTGCTGTCAGGAGACCGACGGCGGCCAGGCCCTCGTCGTCACGACCCCCGAGCGGGCCCGTGACCTGCGCCGTCCGCCCGCCCTGATCACGGCAGCGGCGCAGGGCGCCGGCCGCGCCCAGGAGCAGATGACCAGCTTCTACCGCGACGACCTGACCGGCCTGCCGGAGATGAACGTGGTGGCCCGCCAGCTCTGGCGCACCTCACGACTGACCCCCGCCGACATCGACGTCGCCATCCTCTACGACCACTTCACCCCCTTCGTGCTCCTGCAGCTGGAAGAGTTCGGCTTCTGCGCGCCCGGCGAGGCCGCCGACTTCGTCGCCGCGGACGCCCTGCCGCTGAACACCCACGGCGGCCAGCTCGGCGAGGCGTACCTGCACGGCATGAACGGCATCGCCGAAGCCGTCCGGCAGCTCCGCGGCACCTCCCCCAACCAGACCCCGGACGCCACCCACGTGCTGGTCACGGCGGGGACCGGCGTACCGACATCCGGGCTGGTCCTGAGCCGGGACGGAGCCGGCGCCCCGGACGGTTCCTCGGACAGCGCCCCGGGCGGTCCCCCGGACGGTCCCTAGGGGACCGCCGCGTCCCCTCCCCCCAGAGGAGGTGCGGGCCGCCGTCTCCGTACAACTTGAGGGGGAGACCGCTTCGGCACCTGGGGCCGATCCGTCCACACCCCCCTCGCTCCTAGCGTGGGAGCCATGACCACGCCTGTGTGCACCAGCGCTTCGACCGCCGCTGTGTTCCCCAGCTTCTCGTCCTACGTACGGGCCCGGGGGCCGGTCCTGCTGCGCGCCGCGCGGTCGCTGTCCGCCAACCCGAACGACGCCGAGGACCTCCTCCAGACCGCCCTGGCCAAGACGTATGTGGCCTGGGAGCGGATCGAGGACCACCGCGCGCTGGACGGCTACGTCCGCCGCGCGCTGATCAACACCCGTACCTCGCAGTGGCGCAAGCGCAGGGTGGAGGAGTTCGCCGTCGACGAGCTCCCCGAGCCCGATCCGCTGCCGTCCCCCGACCCGGCCGAGCTGGAGGGCCTGCGGGACGCGATGTGGCGCGCGGTGATGCGGCTGCCCGCGCGGCAGCGGGCCATGGTCGTCCTCAGGTATTACGAGGACCTGAGCGAGGCCCAGACCGCCGAGGTCATGGAGGTCTCGGTCGGCACGGTCAAGAGCGCCGTCTCCCGCGCCCTGGCCAAACTCCGCCAGGACCCCGAACTCGCCATGATCGCCTGACGGACCGCCGGCACCACACGGGGGCGTCCGGCGGCCGGCCTGCGTCACGTCTCGTGGTTCACCAGCAGTCTGCCGACCGTCTGTTCCAGTTCGGCGACGCGGTCGGCGAGGTGGGTGCGGTCGACCGAGGAGGCGTCGCGCAGGAGGAGTTCCAGGTCTGCCAACTGGCCGGCGATGTCCGCCAGATGGGCCGCATCGCCGGGGGTGAGGGCAGTGGGTGTCGTCGGGCGCGGGACGGGGCCTTCAGGAGGGCCGCCGGCTACCTCGGCGCCCCCGGCTGCGCTGGGCTCCGCAGACGGGGCGGATGTCGCCGTTGTGGCAGATGCGGCGGTGGTGGGTGTGGATGCTGCCGCGCTCTCCGGTACGTCAGCAGATTCGCGGGTCCCCTCCGGCTCGCCGGCCTCCTCCAACCCACGGATCTCCTTCGGCCCATGAGCCTCACCCGCCGCCTGTCCCGATGCGGCCGCGCCCGGGCGGTTCTCGTTCGTCAGCAGGCGTTTCAATTGTTCCGCCTGGGCGGCCAGTTGGCGGTTCTTGCGGTAGAGGTCCAGGAAGACGTTCACCTTGGTGCGCAGGAGCCAGGGGTCGAAGGGCTTGATGAGGAAGTCGGCGGCGCCGACCGTGTAACCGCGGTAGGCGTAATTGGGGTCGACCGAGGCGCCGGTGAGCAGAATGATGGGCACGTCTTTCGTCTGGTCCAGGCCCTTGATGTTGGCCGCGGTCTCGAAACCGTTCATGCCGGGCATCAGGACGTCGATGAGGACCACCGCGAATTCCTCGCGGAGCATGGCCTTGAGGGCCTCTTCGCCGGAGCGTGCGCGTACGACCTTCTGGGTGAGGGAGCCCAGCACGGCCTCCAGCGCGACGAGGTTCTCCTCCATGTCGTCGACGATGAGGATGCTCGACGTGGTGTCCGGTGTCGTCGTCATGACCGCCGTCCTGACTCCGGTCCGGTCGCTTCCCGGTCCTCGGGCGTGCGTGGTGTGTCCGGGGCGTCGTGCGCCCGGGCCGCCGTTCCGCCGCCGTCCTGCCGGTCGGTCTCCCCGGCCTCCCCGCCGTGCTCGGTCTCCCCGGCGTGCTCGGTCTCCCCGGCCTGCGGTGCGCACGCGCTCCTCGAATCCGCGGCCGGATTCGGGTCCAGCAGGCGGCAGATCACCGAAAGGAGGCGGTCCACGTCCACCGGTTTCGGGATGTAATCGTTGGCGCCGCTATCGATCGCCTTTTCGCGGTCGCCGGGCATGGCCTTCGCGGTGAGCGCGATGACCGGCAGGTCCGCGAATCGGGGGGCTTGTCGGATCGCCTTGATCATCTCGTAACCATCCATTTCCGGCATCATGATGTCCATCAGCACCAGGGAGACGTCCGGTGTCCGGTCGAGAACTTCCAGGCCCTCGCGGCCGTTCTCGGCGTATTTCACATTGATGCCGACCCGGCCCAGTACGTGGGTGAGCGCGAAGACGTTGCGGATGTCGTCGTCGACGATGAGGATCCGGCGGTTCGCCAGGATCCGGCCGGCGCGCCCGCTCAGCCAGTCCTTGAGGCGGGTGGTCTCGGGCCAGGTCACGTCGCCGCCGTCGGCGGAGCGGGGGCCCGTACGGGGGGTGGCCGGCTCGGCCAGGCCGGGGAGGACCTCGCTTCTCGGCGGGCCGTGGCCGCCCGCTGCGGGGGCGGAGGGGGCGGCCGGTGCGCCCATGGAGGCGGGGGCGAGCCCGGTTTCGCGGGCGGTTCCGCCGGCCGGACGGTGCTCCGCCGCGCCGGTGGGACGGTCCTCGGGACCGCCGTTGGGCCTGGGCTCGGTGCCGTCGACGGGCCGGGGTGAGGCTGCCGGGGCGGGGGCCGGGAGCGGTGCGGTGTAGCGGGCCGGGACGTAGAGGGTGAAGGTCGATCCGACCTCGGGTTCGCTCTCGGCGGTGATCCGGCCGCCCAGCAGCGCCGCCATGTCGCGGCTGATGGACAGGCCCAGGCCGGTGCCGCCGTATTTGCGGTTGGTGGTGCCCTCGGACTGCTGGAACGCCTCGAAGATGCCGCCGAGTTTCTCCGGCGGAATGCCGATACCGGTGTCCTTGACGGAGAACGCGACGACGTCGTCGGCGGTGCGCAGCGATTCCTCCTCGAAATGCCGCCCGGAAACGCGTGCCACGAGGAGTTCCACGCCGCCGGTGGAGGTGAATTTCACCGCGTTGGAGAGGAGGTTGCGGAGGATCTGCTGGAGGCGCTGTTCGTCGGAGAACAGTTCCTCGGGGACGTCGTCGGCGACCTTGACGTCGAAGGTGAGGCCGCGGTCGACGGTGAGCGGCCGGAAGGTCGCGCGGACGTAGTCGAGGAGTTTGATGAGCGGCAGCGGCTTGGGGTGGACGTCCATCCGGCCGGCCTCGATCTTCGACAGGTCGAGGATGTCGTTGATCAGCTGGAGCAGGTCGGAGCCGGCGCGGTGGATGGTGACCGCGAATTCCACCTCCTGTGCGGAGAGCCGCCCCTCGGGGTTGTCGGCGAGGAGCCGGGAGAGCACCAGCAGGGAATTCAGCGGGGTGCGCAGCTCGTGCGACATGTTCGCGAGGAATTCGGACTTGTACTGCGAGGAGGTGGCGAGGAGTGCGGCCTTCTCCTCCAGCTCGGCGTTGGTGAGCTGCAACTCGTCGGAACGCTGGCGGAGTTCGGCGGTGAGCCGCTGGGATTCCGAAAGGAGCGATTCGGTGCGGGCGTTGGCGATGATGGTGTTGATGGACACCCCGATGGTGTTCACGAACTGGTCGATGAAGGCGAGGTGGACGTCGCTGAAGCGGCTGAAGGACGCCAGCTCGATGACGCCGAGCACCTGGTCCTCGAAGAGCACCGGCAGGATGACGATGCTGGCCGGGGCGGCGGCGCCCAGGCCGGAGCTGATGGTGATGTAGTCGGGCGGTGCGGAGTCGACCACGATCCGCTTCTTCTCCATGGCGGACTGGGTGATCAGCCCCCAGCCGGGGGTGCCCAGGCGCAGCCGCGGCAGGGAACGCCGGCCTGCGGGCTGGCCGGTGCCGTAGCCGGCGATCAGCTCCAGTCCCTCGCCCGGTTCGGCGCCCGCTTCGGCCAGGAAGAACGCGCCGAACTGCGCGTTCACCAGCGGCGTCAGCTCGCGCAGGATCAGGTCGGCGACCTCGACCAGGTCGCGGTGGCCCTGCATGAGGCTGGCGATACGGGCGAGGTTGGACTCCAGCCAGTCCTTGGCGCGGGTGGTCTCGCGGAGGTTGGCGACCATCAGGTTGATGTTGTTCTTCAGCGCGGCGACCTCGCCCTGGGCGTCCACGGTGATCGAGCCGGACATGTCGCCCTGGGTGACCGCGCTGGCCACCTCGGCGATCGCGCGCACCTGCGTCGTCAGGTTCAGTGCCAGGTCGTTGACGCTGGTGGTCAGCCGCTTCCAGGTGCCGTAGACGCCCTCGACCCGGGCCTGGCCGCCCAGTTGTCCCTCGCTGCCGACCTCGCGGGCGACGCGGGTCACCTCGGAGGAGAAGGAGGAGAGGGTGTCGACCATGGTGTTGATCGTCGTCTTGAGTTCGAGGATCTCGCCGCGGGCGTCGACGTCGATCTTCTTGGACAGGTCGCCCTTGGCGACGGCGGTGGCGACCTGGGCGATGTTGCGGACCTGGGACGTCAGGTTGTCGGCCATGAAGTTGACGTTGTCGGTGAGGTTCTTCCAGACGCCGGACACGCCGTGGACCTGGGCGCGGCCGCCGAGCCGGCCCTCGGTGCCGACCTCGCGGGCGACCCTGGTGACCTCGTCCGCGAAGGCCCGCAGCTGCTGGACCATGGTGTTGACGGTTTCCTTGAGTTCGAGGATCTCGCCGCGGGCGTCGACGTCGATCTTCTTGGACAGGTCGCCGTTGGCGACGGCCGTGGTCACCTGCGCGATGTTGCGGACCTGGGACGTCAGGTTGAGCGCCATCGAGTTGACGTTGTCGGTGAGGTCCTTCCAGACCCCGGACGCGCCCCTGACCTGCGCCTGACCGCCCAGGTTGCCCTCGGTGCCGACCTCGCGGGCGACCCGGGTGACCTCGTCGGCGAAGGCGGAGAGCTGGTCGACCATGGTGTTGATCGTCGACTTCAGTTCGAGGATCTCGCCCTTCGCCTCGACGGTGATCTTCTTGCCGAGGTCGCCCTCCGCGACCGCGGTGGCGACCTGGGCGATGTTGCGGACCTGGGACGTCAGGTTGTCGGCCATGAAGTTGACGCTCTCCGTGAGGTCCTTCCAGACCCCGGATACGCCCCTGACCTGGGCGCGGCCGCCCAGCTGGCCCTCGGTGCCGACCTCGCGGGCGACCCGGGTGACCTCGTCGGCGAAGGCGGAGAGCTGGTCGACCATCGTGTTGATCGTCGACTTCAGTTCGAGGATCTCGCCGCGCGCGTCCACGGTGATCTTCTGGCTCAGGTCACCGTTGGCCACGGCCGTGGTCACCTGCGCGATGTTGCGGACCTGCCAGGTCAGGTTGGACGCCATGAAGTTGACGTTGTCGGTGAGGTCCTTCCAGACCCCGGATACGCCCCTGACCTGGGCGCGGCCGCCCAGCTGGCCCTCGGTGCCGACCTCGCGGGCGACCCGGGTGACCTCGTCGGCGAAGGCCCGCAGCTGGTCCACCATCTTGTTGACGGTCAGCTTCAGCTCCAGCAGCTCACCGGTGGCCTCGACCGTCACCTGCTGGGTCAGGTCGCCGCGCGCCACCGCCGTGGTGACCACCGCGATGTCCCGCACCTGCGCGGTCAGCCGCGACGCCATGGTGTTGACCGCCTCGGTCACGTGCAGCCAGTCGCCGGAGAGCCCCTGGACCTTGGCCCGGCCGCCCAGCCGGCCCTCGGTGCCGACCTCGCGGGCGACCCGGGTGACCTCGCCGGTGAACAGGGACAGCTGGTCGACCATGCGGTTGACCCCGCTGCCCAGGCGGCGCAGATCGCCGCGCAGCTCCCGGCTGCCGTCGTGCAGCTCGACGTGCTGGGTCAGATCGCCGTCGGCCACCGCGTCCAGCACCCGGGTGGCCTTGGCCAGCGGCACCACCAGCGCGTCCAGCACGGTGTTGGCCGCCTCGATGCTGGTCGTCCAGGAGCCCTGGCCGGGGCTGGCGGAGATCCGCTCGTCCAGCCGGCCCTGCCGGATGATCTCCCCGCGCACCCGTTGGAGTTCCGACGACAGATGGGCGTTGCGGGCCACGATCTGGTTGAGGGCGCCGGCCAGGTCCGCCAGGACCCCGTCCGCGGCGGGGCCGTCCGGGATCGCCACCCGGCTGGTGAAGTCCCCGTCGCGCAGCGCGTTCATCGCCGCGAGCAGCGGCCGCAGCTCGCTCGTACGCACCCACTGGCCGTTGCCGTCCGGCTGGGGCGGGTCAGGAGCCATGACGCACCCTCCCCCCAATGATCGATGTGGAGAGCTACATTTCCCGCGAGAGATCCTTTTGGGGCAGGTATGACATAGTATAAAGCGCTCGTAATTACTTTCTCCCGGTATATCAGGGGCCCGTAGTGGCAGCGCTGTCCAGCCCGTACGCGACGGAAACCGTTTCCCGGAAGGGACTGCCGGCCAACCAGCTCGCAGCCTCCGGCGCGCGCAAATTCGTCCGCGCGCTGCTCACCGAACGGGCCGCCGCACCGTCCGCCACCGCCGGACCGGGCGCCCCGGCGATCACCTCCGAACTCATCTACACCGCGGTGCTGCTCACCAGCGAGCTGGTCACCAACGCCGTGATGTACGCCGGCACCGACATCGACGTGACCTGCCGCCTGGAACACGGCCCGCCGCCCGATCCCGAAACGGGGGACGGCCGGGCGACGGTGGGCGTGGTCCTGGAGGTCTCCGACCGCCACCCCGCCCGGGGCGTACGCGGCGGGGTGGACGCCCGTACCGGAGAGCCCGGATACGGCCTCCAGCTGGTCAGCGCGCTGGCGGAGTCCTGGGGCGTCACCTACCGCCGGGCGGTCAAGACGGTCTGGTTCCGGCTGGAGGCCACCGAGGGCGAACCGGTCGGCCCGCCGCCCCGGCCCCCGGCCGAGGAGCACCGCGCCGAGCCCCCGCCCCGCCACACCCACCCGGTGGCCGGGCGGCCCTCCGCCGCGCACGCCGCCGAATGGGCCGACCGCGGTGGCCCGTCCTTCCTCGCCGAGACCAGCGAGCTGCTGGCCGGCCAGCTCGACCAGGACATGGTCACCGCGCTCACTGCCCAGCTGCTGGTCCCCCGGCTCGCCGACTGGTGTGCCATCTGGCTGAGCACCGAGGGCGGCGGACGGCAGCTGTCCCGCGTCTGGCACGTCGACGAGCGGCGGATCCAACCCCTCCGCGCCGACCTGGAGCGCGACCCGCCCCGTGAGATGTTCCGTACCGGCGGCACCCCCTGGCCCTGGCCGGAACACGCCGGCGCGTCCCCGGCGGGCGGCTCGGCGCTCGCCTTCCCGCTCACCGCCCGCGACACCGACCAGGGCGTCCTGCTGCTCGGCCGGGCCGGACAGCTGCGGATGACCGACACCGTGGTGCGCATGGTCGAGGACGTCGCACGGCGGGTCGCCCAGGCCGTCCACACCGCCCGCCAGTACACCCGGCAGACCACCATCAGCCTGGCCCTCCAGCGCCGCCAGCTGCCCGCCTCACTGGCCAGCATCGAGGGCGTGGACACCGCGATCGTCTACGAGCCGCACGGCGAGGGGCAGGCCGTCGGCGGCGACTTCTACGACGTGTTCCCCATGGGCGGCCGCCGCTGGTGCTTCCTGCTCGGCGACGTCCAGGGCAAGGACCCCGAGGCGATGTCGGTCACCGGACTGGCCCGGCATCTCGTCCGGCTGCTGGCCCGCGAGGGGCACGGCGTGGAGTCCGTCCTCGGCCGGCTGAACCTCGCCATGGCGGAGGAGACCGCCGAGGCCCTGGAGCTGGGCGGCGAGCAGGCCGGCGCCCGCTTCCTGAGCCTCCTCTACGGCGAGCTGGAGGTCGACCCCGGCGTGCCCGGCGCCCGCTGTACGGTCGCCAGCGCCGGGCATCCGCCGCCGCTGCACATGTTCGTCGACGGCAGCGTCGAGCCGGCCTCCGAACCGCAGATGCTGCTCGGCATCGACGAGGGCACCGACTACCAGGCCAGCTCCTTCGACCTGCGGCCCGGCGAGACGCTGCTCTGCGTCACCGACGGGGTCACCGAACGCCGGTGCGGCAACTGGCAGTTGGACGACAACGACGGGCTGATCGAGGTCCTGCGGGACGGCATCGGGCTGGGCGCCAAGGCGCTGGCCGAGCACGTACGGCGCGCGGCGCACGACTTCGGCACCGGCCCGGTGGAGGACGATCTGTCGGTGCTGGTCCTCCAGGCGCTGCCGCCGACGGTCGAGCCGCGGGCGTGAGGGTGGGGGCGCGGCGGATCCGGATCGGGCGGGCCGTGCCGCCCCGGCTCAGGCCCCGCCGGCCCGGCTGACCAGCAGCTGCCCGCCGCCCGAGACCACCCCTCCGCCGTGCCCGACGACCGGGTCGAACTGCCCGCCGAACGGCCGGTGCCCGGACGCGGCGCCGCCGTCGGCCGGCCGCAGGACTTCGGTGGTCCGCGGCGCCGCCTGGGCGGCGCCGGACGCCAGCACGCTGACACCGCCCAGGGCGGCGAGGACGAGGCAACGGCGGAGGTGGGGGCGCATGAGGGGCTCCAGTGAGCGAGGTGACCGGTTGCCCGCCAGCGTGCGGCCGGCCCCGGCCCCACACAAGCAACCCGCCCGGCGGGCCATCCCTGTGGGTGAACGCCGGGCCGATGTCCCGGCCGGACGCGGGTGACGGAACGCGGCACGCAGGTAACCGAACAGAAGGAAGAAATCAGTCTCGTGCTCGCCGGCTAGTGACATACCGCGTGGTATGCCAGCAGAATCACCAGGAAATTACCCTCGCGTAACGGCCGCTGTCTTGGGAGGCCCCTGGTGTACAGCACGATGCAGGACGTACCGCTGCTGATCTCACGGATTCTGACCCACGGATCCACGGTCCACGGTCAGTCCCGGGTGACCACCTGGACGGGCGGCGAACCGCACCGCCGCAGCTTCGCCGAGATCGGCCGCCGGGCCGCCCAGCTGGCCCACGCGCTGCGCGACGAGTTGTCCGTGGCCGACGAGGACCGGGTCGGCACGCTGATGTGGAACAACGCCGAACACATGGAGGCGTACCTCGCCATCCCCTCCATGGGGGCGGTGCTGCACACCCTCAACCTGCGGCTGCCCGCCGAACAGCTGGTGTGGATCATCAACCACGCCGAGGACCGGGTCGTCCTCGTCAACGGCAGCCTGCTGCCACTGCTCGCCCCGCTGCTGCCGCAGCTGGAGACCCTCCGGCACATCGTGGTCGTCGGCCCCGGCGACCGGTCCGTCCTGGACGGCGCGCGGGCCCGGGTGCACGACTACGAGGAGCTCATCGCCGACCGCCCGGAGACGTACGACTGGCCGGAGCTCGACGAACGGGACGCCGCGGCCCTCTGCTACACCTCCGGCACCACCGGCGACCCCAAGGGCGTGCTCTACAGCCACCGTTCGCTCTACCTGCACTCGCTGCAGGTCAACAGCGCCGAGGCGTTCGCGCTCTCGACGCGCGACATCACGCTGCCCGTCGTGCCGATGTTCCACGTCAACGCCTGGGGCCTGCCGCACGCCGCCTTCATGGCCGGCGCCTCGCTGCTGATGCCGGACCGCTTCCTGCAGCCCGCCCCGCTCGCCGAGATGATCGAGACCGTACGGCCCACCATCGGCGCCGCGGTCCCCACCATCTGGCAGGGCCTGCTCGCCGAACTCGACGCGACCAAACGCGATGTCTCGTGTCTGCGGACCGTCGTCATCGGCGGCTCCGCCTGCCCGCCCGCCCTGATGCGCGGATTCGAGGAGCGGCACGGCATCCGCGTCGTGCACGCCTGGGGCATGACCGAGACCTCGCCGCTGGGCTCCGTCTCGCACCCGCCGGCCGGGGTGAGCGGCGAGGCGGAGTGGGACTACCGCGCCACGCAGGGCCGCTTCGCCGCCTCCGTCGAGGCCCGGCTGATCGGCCCGGACGGCGCGCAGCTGCCGCACGACGGCGCCGCCGCGGGTGAGCTGGAGGTCCGCGGCCCATGGATCGCCGGCGCCTACTACGGCGGCGCCCAGGGCGAACCGCTGCGCCCCGACGACAAGTTCAGCCCCGACGGCTGGCTGCGCACCGGCGACGTCGGCACCATCACCCCGGACGGCTATCTGACCCTGACCGACCGCGCCAAGGACGTCATCAAGTCCGGCGGCGAATGGATCTCCTCGGTCGAGCTGGAGAACCACCTGATGGCGCACCCGGACGTCACGGAGGCCGCGGTGGTCGCCGTACCGGACGACAAGTGGGGCGAGCGGCCGCTGGCGACCGTCGTCCTGAACCAGGGCGCGACCATCGGCTACGAGGACCTCAAGGCGTTCCTCGGCGAGCGGATCGCCCGCTGGCAGCTGCCGGAGCGCTGGGCGGTGATCCCGGCGGTGCCCAAGACCAGCGTGGGCAAGTTCGACAAGAAGGTGCTGCGGCGGCAGTACGCGGACGGCGAGCTGGACGTGACGCTGCTGGCCTGAACCGGCCCCACCGGGCGCCCGTCCCGCGGGCGCCCGGTACCGACCGGTACCGGCCGGTCAGCCGCTACGACCGGTATCGGAAGATGATCCGGCCGCGGGTGAGGTCGTACGGACTGAGCTCCACGAGCACCCGGTCCTGCGGCAGGATCTTGATGTAGTTCTTCCGTATCTTCCCGCTGATGTGCGCGAGCACCGTGTGCCCGTTCTGGAGCTCCACCGTGAAGGTGGCGTTGCGCAGGCAGTCGACGACGGTGCCCTCGACTTCGATGCCCTTGGCTGTTCTCGTCATGTTCTCTCACTCCTCTGTAGGCGGATGTGCGGGCCGTGGGGAAACGCCTCACGCCGGCCTCGGTCCGGTCGCGCGGTGAGGTGGCGGAGCGTCAGCGGCACACCAACTCCAGGTTGCTGCTGGCGCGCTGGGCGCCGATGCCGTCGAACAGCGCCGTCGCCGCCGCGTTGGATTCGGTCACCTCGGCCGCTGCCCTTTCGATGCCGGTGCGGTGCAGCGAGCCCAGCACGTGGGCCAGCAGTGCCCGGGCGGTGCCGCGGCGGCGCCAGCCGGCCCGGACCGCGATCAGCCCGATCCGCGGCAGCCGGGTCACCGGCGCGACCCGGACCAGGCCCACGTACTGATCGGACGCCGCTGCCACCGCGTACTTCGACGGGTCCACCACGGTGACCCCGTGCGGGCGGGGCAACACCTCGGCGGGCATCGCCTGCCATCCGACGGTGGCCTCGACCTCCTCGCGCAGGGCGCGGTCCAGCGCGCGCAGCGGGCCTTCCTCGGCCTCGCCGGCGGGCACGATCGTCACGCCCGCCGGCGGCCGCACCGCGTCGAGCCGGGTGCCCCGCGGGTCGGTGGGCACGAAGTACTCCCACTCGCGGCGCCGGGTGGTGAAACCGACCCGCTCCCAGCGGGACTTCGCGTCGCGGTCGGCCTCGTCGACCAGTGTGTACAGCGGCCTGGGCAGGTCGGCCAGCATCGCCTGGACGAGCCGGCCGAAGGCCGCGCCGTGCCACGCGTCGATGCTGACGAAGATCCGCCCGTCGGGCCGGCGCGAAACGTCGCCGCAGCCGACCACGTGATCGCCGGCCAGAGCGTGCCATTCCTGCTCCGCGACCCGCGTGACCACTACCGGGCGCTCGTCCGTGCCCGCAGGGAAATGCGCAGTATTCATGGGTGTCTGCCTTTCAGGAGGCCTTGTGTTCAGGCACTCCCGGCGACACCTACGTCAGTCGCCCGACCATGAAGGAAAGGGGGGAGCGCCCATGGGACACAGCATTCACGGGTCTCACCTCCTGGTCAGAACTTCACGGCCGCCCGCAGGCTACCAACCGTGGCCGTCCCGCCCCAACGCATTTTTCCGCGGATACCGCCCGCGGAGATCCCTCGATCCGCAAGCCGGCCACGCGACCGGAACTCCGGGCGGGCCGGCCCTAGTTCGTACCGATCTTCGCCAGCAGATCGACGATCCGGGACTGCACCTCGGCGCTCGTCGAACGCTCCGCCAGGAACAGCACCGTCTCACCGGCCGCCAGCCGCGGCAGCTGCGCCGGATCCATGTCGGCGGAGGTGTAGACGACCAGCGGGGTGTGGTCGAGCAGCCCGTTCGCGCGCAGCCAGTCGACGATGCCGGCCCGCCGGCGCCGCACCTGCATCAGGTCCATCACGACGAGGTTCGGGCGCATCTGCGTCGCCAGGGTCACCGCGTCGGCGTCCGCACCGGCCCGCGCGACCTGCATCCCGCGCCGCTCCAGCGACCTGATCAGCGCGCCGGCGATGGCGTCGTTCTGCTCGATGAGCAGCACCCGCGGCGGGTGGTTCTCGCTGTCCCGCGGCGCCAGCGCCTTGAGCAGCACCGCCGGCTCCGCCCCGTAGGCCGCGTCCCGGGTCGCCTGCCCCAGACCGGCCGTCACCAGCACCGGCACCTGGGCCGCGCCCGCCGCCTGGCGCAGCGACTGCAGCGCGGTACGGGTGATCGGCCCGGTCAGCGGGTCGACGAAGAGCGCCGCGGGGTACGCCGCGATCTGCGCGTCGACCTCCTCACGGGAGTTGACGATCACCGGGCGGTAGCCGCGGTCACTGAGCGCCTGCTGGGTGGCGACGTCCGGCGCCGGCCAGACCAGCAGCCGGCGCGGATTGTCCAGCGGCTCCGGCGGCAACTCGTCGTCCATCGGCATCGGCTGACGGTCCATCACCTCTATGGCGCCGTTCGGCCCGTCCAGCGGCTCGGGACCCTCACTGCCCTCGTCGGGCGCCGAGATCGCGAAGGCCCGCCCCTCGCTGGCGTCCATCAGGTGCGGCTGCGGCTGCGCCGCGGGCGCCGGCCCGGGCTGACCGGCCGCCGGCGCACGGTCCTGCGGCGCGGCCGGCTGCGGACCGGGACGCGGCCCGGCCCCGTCCGGTACGGATGCGGCGGCCGCCGCGCGCTCACCGTCCTGCGGCGGCGCGGCGAGCTTACGACGCCGGCCCGAACCCGCGGACGTACCGCCGGGCGGGGTGCTGCCGGGCGGCAACGGCCGCTGCTGCCCGGCGATCTGCTGGGCGAACGGCACGCCCTGCCCGAGCGTGCGCACGCTGAACGCCCGGCCCTGGGCCGCCGCCTCGTCCTCGGAGCCCGGCGGGAGCGGCTGACGGTGCGGCTGACCGCCCGGCCCGCCCTGCGCGGGTACCGGCGCCGCGGGCGTTTCCTCGGCGGGGCTGGGGCGGCCGCGACGGCGGCCGGTCGGGGCGGGCGGCGCCTCGGGCCCGGCGGGCGCGTCCCCGTCCGGCACCGGTGCGATGCCGGACGCCAGACCGGTCCCGGCGGGCTGGGCCACCAGCCCCTCCGGCCCGGCCACGAACGTCCCGGACGACTCGGAGTCGGCCATCGCGGCCGCCGCGCGCTCCTCGGCGGCCGCCCGGCGCGCCCGGCGCCGGCCGGTCGGCTCGTCCCACGTGTCCTGTGCCTCAGGGGAGTTGGCGGCCCCCGCGGCAGCCTCCAGGGCGTACCCGGGCGGTCCGGCGGGCGGCGTGGCCTCCGGACCGCCGGCCACCGGCCGACGCGCCCGGCGCCGGCCCGTACCGGCGGCCTCCTGCGGGCCGGCCGCCTGCGCGGGCACCTGATCGGCGACCGCGGGCAGCGCGGGCAGCCCCGAGGGCGCCGGCTGCGGGGCCCGGTCCGCCGCGGCCGGCGGCAGCGCGAACGCCGTCCGCTGACCGGCCTGCTGCGCGGCACCGGTGGCGGCGGGCGCCCGGTCCCGCTCGCCCTGCGCGCCGCGCTCCGGCGCCTCGGCCAGCGCCCGGCGGGCCCGCCGGCCGGCCGGCTGGACGGGGCCCAGACCCTGCGGCTGGGCGGGCGCCGGGGCCTGGCCCGGAATCTGCGGACGTGCCGGAACGGCGCCGGTCGACGGCCCGGACGCGGCGCCCGGTCCGGTGGGGGTCCCGGCCCGGTCCGGTCCGGCGGCCGGCGCCTGCCCCTGCTGCTGACCGGTGGACGGGTCCGCACCCGAGGGCAGCGCGGGCAGCCCGGCGCCCTCCGTGGCGCCCTGCCGGGCCCGCCGGCGCCCCGTAGGAGGCACGGCCTCGGCCCCCGCCGTACCCGGCGGCAGCCCCGGGCCCTCGCCCTCGGCAGCCGCCGCGCCCGGCTCGCCCTCGGGCGCGCCCTGCTCCCCACCGGGGCGCCGGGCCCGCCGACGACCGGTCGGCTGCGCGCCACCGGCCTGCGCCGGCACCGCCGCACCCTGCTCCACACCGGCACCGAGGGACTCACCGGCCCCATCGGTACCGCCGTCACCCGCCGCGGGCCCCTGGCCCGTTCCGTCCTTGCTCGCCGCGTCGCCCTGCGTACCCCGGGCCCGCGCGGTCGGGATCGGCATCACCGTCGTCTCGTTGCCGACCGGCACCTCCGCCGTCCCGGCCTCCGCGGCACCGTCCGCCGACTCCGCGTCGTCCGCGCCGTCGATCCCCACCGGCAGCTCCAGCACATAGGCGCTGCCGCCCGCACCGGGTCCGCTGCCCGGCACCTCATGGGTCTGCAGCAGTCCGCCGTGCTGCCGCACGATCCCGCGCACCAGCGGCTCGTGCACCGGGTCACCGCCGCCGAACGGCCCGCGCACCTCGATCCGTACGACCTCGCCGCGCTTGGCCGCCGCCACCACGATCGTCGAGTCCCCGGGGATCGCGGTACGCCCGCCGGTCCCCATGGCGCCGTCCCCGGCCGGCATCCGCCCCGTCGAATCCACGCCCGCGACGTCCGCGATCAGATGCGACAGCGCCTGTGCGACCCGCTCCGCGTCCACCACCGCCTCTATCGGCGGGGCGTGCACCGCGAACTGCGCCCGGCCCGGCCCGATCAGCTCGATCGCGCCCTCCACGCCCGCGGCGACCACACCGTCCAGCGACACCTTCGCCCGGTTCAGCTTCTCCTTGCCGGCGTCCAGCCGCTGATAGCTCAGGACGTTGTCCACCAGCGTCGTCATCCGGGCGTGGCCGGCCGCGAGGTGGTGCAGGATCTGGTTCGCCTCCGGCCACAGCTGGCCGGCCGGATCGGACGCCAGCGTGCCCAGCTCGCCCTTCAGCTCCTCCAGCGGACCGCGCAGCGCCTGCTCCAGTACGGCCAGCAGCTGGGCGTGCCGGGCCGCCAGCGCGTCGAGGGCCCGCCGGTCGGTGAAGGTCATCACCGCGCCGACCAGCTGATCGCCGTCCCGCACCGGCGCCGTGGTCAGGTCCACGGCCACCGCACGCCCGTCCTTCGCCCATAGCACCTGCCCGCGGACCCGGTGCTTGCGCCCCGACTTGAGCGTGTCGGCCAGCGGCGTGTCCTCCCAGGGCAGCGCCGACCCGTCGGTCCGCGAGTGATGGATGAGCGGATGCAGTTCCTTCCCGCCCAGCTCACTCGCCCGGAACCCGAGGATCTGCGCCGCGGACGGGTTGACCAGGACGACCTTGCCCTCGGAATCGACCCCGACCACACCCTCGGCCGCGGCCCGCAGGATCATCTCGGTCTGCCGCTGCTGGCGGGCCAGCTCGGCCTCGGTGTCCAGCGTGCCGCTCAGGTCCCGCACGACGAGCATCAGCAGCTCGTCGCCGGTGTAGCCGTTGCGGTGATCGGCATAGGCGGCCTCGAAGGCGGACTCGTACGGGGTCCGGCCGTCCTCGAGATTCGCGCTGGTCACCTCGACCAGCAGCTCGGTGCCGTCCGTCCGCCGCGCGACCATCCGCGTCGGCTTCGTCCGCTGCCCCGCGACCTCCTCGTCCCGGCGCCGCATCGAGCCCGGGATCCGCTTGGAGTCGAAGTCCGGCAGCAGGTCCAGCAGACCGCGCCCGACCAGGGCCGTGCCCGGCGCCTCGAAGGTCTCCAGCGCGATGGTGTTGGCGTTGACGACCGTGCCGTTGCAGTTGACGAGCAACAGCGCGTCGGGGAGGGCGTCGAGTATGGCTGCGAGGCGAGCAGCGCCTCGGGATGGCCTGCTGCTCACGAGACGCTTCCCTCCTGTTACCGCACCGTGCCGGGCCCGCCGCGGCGGACCGTCGGGATGGAGTCTACGGGCACTCGCGCGCGACGCGGAGGCGGATGACGGGGAGGTTATGCCGCGGCGCCGTGCGACTCGCCGCACGCCCGACATGTGCCCCTCGTCCTGACCTGGGACGCTACTGCGGCACGAATCGGGTCACGAACTCGTCGCCGGGAGCAGAGGTTCGAAGCGGCTCCAGCGTTCGATCTCACACCCGTTGGTGCGTCGGAAGTCCGCGTTGACGGGTCGCCCCGCCCATGTCCCGCTCACGTGTGCGGTCGCCGGACCGCCGTAGATCATCGTGCACTGCGCGTGCTGCGGCACCGGCGCGAACGGGTCCTTCCCCCACCGCGTCATGGAGTCGAGCTTGGCGCACGCCCGCCGCACATGGTGGTGCGTCCCGTGCGCGGGGTGGCAATACAGCTCGAAGGTCCCGTCCGTATGGGCCGACCCGGACCGGTGGACGGTAACGGTGAGGTGATCACGGGGCGCCCCCTGGGGCACCCGCCGGGACGCCGGGTCGACGTGGTGCGCGCCGTGGCCGACCCGCTCGTGGTGGGCGACGTGGCGGGCAGGGGAGGCCTGCCGACGAGCCTGGCCCCGGCCGCCCGCCCCCTCCGACTGCCCATAGGGGGTGGCCAGCTGCCCCCGCTGGGTATCCCGCCCGACGAGCAGATCAGGCCCGACCAGCGCCCCCTCCCCACCGGCACGCCCACCCCCGTGGCCTCCGCCCTCAGGGCCACTCCCGTTCGGGGCGTGGTGGCCCGCGCCCGTCACGCCGTCGCCGGACCGGTAGTGGGGGAGCGGGATCGGTGCGGCCGACGCGACCGGCGCCACCAGGGCCAGCACGGCGGTGGCTGCGGTGACGGCGGTGGCAGCGGCGGCGAAGGGGGACGACGTCCGGCGGTGCGACATCACAGGCTCCAGAGAGGCGAGTGCGGGGCGGTACGCGGTACGTACACGCCGGGGGCGCACGACACGGAGGTCGCCACGGCCCCACACTCCTAACGCGCCGCCGCCCCCGACGTTGCGCCGCAGGAACGTCTTTGCCGGGTGGCCCGCGCGCCTAGTACCGTAGGGGGCGATTGGTGACAGCCCTCGAAGCTGTGCCATCATCGACACACACCACAGCGCGCCTGCGCGCGTGGGGTGCGTGTGGAGGCGTCGCCTAGTCCGGTCTATGGCGCCGCACTGCTAATGCGGTTTCGGGCTTACCCCCGATCGAGGGTTCAAATCCCTCCGCCTCCGCTCTTCACCGTTCAGGCCCCGGTCACCCCGACCGGGGCCTGAACGCATTCCGGCGCATGCACGGCGGAGGCTTCGCGGAGCGGCCCCCGGAACGTCTTTTGATCTCCCCAGGCATGCCCTGCTCTCTCGCCCTGACCTTGCCCGGATCTTTCCGACCCTCCTCTAGGGACATGGTCTTAGTGGCCCCCGTCACACCCGCCGCCGGGCTCAGCCCGCCCAGTCCGCGCGACCCCGCCCCGAAGAGGGCTCCCCCCACCCGAACTTCGCTCGGATCATCGACCGCCGCCCCTGCGCCGGATCACCCCCACCCCCGACCGCAAACGCATTTCCGCAGGTCAGAGGGGGTGAGGGGAATGGATTTCGCCTGACGCCGCAGGTCATGTAATGTTGTTCCCGCAACGCCGACCGGCAAGAAAAACCGCCGGAAAGCCAAGCGCTCGTAGCTTAACGGATAGAGCATCTGACTACGGATCAGAAGGTTGCAGGTTCGAATCCTGCCGAGCGCACAGCAGGCCAGAGGCCCCGTTCGAATCGAACGGGGCCTCTGGCGTTTCTCTTGACGGCGATGATCGACGCCAACCGCTTCCGAGGGCAGCGCAGACTGCATCGGACAGCCACCCGGACACCGGCCGTGCCGTCGCCATGGTCCGGCCTACTGTCGTCACCCCTCAGCGTGTCCCCGACGCGATCAAAGGCGGAGCGCGGGGGGCTCAGGACTTCCGTGATCATGCCAGCGTCGGCGCCCGGTCCTGCCCTGCGTTGTTCGTGGAGAGGAGACGCACCCACGTGACGCAGGTGATGAAGGCGGACCTTGCGGACCTCGGCGTGAACACGCAGAGCCTCGAAAGGCCGGTCCAGGTAACTCCGTGATGAAGGCGAGGTGCTGACCTGTCCCCTGCGATAGGGCTGCAAGTCGTCAGCAGCCGTGGATAAGCACCGCGGCTGGAGGGCCAAGACCGCTCGGCCGCAGGCCGGACCACGGACAACGCGCGCCGCAGCTGTTCAAAGTTTCTTTACTGGATCAAGGCGGCCCGCTACGCGGGCCGCGCGCGCTGGCGGCCGAAGGCCGCCGACGCTCCTGTCTACCGCCCCGCTCTCGGCGGCCCCCCGCCGCTCAGCGCAGGCCCGAAGACAGGCCGACCAGACCAGGCGGCAACCCGCCCAGCCCGAAGCACCAGCACCAGGTCGACGCCACGGACGTCACCTGATCCTTCTCGGCCGGGCACACGCGACCAGCCACCCCAACCACACCGGATCCGCGGTGAAACCACGACTTCGCGCCAGGCCAGAACGGAGCAGCGTGGTACAGACCGGATGGGGCCCAGGTACACACGTGGCGGGTGCTCGTCACAGCGCGGGCGCGTCGTGGCTGACTGCCTGTGGCTGAGGCCCAGGAGCGCACCTTCTCCTGCCGGCCGCCCGTAGTGCCCGTTCCCCAACGGAACAGAAATCCTGAGCTTGGCCACGAACCAGACACGAAATCGCCCGCTCGTCTGCTGAGAGAAAGCAGACGAGCGGGCGTCTCAACAGGCCAGGCCAGCGGCGAGGCTGGAGCGATGACTACGCGGCTAGAGCAGCGATTCGTTCGGAGACCTCTCGGACCTTCGGCTCGCTCTTGACGGGCCGGAAGGCTCGACGGACGTCTTCCAGGCGTTCCACGCCCCGCCGCGAGTGGATGCCGTCTTCGATGAGATCGGCTGCCTTGTGCGTGGCGTCGAGCGCGCCGTCCAGGTCACCGGCTTTCTGATAGGCCAGAGCCAAGGTGCCGTAACGGACCGCCTTGTCTCGCGGGGCAGCCTCGGTGACGGAGCGTTCCAGCGCAGCGGTGGCCTTCTCTGCCTGCCCTGTGGTGAGGAGGAAACGGCCCTCCGTGGACCGGAGCTGCGCCTCGCCAAACCAGGCCAGGTAGGAAGGAGTGTCCGAGGCATCGACGCGGCCAAGGGCGTCAAATGCACGGTTGAGCGCTGCTGCTGCCTTCCGCTTGTCGCCGGCCTTGTTGTAGACGGTGGTCTGGTGGGCGGCGAGCGAGGCGCGCATGATGGCGGGCACCCGGCCTCGGACGGCTTCTGCGGTATCCATCAGCCCAACGGCAGCGAGCTGTTCCTGGTGATTGGCCGCCTGGGTGGCCATGAAGCACATGGTGTGCGCCCCGAGGGTGTCATCACCCGCAGTCTTGGCCGAACGGAGAGCCGCGGCGTAGTGCTGCTGAGCGGCACTGTGGAGGCTGGCGTCGTAGCTCATCCAGCCAAGGAGGCAACACACCTCGGCGGCCAGCACGTAGAGCTGCTTCGCCGTCTCCTCCGTGTACCGGCCGTTCTCTAGCATGCGCATGATCAGACGGAGATCGGTACGGGCGGACTCCAGGAATTCGCCACCGCCCGTCACCTGCTCCATGCTGCGCAGGGACTCCACCCTGCCGCGCATGTGATCCACGGTGGCGGAGGTGACCCTGTCGCCGGTCGCGGCTGCGGCGATGGCTGGATCGGCCGTTGCCCACTGGGCCCCGATGCCCACGAGTGCCATGCCACCGATACCGAGAAAAGCCCTCCGGTCCATTGGTCCACTCCCAGCAAGTGAGGTCAGGGACTTCAGCGTAGCCTCCTGCGTCCAAGGCGCAGCAAGGTCGAATGTGTTGTCCCCCGCGAGCAACCAGCGCGGCCATGGCGCTGACATGCGCGCTGCGTCAGAGATACGAAGCACCCTTCCGATGACCATCTGGGTGATGTCGTCAGGCGCATGGTCGCCGCGTTCCCACTTGAAGACGGTCGAACGGGTGGTTCCCAGGTTGTATCCCAGGGCCCGCCCCTCAAGGCGTATCAACTGGGCGAACTTGGTCTTGCCCAGGCCGGCTTCGACCCGCGCGTAGGACAGTGGGTGGTGTAACAACTCAGTTGGGTGCCCGGTCATCAGGTCCTCCCGTCGGCCTGGATGCACACTCAACATAGCGCCGTCGATGCTTGCCGGAGCAGGTGTGAAGCGCCCCCTGAAACCCCCTGAAACCTTACGAGTTGAGGGGCCGCAGGTGGATGTTCTTGTCCTGTCCGGAGTTCCCCGGGCACCGACGGACAAGGCAGGCGGAGGCGTGATCCACCATGCCCGGACGACTCTCCTCACCGGCGTCATACGGCTTCCGCGTGCCGCCTGCCAGAAGGTCGGTCAGCGAAGCCCGGCGAAGGATCGCAGAACGTGTCCGTCGCTGGCGTACGGGCATGTCCGCTGACCAAGTCGCAGAGCTCTTGCTGTTGAGCAGCGAAGTGATCACCAACGCCGTTACCCATACGGGCGTGACGTGCGCGGTGTGCGTGCGATGGACGGGTGCGGAAGTGCGGGTCGAAGTGACCGACACCGGGCCGCAGCTCCCGCACGTCGTCAGCCCTGCACCGGCATCGGAAAGCGGCAGAGGTCTGTGGCTCGTCGCCGCCTTGGCGGCTGCTTGGGGGACCAAGCAGGGCCCGGCGGGAAAAGTGGTCTGGTTCGAAATCGCGGTTGCTGGTCCATCGACTGGATCAAGTCCTGCGCTCGCTGCGGAAGCGGCTGGGCCATGCGCACGGGCCACTCGGCTGCGACGAGCCGACGCGTAAACGAGTGCGCTTCATGCCCGGCAGCGGAAATGCCGGACGCCCGTCTCAGCCAAGTACGAGAAGGAAGGATCCGATGTGAAAGTGTTGTCATCCGCGGGGAGGCACGCCGTCGCGCGAGGCACATCCCGTCGCGGTGATGTGGTCGGCCGGTGCCTGGGGTGGGTGTGGGCGCTGGGGACGGCCACCGCGATGATCTTGCTCCTTCAGCTCGCGCACAACGACATCGGCAGGCATCGAGCAACGTGGGCCTCGGCAGCTCGAACGCTGCCCGACGAAGCTGCCTTCCAGAGCTGACTTCGCTCAGCCCCCGCGGATCAGCCCTGCCCAGGAGACTCCACGCCGCGCGCGCAGGGACTGCATCGCAACTCCCCAGGCCTGCGAGCACTGAAGCCGCAGCCTCGGGACACCAAACCCCCTCACTCTCGCCCTCCAACGACGAAGGAGCAGAGATACGTGATCGATCACCCCGCTTTAAGGAACGTCAGTAGTGCCGTTCCGGTCCGCGTCACAGTGGACCGGACCCTACGCGTCAAGGTCATCGACGCCTGCGGCATGACCTGCACTTTCTGCCACAACGAAGGAACGCCGGTCAGTGCGGACAACCATGAGGACCACGCGGGAGAGTTCGGGGCAGCAGGCCGCTCCGGCCGCGTTTCGATCTACCTCGCCACCAACGGTGCGCGTTTCCTCACCGCACCCATCCTCCCGGATGACACGTTCCACGCGGCGCTCACCCAGCTCCGCGAGGTGCTGGACTTCGACGAGGTTCATCTGACCGGCGGGGAGCCGACGCTACATCCCCGCCTTCCTCAGATCGTGGCCATGTCCCGATCCGTCGGCTACAAGGTCAGCGTCACGTCGAACGGGGAAAACGGCGACCGAATCCTCCCCGACTGCGCCACGGCCGGCCTGGACCACGTGAACTTCTCCATCTTCGGGACCACCGCGGAAGAACTGGCGCAGGTACAGAACATCCGCTACCGCTCGCACTCTTTGGCAGGCCGCAAGATCGATGCGCTGGAGAAATCAATCAGCCTGTCGCTCGACCTGGGACTTGGCGCTCGGGCCAACGTCGTCATCCCGAACCGAAACCACGTCCGTCGCGTCTACCGGCTGCTGGAGAAGTACTCACCACAGCTCTCGGTCCGCGTCCTGTCCTCCCTCGCCGACGGGGAGGAGTCGCTCGACGCCATCGACCTCCTCCTGGAGGAACTGCAAGCCACGCCGACCGAGGTGAGGCTGATCGCCGGCACGTCGGGGTTCAGGGTCGGCTACCAACTCCCCAACGGGCGAACGCTTCTGGTGAAGCACATACGATCTCTGCGGCTTCCGGAGACCTGTGTCGGCTGCCGGTTCAACAACAGCACCGACTGCCACGAGGGCTACTACGGCGTCCGGCTCTACCGTGACCCACGCGGAAAGTTCCACGTTGGCGTATGCATCCAGCGCATGGACCTGTGCCTGCCGCTCGAAGAGTTCGTCACCAGCAGCGTGTGCAGCGAGATCAGGAAGCTGCGCGAGCAGGACTACCACGACCTCACTGCGTAGATCCCGCGACCAGAGGAGAGAGATGGCACAGCATGAGTACGAGGCCAAGTTTCTGGGCGTTGACGTGGACGCCCTGCGCGACCAACTGAAGGCAGCCGGCGCCGAGCAGGTCTTCCCCAAGACCATGTTCACCCGCCTGATCTTCGAGAACGACACCGTTCAAGGCGAGCAGTGGCTAAGGCTGCGCGATGAGGGAGGCAAGACCACCCTGACGTTGAAGCAGGTCACCGACGCCAGCCACATCAACGGCACAACCGAAATCGAGATCGAGGTCAGCGACCTGGAGAAGACCGCGCAACTCCTCAAGGCCCTCGGTCTTCGCCAGGTGCGCTACCAGCAGAACTATCGGGAGGAGTGGCAGCTCGACGGCGTCACGTACGACCTTGACACGTGGCCCAGCTTGCCGACGTTCCTAGAAATCGAGGGTTCCTCTGAGCAAGCGGTACGCGCAGCGGCAGCTGAACTCGGCTTCGACTACGGCGAAGCCCGCTTCGGCAGCATCGACCTGATCTACAAGAGCGAACTGAACAGGGACATCCTCGCGGAGGCCACCCTCCTGTTCGTGTGAGCTTCCCGCCCATCTGCGCCCCCGTCGGTTCGACCGCTGGGGGCGTTCGCGCGCCTCACGCCGAGCAGCTGCGATGCGATCAACGCAGCCTCATCGGTCTGTATTCGTGGGAAGGACCGGGAAGGCGGGGAATCGCTGCCGGGCCGTCACTTGCATCGCGTAATGTCAATTTGCAATTGTATCTCCTGGTCACCCCCGAGCGCCGCCTCCCTAATCAGGATCTCTAGAGGCTCGAATTTCAGCGAGGCATGCCAAATTTGGACGTGCTGCGTCAATCATTTGCCCCATAGGTCATTAGCGGCTGTGACAAGTGCGGCTATCGTAGCAAGCGCTGCTATGGGAACCCCGATTACTGCAATCTTTTCAGCTGGCGAGAGGCGCGACCACCAAGGGCCCGTCGGGAGATTGTCGATCACATCCAGCCGGGCGCGCAGTGATCTACGCTTCATGATTTGATAAATGGGAAAGAGTGTCCCGAATGCATAAGTGACGACGATCAGAGAGTTGACAACTTTTGCGTTTTTGGTCGAATTCGCGACTCGCGTGATGCACTCGTTGGCCGTCTCGTTATCCACGCCGTGGACGAGTAGAAATGTCCCGAACGCAAGGAAGAAGAGGAGGGCTATATACATGACCCTGTTCTCGTACCGAGGTGAACTTGACACTGCCCCGCGTGATGTTAGGAATTTTTCGATTCGGGCGACCTGACCGAAGGCCCAAGTTGTATCCGAACCTGATACGTTGACCTCGGTCCGTTCTTTGTCGATGGTTATCCTGACCCCTCGCACTAGCGATGGCGAGCTTGCATCTAGGGACAGGTTGGTCCAATGAGCTCCGATTTCCGGAGCGTTATCGTGGACAGCTGTCACTAGATCCTGCAATGTGGGCTTCCAAAATCTGGTGTTGCCTGCAACGGTGGAAACTCTGACCGCGGGCGCAGGTATACCCTCGCACGCCATTGCGAACATGCGCTCGATGTCGTCTCTGCCCAAGCGGCACTGGTAAAAGATCTTGTGTAGATCTGTTTGTTGTCCTGACGTGCCGCCCCCAGCTGTCATGAAACAAATGATGCCGTCCAGTCGGGTTTGGTGGAGGCTGTTTCACTTGTCTCGTTGGAGGATGCGGCAGTGGTGCAAGCCTCAGGATGCTCCCGCCTCGCCACAACGTCCTGCTCTGATCGCGAACGGCCGTCAGCTGCCATCGGGCTCGGCCTAGTGACTGCAACGCTGACGGCAACCACGGCACACAGAGAGTGGAGATCATGACCTCAGCGCTGAGCCCGGATTGGGGCGATGGGACGGCATAACGGGCTGCCTGATCCTTCGCATCATAAGGTTGCAGATTCGAATCCTGTCGAGTGCCTACACGTCTCTTCCCCACTCTGGGAAGGAGGAGGGCTGAGGCACAGTGAGTCGGGCAGAGCGGGTGATACCCAGGGACCCTCGCGTGGCGCCGACGGCCCGTGTGGGGTGCCATGGGGAAGGTGACCAAGGCCCTCGGCACCGAGCGACTCCGTCGCATCACGCACCGCCGTGCCACGAGGCAACGCCGGCGGCAACCCCGGTTCAGCACCAGTGGTCCCACGCCCGGCGGCAACCGCCTGCAGTGGGTCGGCCTGGTCGCCGTCAGCTTGCCGGGACTGGCCGCGCTGGCCGCACTGCTGTTCACCTGGATGCAGATGGGACAGACCAACAGGCAGCTGCGGATCAGCGAGCAAGGGCAGATCACCAACCGCTACAACGCCGCGATCAACAACCTGGGATCACAGTCAATCGACGTGCGCCTGGGCGGAATCTACGCCTTGGAGCGCATCATGCAGGACTCCTCCCGCGACCACCCCACGGTGGTCTCGGTCCTGGCCGCCTTCGTACGTCAGCACGCCCCACTTCCTGCGAGCGCCGTCAAGACGACCCGCACCCGTCCGACGACGCACTCACCGCCTACCGACATCCAGGGGGTGATGAACGTGTTGGCCCATCGCCGTCCCGGCCTGGACCACGGGGCGGTGGTAGATCTCAGTTTCACCGATCTGAATGGCCTGAAGACCATGGGCGCACAAGGCCACGTCTACTTCCGCAGCGCGGACCTGCACGGGGCGAACCTCCGCGGTGCGGATCTGGATGCCGCGGACCTCCAGGGAGCACAACTATGGGACGCAGACCTCCGGAGCGCGTGGATGCACATGGCGGACCTCCGCCGGGCATCCCTCAATCGCGCCAAGCTGACTAATACGTGGCTCTGCGCCTTTGGAACCGGGTGCGCTGACCTGGCCGGCGCGGACCTCAGCGATGTGGACATGACCGATATGGACCTGGCCGGCGTGAACCTGACCGGCGCCACCTTGAGCGCAGCGAACTTGACCGGCGCGGACCTCACCGGCGCACGCCTGGTTGGTGCCTACCTGCCCAACACCAACCTCACGAGAGCGAACCTCACCAACGCGGATCTCACTGGCGCACACCTCAGCGGGGTGAAGCTGGATGGAGCGAAACTGGATGGGACGAAGCTGAAGGGGGTACACGGGCTCCCCTCGCAGAGGGCATCCCGCTTTCACCGATAAAGCACTCCGCTGCATGGTTGCCCAGCTGACCTTCGAGGCCGCGGCCTTACGCAACGCGGCAGATTGAGAGTATGTTGCGGTCCGTAGCCAGTACCGCGAAGCTCAGCTTGCACGTCAGTATTCATCCTCACCGCCGCCCCATTTCGCGGTGGCTCCCTAATGGCACGGCTCCTAAAACGCAGAAGAGCCAGTCCTGGACTGTCACCCGCACCAGAGCCGGCCCCACCGTTGAGCCCATCGTTCACCTCGGAACAGGCCGTGGTCAGAGAGTGGGTTTCTGGTACGCGGCTGGCATCCGAGGTGGTTTTGCAGAACTGTTCGGAGCCTAGAGGACGTCAGGTGTAACGCCTGCGCCCAGCACCTGCGCGCGGACCGAGCATTATCACAGGGGCATCCTCGGCGGCGCGTGCAGCCTTCATACTGATTTTGTTGTTGACGTCGTAGGAAGCACAGGTATTTACGCGCCCCATACACTTACAGGCCAACTTGGCACATTCATTCACTCGATTTCCCTTGGCGCATTTAATATCACGCTTGCGAGCCCGCATACGCATCTTCGGCACAACGAGGCTATTAGAGACCGCAACATAGCTGCCGATTCGCTGCCTCAGACTAAGAGTCGCATACATTTCCCAGCGATCTTTCGTCAGCTCAGCGTCAAATACTGGCGTAAGAACACGGGAAATCCCCCACCGCTGAAGCAGTGTGCCATCATCAATCAATCGACCCAAGTCCTCACATATAAGAATCGCAAACCTCCCTACAGTCGTTTCGAGGATCGATAGCTTCGAGCCGAGATATATATGCTCATCCCTAAAGCGTTTGCCATCCTGGCTGCCCGTACTTTGCACCACACTCGTAGGCATCGCCCATTTCCTCATCGTATCAATGTCAATTCGATAGCCATGCCGCTTATCCTGGACAAGTAGCTCCTCTCCCTCTCTGGTGAGCATCACAGCTTCATTGCGCGGCGGTTCGGAGTCGTCTATTGGGCCACTTCCAACAACGAGCCAAAGGAGTGGAGATTTCACTCCCCGAGATTCCCTTAGAAGGACTTTCCAAGTGTCAAGAATCTTGCCATCTAGGCAGGCCTCAGGAAGTAGGCCAATTACGGCATTGGACCTGAGTACATTAGTGAGAGTTTTCCTCATTCGATCCACGGGGAAGGCGGCTGGCCCAGGATGGAGTGCGTATTCGACATCCCCGACGGCATCGATCACTATCTCGTTGGGGTCCTCTGCAAATGGGGCGCAGGCCACCGGAATGGCCCTTGACCGTGTCAACCCGTCTACAAGCACCGCAGCCGGGTCAAACCGCCCCGGGGGTAGGTTTTCGAGTCCACTGTGAACGTGCTTGTAATCGACAGCCTTCCAATCTTCCTCACTTACGCGTATGACATAATTGAATTGGTCGGCAACAGACTCCTTTTGCTCAGGGGAAACCCAACGAGGCAACAAAGCACCTTGATCATCACCGCCTTTTTCTCTCTCGTTAAAAATTCCAGATTCTATGTATCGAGTTTTTAGGGCCGAGAGCGCCTTCACGTCGCTCCACTGCATGGGGTGACATTCACCTAGAACGCGATCCAAGGCAGCGAGGAGAGTGAATGCGGCTTCTTCACTTCCTCGGGCAAATTGAGCCAACTCGGTCGGCACATGTTCCAGATGTATGACATCGTCATACCACTGCTTAACCCGATCTTGATTTCGCGCGAGGATCCGCTTGACGGCAGTGGCACTCACGTCGGCGGTGAACTCGTCGTAAACCGTGCAGAACAGCTGGGCTGGGTCGAGTGGATCACTCATCGCACTTGACCAATGCTTGATGAGGGTTAGCCTGTTGTTGTGGCGCAGACAGAGGGCTTTGCGGCCGTATGCGAGAAGCTACGCCGCGGGGAGGCTGGTCCCGGCGACGCCGAGTGCGATGCTCTTGCTGCGTTGCTCGTTTATGCTGTCGCATTCTCGGACCTCAAAGGCCTGGTAACCGCGCTCGACGAGATCCAGTTTACGCTGAACGTCCGAGCCGGCAACAGAGTGCTGCGTGGCAGGCTGTTGTCGCTTAGTGACGTAGCGCGATGGGGGCAACAAAAAGCTCTGCCATCCGCCATCGCATCGGCCTTTGATCCGCAGGGCCTGAGCCATCGATTTCTTGAGCTTGCACATCTCAAGCCCGGACTCTCTAACGTTGATCTGCAGGAGAGGCTGGGAACGAGTGCTGCAGTGGTTGGCCGCGTTGGCAGGAATCTCCTCGAAGGCGGACTAGTAGTTCGTCACCGGTTCGGACGCTGCAACCAGTGGGAGGTTACTCCTCGCGGCAGGAAGGTCCTCAACGAGCTTGCGCAGCATGAGGCTTGGGACTTGACTCAGAGGGTCCAAAAGAAGCGTACCGAATCTGAAGCCGGGAACGAAATTAGACAAGTTGACATACGCTTCAGAGGTGGAGCTGAAATAGAGAACATTGAGTCAAAGGATCGATTCAGATCCAAGCAATCACTTGCGCGAAATGTTCGGGGTAATCCGCCCAAGGTGCAGGCCCTTCAAAACTGGCGGGAGTGCTGAGATGGGTAACAACACTCAGGCGATTTCTGCAGCGCTCAAAACGCTTGCAGACCTCGATGAGCAAGAGTTGGAAGTCGTCCTAGAGACTCTCGCGGCTGGCGCTCAATCAACTGAAGATCGCCGTGACCATGGAAGACTGCTTGAGCTTTACCGAAGCTTCTCGAGACGAAATGAATTCAAAGTTGGCCAGTTGGTTACTTGGAAGCCGCATATGCGAAATCGGAAGCTTCCAGAAGAGGGCGAGCCTGCCATTGTCGTCGACTTCCTTACTGAACCTCTCTACAGTGAACGCGCTGATGAAGGCTCCCCGTACTTCCGAGAGCCGTTGGATCTAATTCTGGCTATGATTGATGATGACGGAGATCTTCTGTGCTTTCACTTCGACTCTCGCCGATTCCAGCCTTACGAGTAACCAGGTAGACAAAGGCTGTAGAGTGCGGATGCCGCGCGCGGCGAGCGGAGCGAGTCGCCTTGAACCCCGTAAAGAAAGTTGTAACTTGCAGCTGGACTGAGCCTGAAGTCCTGGGCTCCCAACCAAGTTTTGCCAGCCCGCCACCTCTATGTGGCAAGCAAGCCGGCCACAGCAGAGCGATTGGCTCTGCTGCATGTCAGTGGAGCTGTGCGGATCACGTCCCCGCGCGAGGCTGGAGGCCGGTTCGGGGTGTGCCCGAGGATCTGAGTGGAACGGGCTTGACAACGGTCGTTACAGGCCGTGCCACCGTTCCGAGCTGACGGCAACCCTGACGGCAACGACGGCACACAGAGGCTGTTGATAACGGCGATCAGCGATCAGCCGGGAGGAAAGCGGAGTCCCCGCCCAACGTCCTGCCCAAAGCTACGGATCAGAAGGTTGCAGGTTCGAATCCTGCCGAGCGCACAGCAGTCAAAGCCCCCGCCGGGTCGTCCGGACGGGGGCTTTGTCGTGCCGTACAGCAGCGAAGTACAGCAACCGGGTCAGCCGGCGCCGCCCAGGGTGGCGGACAGCATCGCGAGAGCTTCGCGTACGTCTTCGTCCTCCGCCTCGGCGTAGACATCTATGGTGATCTCGATCGCCGAGTGCCGCGCGATTCGCTGTGCGACCTTCGGTAGTGAAGATCAGGTCCTCGCCGTTGCCCGCTCGGTAGGGTGCGGCCGGGAGGGGTGCGATGACGGGGTACGACTGGAGTGACGACGACACTGACTACGCATCAGCGGTCGGCCGGACGTGGACCGTCGTGGTGATCTCCTTGCTTTGTGTGGTGTTCGTGGTCGGTGCTGCCGTCGCCCTTGGCCTGGGGCTCTTCGGGTTGAGTGGCATGCTCTCGCTCATCAGCGATTGACCCACGCAGCGCAGGAGCGGAGCACAGCAACTGGCTTGTCCTGAAGCGGCGACCGGTGATCCTGGCAGGCCAGTTGATGCGTGCCGATGGGCCCCCTGCGCGAATGCCCCGACTGCGGCGAACCATTGGCCTCGGCCGGGCTGGTGCTCAGTCGGCGAGGGCCGGAGGGAAGGCGTGTCTGTCGGTCACTGTGGCGGTGCTCGGCGCGTCATGCGTGGTGGCGCTGGGCTGGCCAAACAGGGGAGCTTGAACGGTGTCCCCATTCCGATCTCTTTCCGCGCTGACATCCACGGCTGACATCAACGACGGCGGACGCTCGCGGAAGCGAACGGGTGAGGCCGGGCCAGGCTGGGCGAGACCGGGTGAGGCCGGGTGAGGCCGGGTGATCGCCCGGCGGACAGGAGCGGTCCTGCAGGGCGGCGGAGCCAGGCGGACCGGGTGTTGTGGTTGGTGATGGGAAAGGATTAGGCGTGGGGGCCGGAGTCGCGTAGTGTTCGGGGAACCGACGCGGGGTGGAGCAGCTCGGTAGCTCGCTGGGCTCATAACCCAGAGGTCGCAGGTTCAAATCCTGTCCCCGCTACTGACGCCGCAGGGCCGTGGATCTTCATCCACGGCCCTGCGGCTTTTTTGCGTTCCAAGGGCTTTGCGTTCGCGCGGTGTCAGGGGTGGTGGGGCGGGGGTGGGGCTGTGTAGTGGGCGGAGGGGCCCGCGGGGGTGGGGGTGAGGTGGGGGTGGAGGAGGAGGTCGTCGTCGTAGTCGCCGGTGTTCTGGTGGCGGAAGGCGAGGGGGTCCGTGGTGGGGAGGGTGTGCAGGCGCTCGCGTAGGCGGGTGGCGGCGGTTGCGTAGGCGGTGGGGGTGGTGCGGTCCGCGCTGGGGATCAGGAGGGGCGGGAGCACCGACATGCCGGTGTACCAGAGGGTGCCGTGCTGCAGGGGGAAGAGGAGATCGTTGAGGTCGCCGTTGACGCCGCGCGGGCCGAGGGTGGCGGCGCGGGCGCCGGCGGTGGTGATCACCATGGCGCGTTTGCCGGTGAGCCGGCCGTCGCCGTAGCGCAGCGGGCGGCCGGTCTCCGGGTCGGTGTGGCCGAAGGCGAAGCCCTTGATGAAGACGCGGTCGAACCAGCCCTTGAGGATGGCGGGCATGCCGTACCACCAGAGGGGGAACTGGATGATCACGGTGTCCGCCCAGGTGACCTTGGACTGTTCCTCGGCGATGTCCGGGCTCAAGTGGCCGTGGGTGTAGGCGTGTTCGGAGGCCGGGCCGACGTGGAGGCGGTCGGTGGGGTCGTGGCCGTAGTCGGTGGCGTCGACCACCGGGTTCCACTTCATCGCGTACAGGTCGGAGACGCGGTACTCGTGGCCGTGGGCTTCGAGCGTGCGCAGGCCCTCCTCCTTGAGGGCGCCACTGAGGGAGCGCGGGTCGGGGTGGGCGAACAGCCAGAGGATCTTCATGACACCCACTGTCCGGGCGGGCGGGCGTACGAACGAGTGGCCGGATGGCCATACTCTGCAAGGATCGGGCCATGGGGAATGGTGTGCGGAACGGTATGGGGAACGGTATGGGGACAGTCATGGGGCCCGGGGCTGGGAGAGCCGTCGGGGGTGAGGGGGTGCGGCGGCATCGGGTGGCGGTGCTGGTGCGGGACGGGATGCTGCCGATCGAGGTGGGCATCGTGCACCGGATCTTCGGCGAGGCCCGATCGGCGGACGGGGAGCGGCTGTACGAGCTGGTGACCTGTGCGCTGGAGCCGGGGGAGGTGCGGACGGACACGGACTTCACGGTGTGTGTGGCGCACGGGCCGGAGGCGCTCGCCGAGGCGGACACCGTGGTCGTGCCGGCCTCCGGGGCGGATTACGACCGGGCGGAGAGTACGGCCGGGCGGCTGAGCGCGGAACTGGCCGAGGCGCTGGGGCGGATCCGGCCGGGGACGCGGATCGCGTCGATCTGTACGGGCGCGTTCGTGCTGGCGGCGGCCGGGCTGCTGGACGGGCGGCGGGCGACGACGCACTGGCGGTCGGTGGACGACTTCCGGCGACTGTTCCCGCACGTCGAGCTGGACGCGGACGTGCTGTACACGGATGAGGGGGACGTGCTGACGGCGGCGGGGGTCGCGTCGGGCATCGACCTGTGTCTGCACATGGTGCGGTGCGACCACGGGGCGGCCGTCGCCAATGATGTGGCCCGGAGGACCGTCGTACCGCCGCACCGTGAGGGCGGCCAGGCGCAGTACATCCGGCGGCCGATGCCGGAGTCGCAGGTGTCCTCGACGGGCCGGGCGCGGGCCTGGGCCCTGGAACACCTGGACCGGCCGGTGACGCTGCGGGAGCTCGCGGCGTGCGAGGCGATGAGCGTGCGGACCTTCACCCGGCGGTTCCGGGAGGAGGCGGGGATCTCGCCGTTGCAGTGGCTGACTCAGCAACGGATCGAGCGGGCACGGCAGTTGCTGGAGGAGACGGAGCTGACGGTGGACCGGATCGCGGCGGAGGCCGGCTTCGGTACGGCGGCGTCGCTGCGGCAGCATCTGCAGTCGGCGCTGGGGGTGTCGCCGCGGACGTATCGGAGCACGTTTCGGGGGCCGGGAGTGGGGGCGGGGGCGACGCCGGGGCCTGGGCTGGGGGCGGCAGCGGCAGCGGGGCCGGGGCCTGGGTCGGGGCCGGGGGCGAAGGAGAGGGAGACGGTCGGCGGTCGGCGTCGGCGTCGGCGTCGGGGTGGGGGTGGGTTGGTGGCTTGAGGGGTGGGGAGTGGCTGTGGGCCTGGCGGCTGGGGGCTGGCGGGGCCTGAGCCGGAGCGGGGCGGGGCTGTGGCTTGCGGGAGGGGCGGGCCGGAGGCTGTGGATTGCGGGTGCGGGTGCGGGTGCGGGTGCGGGGGACGGGCGCGCGTGTGGGAGGCGGGCGCTCGTGTGTGAGACGGGCGTTGTCAGTGGGGGGTCGTACGCTGGCGATGTGTGGTGGCGATGTACGGGACCGCGCTGGTCAGGCGGTGGTTCGGGGGTACGGACGGGGTCAGGGGCGGGGCCAAGGCAAGGGCCAGGGCCGGGAGCGGGGTTCGGGTCGGGGGCGGTGTCTGGTGCGCTGACGGGCTCCGGTGCGCTGAGGGGGGCTGACGGGCTGAGGGAGCCCGGCGGGTCGGCGGGGGGTGGATCGGCGCCTCCGGCGGGGCGCGGGGCGGAGGGGGCGTCGGCGGGGTTCGGGCAGCGGCTGGGCTGGTATTGCGCCGAGCGGGACGAGGAGCGGGAGAGTCTGCTCCCCGCGGGGAAGATGCTGGCCTTCGCGGCGCAGGGGGAGCGCCGTTGCCTGGGTGTGCGGCGGGCCGGCCGCTGGCTGGTGTGCCCGTATGCGGCGGTGCTGGACGGGGAGAGCGCCAAGGACCAGTGCGCGCGGTGCGCCCAGTTGGACCGTTCGCGGTCGGTGGCCGCGGACACCATGGCCGACGACCCGCGCCCGTATGCCGTCTACCTCGCGTACTTCGGGCCCGGTCTGCTCAAGGTGGGGATCACGGCCGCCGAGCGGGGGCCGGCGCGGTTGGTGGAGCAGGGCGCGGTGGCGTACGCATGGCTGGGCCGCGGACCGCTGATGGCGGCGCGACGGGCGGAGGCGCTGCTGGGGAGCGCCCTGGCGATCCCGGACCGCTTCACGAAGGCGGCGAAGCGGGCGGCGCGGGGGGTGCTGCCGGCGGTGCCGGAGCGGTGCGCCGAGCTGGCTCAAATCCACGCGAGGGCGCGGCAGTTGGGTGGATGGCCGGAGACGCTTGAGCCGCTGGAGTTCGCGTGTACGGACCATACGGAGCTGTTCGGGCTCGACCGGGTACCGGCCGGTGCGGCGGTGTTGGGCGGGCTGACGGCGGGGGCGGAGATCGTGGGGGAGGTGCTGGCCGGGGCCGGGTCGGATGTGTATCTGCGGCTGGTGGGAGGAGTCGAGGGGGCGGCGGGTGAGGCTGAGGTGCGGCGTTCCGGTGCGGGGCAGGGGGCGGGGGCCGGTGGGCCGTGGCCGGTGGCGGTGATGGATGCGCGGTTGCTGTCGGGGTGGGTGCTGGGGGCGGCCGCGGGGCGGGTGACGACCGTGCCGGTGCTGCCGGCCCGTACGGCGGGACCTGGCGGGCCGGAACGGGGAGGGGAGCGGGGCGGGGAACAGGAAGGGCTGTTCTGAGGCGCACCGGGTTCTTCGAGTCCGAGGGGCAACGGGTTCTTCGAGTCCGAGGAGCAACGGACTCTTTGAGTCTCGGCGCGACGGGCTCTTCGCGCCTGAGGAGCAACGGGCCTTTCGAGGGGATTCTGCTGAGGGGGACGCGCCTGCGAGGCTGGGGGCCGGCCGCCGGTGTGGCGGATGGACTGAGGAGGGGCCGGGGTGGCGGACGGGGACGAGCGGGTGGGGGCGTTCTGGCGGGGGCTGGGGCTGCCGGGGCTGATCGACGTCCATACGCACTTCATGCCGGAGCGTGTGATGGCGAAGGTCTGGGCGTATTTCGATGCGGCCGGGCCGCTGGTGGGCCGGGAGTGGCCGATCGCGTACCGCTTCGAGGAGGACCAGCGGCTGGCGGTGCTGCGCGGCTTCGGCGTGCGGGCGTTCACCTCGATGATCTATCCGCACAAGCCGGGAATGGCGCAGTGGCTGAACGGCTGGGCGGCCGACTTCGCGGCCCGTACGCCCGATTGCCTGCGGACCGCGACGTTCTTCCCCGAGGACGGCGCGGAGGCGTACGTACGGGCCGAACTCGCCGGCGGCGTACGCGTCTTCAAGGCGCATGTGCAGGTGGGGGCGTACGACCCGGCGGGTGCGGGGCTGGATGCGGTGTGGGGGGCCGTCGCGGAGGCGGGGGTGCCGGTGGTCGTGCACTGCGGGTCGGGGCCCGCGCCGGGCAAGCACACCGGTCCGGAGCCGATCGCACGGGTGCTGGCCCGCCATCCCCGGCTCCGGCTGATCATCGCGCACCTGGGCATGCCGGAGTACGCCGACTTCCTTGAGCTGGCCGAACGGTATCCCGGGGTGCACCTCGATACGACGATGGCCTTCACGGACTTCGCGGAACAGACCGCGCCGTTCCCGCGGACCGAGCGCGCCCGGCTGGCGGACCTCGGCGAACGGGTGCTGTTCGGCAGCGACTTCCCCAACATCCCCTACGGGTACGCCCATGCGCTGGAGGCGCTGGCCCGGTTGGGGATGGGGGACGAGTGGCTGCGCGGGGTTTGTTACGGGAACGCGGCGCGGTTGTTCGGGGTGGGGAGCGGGGCCGGGGCGTAGTCGGGTCCGGTCGGAGCCGGGGCGTAGTCGGGGCTATGGCTGTGGCTGCGGCTGTTGCCGTGGTGGAGCGGCCTGCTGGCGGTGTGCCGGGTGCCTCAGGGCGCTAGCGGGCCGCCGGTGTTCCCGTGGCGGCGGTGGCCAGGTGGGTCAGGGCCGTGGCCAGGTCGGTGAGGGTGGCCTCGTCCGAGACGCGTTCCGTCGCGCCGTCGATCTTCGGGCCGATGGCGGGGATTTCGCGGCAGGCGGCCGTGATGACCTCGCCCGTCATCATGCGCAGGGTCTCCCGGAGCTGGGCGTTGGCGTGATCGCCGCCGGTGGGGAAGGGGGACGCGGTGATCACCGCGACCGGCTTGTGGACCACCTCACCGCTGCTGACCAGCCAGTCGAGTGCGTTCTTGAGGACGCCGGGGACTCCGTGCGCGTACTCGGGGCTGACGATGAGCAGGGCGTCGGCGGACGCCACTGCGGTGCGCAGGGCGGCGACGGCGGCGGGGGGCGTGGCGTCCTCGCCGTCCAGGTCGGGGTTGAAGTGCGGGAGCGCTCCGATGTCCGCGGTGGTGGCGGGGCCGTCCCACAGGGCGAGGGCGGAGTTCAGCACCGCGCCGTTGGAGGAACGGGCGCGCAGGCTGCCGGAGAGGGCGACGAGGCTCAGCGCGTCATCCGGCAGCGCGTCGTCCGGCAGTCCGTCGCCCGGCAGGGAGTCGGCCGAAAAGGAGTCGGCCGGCCGGGAGTTGGGGGTCAGGCCGTCGTGGGTCAGGCCGTCGTGGGTCAGGGCGTCGTGGGTCATGGGGGGACGGTACGCCGGGCGGTCAGGGGTGGCTGGGTGAGGTCCCGTGCAGGGGTAAAAGTGCTGGTCAGGGCGATTGTCAGTGGGGGGTGCCATGCTTGGGGCAGTGGTGATCGGCCTGGACCGCGCGGGGGGCGGCCCAGGCCGGTCCCGGACCCGATCACGAGCCCGATCACGGGCCCCGGTCGTGACCCAGTCCGGGCCGTGACCCGGTCGCGGGCTGCGTCCGGGATTCTCAGGAGATTCACAGGAAGGAGCAAGGGAGCTCTCACGAGCGAGGGTCAAGCTCACCGGCATGACCGTGACTTCGTCGTCCTCAGCGGCTCTTCATGCTGCGTCAGTTCCGGTTTCGTCGGTTCCGGCGGGCTCGGCGAGAAGAGCGCCCGGGAAGCAGCCGGAGCTGTTGCGGCCGGACGGCAGCCCGGTGCGGGTGCTGGTGGTCGACGACGAGTCCTCGCTCGCCGATCTGCTGTCGCTCGCGCTGCGGTACGAGGGCTGGGACATCCGTGCCGAAGGGGACGGTGCGGGGGCACTGCGCTCCGCCCGTAGCTGGCGGCCGGATGCGGTGCTGCTGGACGTCATGCTGCCGGACATGGACGGGCTGACGCTGCTCGGACGGCTGCGGCGCGAACTGCCGGACGTGCCGGTGCTGTTCCTGACGGCCAAGGATGCGGTCGAGGACCGGATCGCCGGGCTGACGGCCGGCGGGGACGACTACGTCACCAAGCCGTTCAGCCTGGAGGAGGTCGTGGCGAGGCTGCGGGGCCTGCTGCGCCGGGCCGGGGCGGCGGCCGCCCGGAGCGAGTCGCGGCTGACCGTGGGCGATCTGGTACTGGACGAGGACAGCCATGAGGTGTGGCGGGACGGGCAGGAAATCCACCTGACGGCAACGGAGTTCGAGCTGCTGCGGTATCTGATGCGCAATCCGCGGCGGGTGCTGAGCAAGACCCAGATCCTCGACCGGGTCTGGAGCTATGACTTCGGCGGCCAGGCCAATGTCGTGGAGCTGTACATCTCGTACCTGCGGCGGAAGATCGATGCCGGGCGGGCGCCGATGATCCATACGCGGCGGGGTGCGGGCTATCTGATCAAGCCGGCTGGGTAGCGGAGCGGTGCCCGATCCCGTGCTTGCGCCGCTGCCCGGTCCCGGTCCTGGTCCCGGTCCCGGTCCTGGTCCGGATGCCGGTCCCGGTCCTGGTCCGGATGCCGGTCCCGGTCCTGATCCGGATGCCGAGAGGGCATCTGTTTCGGGACCCGCACCTTCGCCCGTTGCGGATGTGGGCTCCGCGCCTGTTTCGGGTGGCGGGTCCGTGCCCGGGCCTCTAACCGGGGGCGCGCCCTCGTCTGTGTCCGTGCCTGCGTCCATGCCCATGCCCGTGTCCGAGTCCGTGTCCGAGTCCGAGTCCGAGTCCGTGCCCGGCCGCAGGTGGTCAGGGTGGGGGCCGGTGCGGCGGCGGTGGACGTTGCGGACGCGGCTGGTGGTGTCGGCGGTGGCCCTGATTGCCGTTGTGGGGGCGGTGATCGGGGTCGTCACCACCATCGCGTTGCACTCGTACCTCCAGGGGCAGTTGGACGAGCGGCTGAATGCCACGGTCGAACGGGCGATGATGCCGCGGCCGCACGATCCGATGCGGAGCCAGCCCCTCGACTTCGTCGCGATGGGGGGTCAGCCCGTCGGCACGGTGGGCGCGCGGGTCGGGCCGGACGGTGCCCTCGACGTGGGAGCCCGGCTGAACAATTCGACCAGCCGGGATCCCTCGGAGCGGCTGGCGTGGCTGACCGGTGGGCAGGTCGCGGCGCTGAACGGCGTACCGAGGGACGGCCGTCCGCACACCGCCGAGCTGCCCGGGCTCGGCGACTACCGCGTGCAGTCCGCGAGGGACGGCTCACTGGTGGCCGGGCAACCGCTCGGCGAGGTCGAGGACACGGTCGGCCGGCTGGTGCTCATCGAGACGTGTGTGACGGTCGCCGGGCTGGTCGCGGCGGGGATGGCCGGGGCGAGCATGGTGGGGATCGCGCTGCGGCCACTGCGCCGGGTCGCCGCCACCGCCACCCGGGTGTCCGAACTGCCGCTGCACCAGGGCGAGGTGGCGCTGCACGTCCGCGTACCGGCTGCCGAGGCGGATGCCCGGACCGAGGTGGGGCAGGTCGGGGCGGCGCTGAACCGGATGCTGGGGCACGTGGGCTCGGCGCTGTCGGTGCGTCAGGAGAGCGAGATGCGGGTGCGGCGGTTCGTCGCCGACGCCAGCCATGAGCTGCGGACGCCGCTGGCGTCGATCCGGGGGTACGCCGAGCTGACCCGGCGCGGGGACGAGCGACCCGGGCCGGTGACCCGGCACGCCCTGGGCCGGATCGAGTCGGAGGCGGAGCGGATGACGGGGCTGGTGGAGGACCTGTTGTTGCTCGCACGGCTCGATTCGGGGCGGCCGCTCTCGTACGAGAGCACTGATCTCTCGCCGCTGGTGGCGGACGCGGTGAGCGATGCCCGGGCGGCCGGGCCCGGACACCGGTGGCGGTTGGAACTGCCGGACGAACCGGCGTGGGTCCACGCGGACGGTGGGCGGTTGCACCAGGTCCTGGTGAACCTGCTGGCCAACGCCCGGACGCATACGCCGGAGGGGACGACGGTGACGGCCCGGGTGGTCCCGGCGGTCGGAGTCCCGGCGGTCGGAGTCCCGGAAGTCGGAGCCCCGGAAGTCGGATTCCCTGCGGTCGGAGTCCCGGTGCCGCAGGGGCAGGCCGCACTGGGTCAGGCCGCACAGGGTCAGGCCACACAAGCGCAGGCATCACCGGGTCAGGCCCTCCACGGGCGTGCCCGATACGGCCGGGCCCCACAGCCCGCCGTCCGGCTCCAGGTGGAGGACGACGGGCCCGGCATCCCGGCGGACCTCCTGCCGCGGGTGTTCGAGCGGTTCGCGCGCGGGGACGCCTCCCGTTCGCGGGCGGCCGGCAGCACCGGGCTCGGGCTCGCGATCGTGCAGGCCGTGGTCGCCGCGCACGGCGGTACGGTCGGCGTCGAGAGCGCGCCGGGGCGAACCGTCTTCACGGTGACCCTGCCGGCGGGGTCCCCGGCACCGCAGCCCTGACCGCCCCCCCGGGCTCCCTGACCGCACCCCGGGCTCCCTGACCGCCCCCCCCGGGCTTCCTCACCGCACCCAGGCCTCCGCACCCCGGCCTCCGCACCCCGGCCTCCGCACCCAGGCCTCCGCACCCCGGCCTCCGGCCTCCGGCCCACGGCTCGGGGCTCACAGCCCGGCTCACAGCTCAGCCACAGGCTCACCACACGGCCGTGACAGGGCGGTTGGCGAGGGTCGGTGCATGACGACGACACAGCCGCCCGACACACCGCTGGGCTCCCTGCCACCTCGCGAGCATCTGCGCCTCGGCCAGACCGCGACCGTGCTGGATGTGGTCATCCCCGTCTACAACGAGGAGGCGGACCTGGAGCGCTGCGTCCGGCGCCTGCACGAGCACCTCGCGCGGACCTTCCCGTACGGGTTCCGGATCACCATCGCGGACAACGCGAGCACCGACCGTACGCCCGAGGTCGCCGCACTGCTCGATGACGCGATCGACGAGGTCACGGCCGTACGGCTGGAGCAGAAGGGGCGCGGGCGGGCGCTGCGCACCGTGTGGTCGCTCTCCGAGGCGCCGGTGCTGGCCTACATGGACGTCGACCTGTCGACGGACCTCAATGCCCTGTTGCCGTTGGTCGCGCCGTTGATCTCCGGGCACTCGGATCTGGCGATCGGCTCGCGGCTCAGCCGGAGCGCGCGGGTCGTTCGCGGACCGAAGCGGGAGTTCATCTCGCGAACGTACAACCTCATCCTGCGGGGTTCGCTCGCCGCCCGCTTCTCCGATGCGCAGTGCGGGTTCAAGGCCATACGGGGCGATGTCGCGGAGCGGCTGCTTCCGATGGTCGAGGACACCGGGTGGTTCTTCGACACCGAGATGCTGGTGCTCGCGGAGCGGGCCGGACTGCGGATCCACGAGGTGCCGGTGGACTGGGTCGACGACCCGAACAGCACCGTGCACATCGTGCGCACGGCCACCGACGACCTGAAGGGCGTCTGGCGGGTGGGACGGGCGCTGGCGACCGGTGCGCTGCCGCTGGACCGGCTGGCCCGCCCGTTCGGGGACGATCCGCGGGACCGGGAACTGCCCGGTGTGCCGGGCGGGCTGGCCCGTCAGCTCGTCGGCTTCTGTGTCGTCGGCGGCCTCAGCACTCTGCTGTACCTCGGGCTCTACTCCCTCTTCCGCCTCGGCACCGGCGCCCAACTGGCCAACGCCGCCGCACTGTTGTTGTCCGCGATGGCCAATACGGCGGCCAATCGGAGGCTCACCTTCGGGGTGCGGGGGCGGGACCGGGCGGTCCGCCATCAGGCCCAGGGCCTGGTGGTCTTCGCCATCGGCCTGGTCCTGACCAGCGGGTCCCTGGCCGCACTGGACGCGGCCAGCGGGCCGGCCTCGCACGGCACCGAACTGGCGGTGCTGGTGGCCGCCAACCTGGCGGCGACCGTGCTGCGGTTCCTGCTCTTCCGCGCCTGGGTGTTCCCGGACCGCGAGCGCCGGGACGTCGTCGAGGACGTCCACGGGGGCGCCCAACCGCACGACCGGAACCACGACTTCTTCAGGAGCACCCGATGAACCCGCGTCCGCATCCGCATCCGGACCCGTACCCGTACACCCCTGGCGCCGCCTCCCGGGAGCGCTGGGCGCGACCCGCGCTGGTGGCGTTGCTGCTGGTCACGGCCGTGCTCTACCTCTGGAGCCTGTCCGCCTCCGGCTACGCCAACCAGTTCTACTCGGCCGCCGTACAGGCCGGCAGCGAGAGCTGGAAGGCGTTCTTCTTCGGCTCGTCCGACGCCGCGAACTCGATCACCGTCGACAAGCCGCCGGCCGCGCTTTGGCCGATGGCGCTGTCCGTACGCCTCTTCGGCCTCAGCTCGTGGGCGATCCTGGTGCCCGAGGCGCTGATGGGCGTGGCGACCGTCGGGGTGCTCTACGCGGCCGTGCGGCGGCGGTTCGGGGCGGGCGCGGGACTGCTCGCCGGCGGGGCGCTGGCGGTGACGCCGGTGGCGGCGCTGATGTTCCGGTTCAACAACCCCGATGCGCTGCTGTGCCTGTTGATGGTGTGCGCGGTCGCGGCCGTCCTGCGCGCCCTTGCGGACGGCCGGACGAAGTGGCTGGTGCTGGCCGGGCTCTGCTTCGGCGCCGGGTTCCTCACCAAGACGCTCCAGGCGTGGCTGATCCTGCCGGCGCTCGCCGTGGTCTACGCGTGCTGTGCGCCGGTGGGCCTGCGCAAGCGGTTCGGGCAACTGCTGCTCGCCGGGCTGGCGATCGTGGTGTCCGGAGGCTGGTGGGTGGCGATCGTCGAGCTCTGGCCGGCGTCCTCGCGGCCGTATATCGGCGGCTCGCAGACCAACAGCTTCCTGGAGCTGACCTTCGGCTACAACGGCTTCGGGCGGATCAGCGGCAACGAGACCGGCAGCGTCGGCGGGGGCGGACGCGGGCCGGGCGGGGGCGGCGGCTGGGGTGAGACCGGCCTCACCCGGCTGTTCTCGTCCGACATGGGCGGGCAGATCTCCTGGCTGCTGCCGGCCGCGCTGATCCTGCTGGTGGTGGCGGTGGGGCTGCTGTGGCGGGCCCGGCGTACGGACGCCGGCGCCGTGCCTGCTGCCGCCGAACAGGCCGGGAGCGGGCAGGCCGGGGGCGGTCAGGCCGGGAGCGGTCAGGCCGGGAGTGAACAGGCCGGGGACGGTCAGGCCGGAGGAGATCGGGCCGGGGGCGGGCAGGCCGTCACCGTGACCTCTGCGGCCGGTCTCGCCGCCGAACAGGCCGGTCAGCGGGCCGAGTTCCTGGTGTGGGGCGGCGCGCTGCTGATGACCTTCACGACGTTCAGCTTCATGTCCGGGATCTTCCACCAGTACTACAACATCGCGCTGGCCCCGTACATCGCGGCGCTGGTCGGTATGGGCGCGACCCTGCTGTGGCGGCGCGGCGGGCGGCTGGCGTCGGTCGTGCTGGCGCTGACGGTCGCGGTGACCGCGGTCTGGTCGTACGTCCTGCTGGACCGCTCGCCCGACTGGCTGCCGTGGCTGCGCTGGACGGTGCTGGTGCTCGGGGCGCTGGCGGCGGTGGGGCTCGTGCTGGGCGTACGGAAGACGGCAGCGGCGGGCCAGCAGGACGTGACGGCGGGCCAGCAGGACGTGACGGCGGACCGGCAGGACGTGACGGCGGACCGGCAGGACGTGACGGCGGACCGGCAGGACGTGACGGCGGACCGGCAGGACGTGACGGCGGACCGGCAGGCAGCGGCGGCGGACCGGCAGGCGGCGGCGGGGGTCCGGGTCCCGGTCGCCCGGCGGTTCGGTGTCGTCGCCGCGGGACTCGGGGTGGTCACGGCGCTGGCGGGACCGGTCGCGTACACGCTCGACACCGTCAACACGCCCAAGGGCGGGTCGATCATCACGGCCGGGCCTTCGGTGCGCGGTGGTATGGGTGGGCCGGGCGGCGGCTTCCCCGGAGGCCGGCACCGCATGTGGCGCGGCAACAACGGCGCGATGCCGGGCGGCGGCATGCAGGCCGGGGCCCACGGAGCGCCCGGAGCCTTCCCCGGAGCCCCTGGTGCCCCTGGCGCCGCCGGTGCTCCCGGAAACGCTGCCGGTCGCCTGCCGGGCATACCGGGAGCGAAGGGCGCGGGTGCCGGTATGGGCCGCATGCGTGGTGGCATGGGCGGCCTGCTCAACGGCAGCGAGGTGAGCGCCCGGGCCAAGGCCCTGGTGGAGAAGAACGCCGGCGACTACACCTGGGCCGCGGCGGCCATCGGCTCGCAGAACGCCGCCGGCTACCAGCTGGCCACCCAGAAGCCGGTGATGTCGATCGGCGGCTTCAACGGCAGCGACCCGTCGCCGACCCTCGCACAGTTCAAGAAGTACGTCGCGGAAGGGAAGATCCACTACTTCATCGCGGGCGGCCGGGACGGCTTCGGCGCCGGGGGTCCCGGTGGCCCCGGTGGCCGGGAGTGGCCCGGTGGATTCGGCGGACGTGGGGGCCGTGGCGGTCCGGGCGGCGGCGGACAGGGCCACTCGTCCAAGATCAGCTCCTGGGTCGAGAAGACCTTCAAGAAGGTCACGGTCGGCAGCGCCACTTTCTACGACCTGACGAAGCGGGTCTGAGTGGTGAGGCAGGGGGCCTGACCGGTGACGAGGAGGGCCTGAGCGGTGAGGCAGGGGGCCTGACCGGTGACGAGGAGGGCCTGAGCGGTGAGGCAGGGGGCCTGACCGGTGACGAGGAGGGCCTGAGCAGTGAGGCAGGCGGGGGCCTGACCAGTACGGACGCCGGAAAGCGGTCGCCCCAGAAACGGACGCCCGAAAACGGTTGCCCGGAATTGGTCGCCCCCCGCCCCCACTCGGCCGAAAACCAAATGTACGGCGTATAACCCTCCCTGTACGGTGTATGGCAACCGCTCACATCGCACAGGGAGCCCGTATGCCGTCCCCCGTGGCCACCGACGCCGCACCCACCACGCTCCAGCCGCCGGGCCGGCATGCCACCCGCTGGCTGATCCTGGCCGTCATCTGCGTCGCCCAGCTCACGGTCATCCTCGACAACACCGTCCTGAACGTCGCCATCCCCTCCCTCACCAAGGAGATGGGCGCGACCACCGCCGACGTCCAGTGGATGATCAACGCCTATTCGCTGGTCCAGTCGGGCCTGCTGCTCACCGCCGGCAATTCCGCCGACCGTTACGGCCGCAAGAAGATGCTCGCCGTCGGCCTGGTGCTGTTCGGCCTGGCCTCGCTCGGGGCCGCGCTCGCCCAGTCGCCCGGCCAGCTGATCGCGGCCCGGGCCGGTATGGGCGTCGGCGGAGCCCTGCTGGTCACCACCACGCTCGCGGTCGTCATGCAGATCTTCGACGACGAGGAGCGCCCCAAGGCGATCGGCATCTGGAGCTCGGTCAACTCCCTCGGCTTCGCCGCCGGCCCGCTGATAGGCGGTGCGCTGCTCGACCGCTTCTGGTGGGGTTCGCTGTTCCTGGTCAACCTCCCCGTCGCCGTCATAGCGGTGGCGGCCGTGGTCACCCTCGTCCCCGAGTCCAAGAGCCGCGGCGGTGAACGCCCGGACCTCCTCGGCGCTCTGCTCTCCATGATCGGCATGGTCGGGGTGGTATTCGCGATCATCTCCGGACCGCGCGACGGCTGGCTCTCGGGCCAAGTGCTTATCTCCGCCGCCATCGGGATCGCCGGCCTCGCCCTCTTCGCGGGATGGGAACTGCACACCCCGCACCCCATGCTGGACATGCACTTCTTCCGCAACCGCCGGTTCATCGGCGCGGTCTCCGGCGGCATCCTGGTCGCCTTCGGGATGGGCGGCTCGATGTTCCTGCTCACCCAGCACCTCCAACTGGTGCTCGGATACGGCCCGTTGGACGCCGGGCTGCGGATGGCGCCGCTCGCCGTCACCGTCATCCTGATCAACTTCACCGGCCTGGGCGCCCGTCTGATGCCGAAGTTCGGCACCCCGGGCATGATCATCACCGGGATGTCGTTGCTCGCCGCCGGACTCGCCGCCATATCGGTGCTCGGCGGACACAGCTACGGCGGCATGCTCACCGGCCTCATCGTGATGGGCATCGGCGTCGCGCTCGCCATGCCGACGATGGCCAACGCGATCATGTCCGCGATCCCGCCGGCCAAGGCCGGGGTGGGCGCCGGGGTCAACGGCACGCTGATGGAATTCGGCCAGGGCCTGGGCGTCGCCGTCCTCGGCGCGGTCCTCAACATCCGCTTCACGGCCCTGCTCCCGCTGGTGGCCGCGGGCGCCGGCTCGCTCTCCGCGGCGCTCGCCCGTACGCACACCGCCGCCGAACGCACCGCCGTCCAGGACGCCTTCGCCTCCGGCATCGGCACCAGCCAGCTGGTCGGCGCGGCCGCGGTGTTCCTGGGCGGGCTGCTCGCCGCCGTACTCCAGCGCCGGGCGGAACGCACCGGGCAGGACCAGGGGACACCGGAGGCGCAAGGGGGGCAGGAGGCGACAGGGGCGGCTACGGCATCGGGAGCGCCCGGGACACCGCCCGGGATGCCGCACGGGCCGGAAGCGGCCGCCGCTGCCGCGGAATAGCATCGTCGGTGCAGAAGATCGTCGGTGCGGAAGATCGTCGGTGCAGAGATCGACGGTGCGGAAGATCGTCGTACGCCGACGTGCAAGACGTGAACCCCGTGCAGCACGTGAACCACGTGTTGCACGTGAACCCGTGCAACACGTGAAGAAGAAGAGGACGGACGCCATGACCGCGACCAACGGCCGTGCCGGTAAGCGGCCGCACAGCGTCTGGCTGACCGAGCGCCCCCCGCTCAAGCGCAAGGCGGAGCAGCCGGCCGGGCTCGACCTCGAAAAGATCATCGGGGCGACCGTCCGGCTGCTGGACGACGAGGGACTGGCGAGGTTCTCGATGCGCCGGCTCGCCGCCGAGCTCGGCGTCACCGCGATGTCCGTCTACTGGTACGTCGACACCAAGGACGATCTGCTGGAGCTTGCCGTCGACGCGGTGGCCGGCGAACTGCCCCTGCCCGACGAGTCGGAGCCCGGCGCCGACTGGCGCGAACAGCTCCGGGTCCTCGCCACCGGCTACCGCGACATGCTGCTGCGCCACCCCTGGGCGGCCCGGCTGCTGGCCGAGTTCATCAACATCGGCCCGCACTCCACCGCGTTCTCCAACGCCACGCTGCGGGTGATGGCGAGCAGCGGCCTGGACGCCGAGCGCACGTCCGGCGCGCTGGCGTCGCTGTTCCACTTCGTCTACGGCTTCGCGACGATCCGGGCGACGCACGAGGCGCGGTGCCGGGCCGCGGGCATCAGCCTGGACGACTACTTCGAGCAGGTCGTCTCGGCCATCTCGGGCCGCCCGGAGTTCGCCGAGACGATGGAGCTGTCCCTCCGCGCCGACCGCGTCCGTACGGGCCGGTCGGCCGTGGCCATGCTGGACCGGGACTTCGCCTTCGCGCTCGACCTGCAGATCGCGGGGATCGAGGCGATGCGGGGCGGCGGCGGGCACGGGCACGGGCACGAGGCGTGACCCGCGCGGGGGTGTGGAGAGGGCCGGAGGGAGAGGGGCCGGGGGGAGGGGAGGGCCCTAGGGGTCGGGGAAACAGATCCCCTAGCTAGGGGGCCGGAGCGCCCCCTGCGGGGCCACAACGCGGCGCGGCGGTGAGGCATTCCCGCCGCCCCGCGTTACGGCCCAGCCACCCGGCTCCAGCCACCCGGCTCCCGCCACCCGGCTCCCGCCACCCAGCTCCCACCACCCCGCTCCCACACCCCCCTCACGCCATCGGCAAGCTCTCCCCCTGCACCGCCTGGATGTCCAGTTCGACCTTCAGGGTGGTGCCGATCGCCGCGATCCCCGCGGCCACGACCTGGTTGTAGTTCATCTTGAAGTCCTCGCGCCGCAGTTCGGCCGTGGCGCGGAACGCCGCGCGGACGCCGCCCCACGGGTCCGGGCCGGTGCCGAGGTAGCTGAGGTCGAGGTCCACCGGGCGGATGACGCCGTGCAGCGACAGGTCGCCGTGCACGGTCCAGCGGTCCGGGCCGGCCGGTGACAGTCCGCTGCTGCGGTAGGTGATTTCCGGGTACACCTCGACGTTGAGGAAGTCCTCGTTGCGCAGATGCCCGTCCCGCATGCCGTTGCCGGTGTCGATCGACGACGCCTTGATGACCGCGTCGACCCGCGACTTCCCCAGGTCCTCGGCGATCTCGATACGGCCGCTGAACTCGGTGAACCGGCCGTGCACGCTGGAGATCCCCAGGTGCTGGGCGACCGCGCCCACCGTGGAGTGCATCGGGTCGATGGTCCAGGCGCCGGGCGGCGGCAGCTCGGCCCCGCCCTGCCGGGCCAGCACGACGTTGCCCACCTCCATCCGGCCGCTCGCCGTCACGATCGCGCTGGAGGCGACCGGTGCGTAGCCGACGGCCGTCACGATGACCGTGTACGGGCCGGCGGGCAGCGGCGCCTCGCTGCGGATGGCACCGTCCTCGTCCGCCGCGGCACGCAGCACCTGCGTGCCCGTCATGTCGGTGACGGTCAGCACGGCGTGCTGCACCGCCCAGCCGTCCCGTGTGCGGACCTGCGCCCGCACGCCCGCGGCTCCCGCGCCCGTCGAAGTCATTGCCTCTCCCGTGTGTTGCTGGTGGTGCCCCGACTCCGGGCCCTGGCGGGGCCGGGAGCTCGGGGGTGTCGGACCCCGGCGGCGGCGTGCAGGCCGTCCCCTGCCTGTGCGCCACACCGCCGCCGGAGTCCTGGGGTCCGGTCCGGGACGCGTCTCCGCTCACCGCGCGTCCCGGCCCGGGGTCTTGCTGCCCGGGTTGCTCCGTCGTCATTCCGTACGGGCCCCGGGCCCCGGGTCAGTCCCCGGGGTGGGCGAGCTGGACGTCGTGGCCGTCCACCCCGCGGGCGTCGACCGCGAGACCGGTGGCCAGCGGCGGGTAGCCGCTCGCGATGACCGTGTAGTCACCGGCGTCCAGGTCGGTGAAGGCGTACGCGCCGTCCTCACCGGTGGTCGAGGTGGCCACGACGTTGCCGGCCGCGTCCACCAGCGTCACCCGGGCGTCGGGCAGCGGACGGCGGTCCGCACCGGCCCGTACGACGCCCTGCACCCGCGCGCCGGACAGCAGCTCGACCTCGATGCGGGTGGTGCCCTGGCCGCCGATCTCGACCGGCAGTGCGGCCGGCCGGTAGCCGGCGGCGTTCACCGCGACCGTGAAGGTGCCGGGGGCCAGCTCGTCGAAGGAGAAGTACCCCTCGGCGCCGGTCTTCCCGGTGGCCAGCACCTCGCCGCGGACGTCCGTGACGACGACCATGGCGTCCGCCACCGGCTCGCCGGTGACCGCGCTGCGCACCTGGCCGCCGAGGCCGCTGGTGCCGCTGAGCAGGATGTCGTAGCCGTACGGCTGGTCGCCGACGACGACCGTGGACGCCTGCGGCTGGTGCCCGTCGGCCGCCGCGATCAGCACGTACGAGCCGGCGCCGGGGGCGCTGAGGACGTACGAGCCGTTGGCCTGGGCGACCGCCCGGCCGAGCTGACGGCCGCCGAGCGAGATCAGCGTGACCGCGGAGCGCGGGACGGGGTGGCCCTCCGCGTTGCGCACGAAGCCGTGGATGGACGGCCCGGCGGGCACGGCGTCGCCGCCACCGGCCGAGGCGTAGCCCTGCAGGGGCTGCGCGGCCGGCTGCGCCCACGAGGGGGTGTGGCCGCCGTCGTCGGAGGTCACCGGCGCGGCACCGACGAGGACGGGCTCCCGTTCCTCGGCCGCGCCGCCCGCCGCGGCAGCCGCCTGCAGCGGAAGCGTCGCCTCCGACGGGGTCACCGACGGGCTCGCCGACGACGGCGCGCCCGCGCCGCTCTGGGCGCCCTCCGAGCTCTGGGCCAGTCCGCCACGCGTCTTCAACGCGACCTCCTTGATGAACAGGGTGAAGAGGAAGGCGAGCAGCGCGCAGGGCGCCGCGTAGAGGAACACATCGGCGACACCGTGGCCGTAGGCGCTCTCCATGACCGTGCGCAGCGGCGCCGGGAGGGCGTCCAGGTCCGGGATGCCGCCGCTGTTGCCGGAGGCGTGCGCGGCGGCCTTGGCGGCCTTGGGGCCGAGGTCGGCCAGGCCGTCCTTGACGTAGTGGGTGACGCGGTTGGCGAGCACCGCACCGAGGGCCGAGACGCCCACCGCACCACCGAGGGAACGGAAGAAGGTCACGACGGACGAGGCGGAACCGAGGTCCGACGGGGCCACCTGGTTCTGCGTGGCGAGCACCAGGTTCTGCATCATCATGCCGATGCCGAGACCCATCAGCGCCATGAAGATCGCGATGTGCCAGTACTCGGTGTCGTAGCGGATGGTGCTCAGCAGGCCGAGGCCGGCGGTCAGCAGCACACCACCGGAGACCAGCCAGGCCTTCCAGCGGCCGGTCTTGGTGATGACCTGGCCCGAGACGGTCGAGGAGATGAACAGCCCGCCGATCATCGGGATCGTCATGATGCCGGACATCGTCGGCGACTTGCCGCGCGCCAGCTGGAAGTACTGGCTGAAGAAGACGGTGCCGGTGAACATCGCGATACCGACGAACAGGGAGGCCACCGACGCCAGGGTGATCGTCTTGTTGCGGAACAGCCGCAACGGGATGATCGGCTCCTTGGCCTTGGTCTCGACGAAGACGAAGACCGCGCCGAGCACCACCGCGCCGCCGACCATCGCGGCCGTCTGCCACGACATCCAGTCGTACTTGTCGCCGGCCAGCGTCACCCACACCAGCAGCAGCGAGACCGCCGCGCTGATGAAGAACGCGCCCGCCCAGTCGACCTTGACGCCCTCGCGCTTGACGACGGGCAGCTTCAGGGTCTTCTGGAGCACGATCAGGGCGATCACCGCGAACGGCACACCCACGTAGAAGCACCAGCGCCAGCCGAGCCAGCTGGTGTCGGTGATGACGCCGCCGAGCAGCGGGCCGCCGACGGTGGCGACGGCGAAGGTGGCGCCGAGGTAGCCGCTGTACCGGCCGCGCTCCCGCGGCGAGATCATCGCGGCCATCACGATCTGGGCCAGGGCGGACAGACCGCCCACGCCTATGCCCTGCACGACGCGGCAGGCGATCAGCATGCCGGTGTTCTGCGACAGACCGGCGACGACCGAGCCCGCGACGTAGATGATCAGCGCGAACTGCACCAGCAGCTTCTTGCTGAACAGGTCGGAGAGCTTGCCCCACAGGGGCGTGGTCGCCGTCATCGCCAGCAGCGAGGCGGTCACGACCCAGGTGTAGGCGCTCTGCCCGCCGTCGAGGTCGTGAATGATCTCGGGCAGCGCGTTGGAGACGATCGTCGACGAGAGGATGGCGACGAACATGCCGAGCAGCAGCCCGGACAGCGCCTCCATGATCTGACGGTGCGTCATGGGGGCCCCGTCGGAGGCGTGGTGATGACCGCCTCCATGCTTGGCGTGGCCGCCCCGCACACCGGCTGGTGTGGTCGTAGCCATGTGGTTCCTTTTCATCCTGCGGGTGTACGGGTGCTGAAGTCGTGGTGTGCCCGGGTCCGGCAGTCGCCGAAGCTCGTACGGAGCCGGGCGAGCAGCTCGTTGAGGAGACCGACGTCGTCGTCGCTCCAGTCGCCGAGATACCGGGCGAGCGCGGCGGTGTAGCGCTCGGAGAGCTCCTGGAGCATCTCCGTGCCGCTCGGGGTCAGGCGCAGCAGCCGCGACCGCTTGTCCGCCGGATCGGGCTCACGCTCGATCCAGCCGCGCTCGCAGACGTGCGCCACGTGCCGGCTGGTGACGGACATGTCGATCGCCATCAGCTCGGCCAGCTGACTCATCCGCATCTCGCCGTGCCGGTCGAGAAGGGTGAGCACCGCGGCCGAGGCGGGCGGGCAGTCCTGGGGCAGGATCCGCCCCATCTCCCGCTTCACGGCCCCGATGGCGCTGAGTTGCCTGGCCAGCTCCTCGTACTGACTGTGAGCGGCCACCGGCTCCTCCACCCATCCATCGCTCAGCTCGATCGCACTTCTTTTGTTGCTTGGGGCAACCATACGCACGGTTGGTTGCTGAAGGCAAACGAATGGGTGGCATGTACAGGCAAAGGCTGCCCCAAGCTCTTGTCGCGAATCCGTCAACAATTGGCCGGTTCGCTCAAAGCCGCAGGTCCGCGGGGGTGTCCGGGGGCTCTGTCCATATCGCCACAACGCGAACACAACACGCACAAGTGGCACACCTCACGCGGCGGGCTCTCCCCATCGACCCACCCGTCCCCCTCCTCCCCTGGTCGCCCCACACGCGCCCCAGGGGTGCCCCCGGGCCCCCGGTTCGCTAGGGTCCTGCCTCATGGCGACCAACCCGCAGAACCAGGCCGACGGGAACTACGACCCGGCGGGCAGCACGCAGATGTTCCGTGCCTTCGTGGACGAGGGCGGCACCCCCCAGACCGGCGGCCGCCGCGCCCCGGCCCCCCAGCAGTCGGCCGGCCCCCGCGTGGGCGTTATCGTCGGCGTCATCGTCGCCGTCCTGGTCATCGCGGGCGCGGCCTGGCTGGCGCTGTCGTAACGCGTCGCCCTTAGCTCTTGCTCTCGGATCTCGGCTTTACGTGGACGGGGCCCGGCGGTAACAACCGCCGGGCCCCGCTCTCTTGCGCTCTTCAGGTGCTAGCCGGTTCGTCCGCCCCGGCTCTCGACGATCCGCAGCGCATCCCGCAGCGCTTCACACAGCCTGTGGACACAGAACCGGAGCTCGTCGGCAGACGGCCTTGCCGACTCCCGCAGCAGTTCGGTCGCCCGCGCCAACACTTCCTCGCCGGTGCTCACCTGCACCTCTTCCATGTCGTCGGCGAGCTGTGAGAGAAACCCGCCGCTGTGGTCGGTGGAGAGGTAACAGGGCTGCCCGTCCGGCCCGCTCCAGGGCAGCAGCCGCATCCCGCTACGCCTCATGAAGCAACCGCCATCTCGCGCAGAAAGGCCCGTTCCCGGCGGGCCTGCTGCCGCTCGTGGGCGAGGAGATAGGGGCGTACGAGGGGGGAGGTGTCGCCGTCGAGGGGGGATTCGGGGCGGCGGGGAGCGTGGAGATGCTGTGGACGTGGTGGCTTGGGTCGAAGGGCGGCGACGGGGGCGTGGCGAGTGTGCCGTTCCCCCAACAGGGCGATGAGGGTATGCATAAGCTTCGGCATGTCGACCTGCTCTCTTCAGGCGGAGGTTGACCAGGCCTCGGGGGTGTTGGCGCACCCGCCGGGGTCGCTTCGAGTCTAGCGAAGTATTCTATGGTGCACTAGGTATTTGACAGATCGCCTGATGCGCCATACCACGCTTAGCGTGTTCAGGTGATCGAATTTGCTCCTGACAGACCTCGGTGGCGCCAGGTTGCTGACGTAATCCGCCAGCGCATCGCCGACGGCACGTACCCGCCCGGTACGCGTGTCCCGTCGGTGATCCAGCTGCAGGAAGAGTTCGGCATCGCGGTGGCGACGAGCCAGAAGGTGAACAGCGGGCTGCGTGCCGAGGGGCTGATCTACACGGAACCCGGTATGGGCTCGTTCGTCGCGAAGAACGCCGCGGAGATCCTCAAGGACGCCGGCCAGCCCCCGGACGCCCCGTAAGCCGTGGAGTTCGTGACCGTTCGTAAGGTCACGGCCGCCCTTCGGGAGGAAGGGCTCATCGTCACCACGCCGGGGATGGGGTCCTTCGTGACGTCTCGTCAGCCCGATAGCGAGTAGTGAACGGCGAGGCGAGCCCGGCCTCCGACGACGGGTAGGGCATCCCGTAGGTCGTACGGCGCGCAGCGCACACCCTGCCCCGGCAGCCCCTAGGTGTGCTGTCCGGACAGGTTGGTGACGCGGCTGGCTGGGGTGTGGCCGCTGATTCCGGTATGGGGTCGGTGGTAGTTGTACCAGTCCAGCCAGTCGGGAAACGCTGCCTGCCGTTCGGCCTCTGAGG